>JBHPCX010000086.1:0-15676 GCA_042573485.1 Thermodesulfobacteriota bacterium | reverse complement strand
CTATAAAGCACCTGTTATTTCAAGTCAATTTTATAAGATATTCAGGTTGTATTTCATTATGATTTTTCAATAAAATGAAAATCACATGGATAATAAACTCCTTGAAATATTGACAAATCAAATGCTATTGAATAATTTAATACATTACCCGTAATAATAATATATCTAACATCCGGACTCAATAAATAAAGTAAATATATGATTTAAAATTTGTTGCAGCATACATATTTCTTTACCAGGGATACTTTTAGAATTTAATAGAGAGGATTATTATGAGAAAAAAATTATTTGCCATAATCTTGTTTGCATTGATTTGTTTTGCACACTCAGGTTTGGTTTATGCGGCGGACATGAAGATCGCTGTTATAGACACACAGAAAATATTGAGGGAATCGAAATCCGCAGGGAAAGCCCGCGCAATTTTTTTAAAAGATGTTCAAAGTAATAGAACTGTCCTTGACGCTAAACAGAATGAACTCAGGAAGCTGGAGGAAGAAATAAGAATTGGTGGAAGGGATATGGCCCCTCAAGTCAGACAGGAGAAATCGGAGAACCTTACCAGGGAAGCCAAGGAACTCAGGCGACTGAAGAGCGATCTTGAGGAAGAGTTGAAAAAGAAGGACGCGGAATTGAGAAGAACGATACTCCAGGAAGTATTGGAAATAGTAAAGGAATACCGAAAAAAAGAGAAGTATTCGATTGTTCTTGAAAAGAGGTCGATAGTAGATTCGGATGATGCTATAGACATAACCGATAAAATTATACGTCTTTATGACATAGTACAGTGATGATTTTCACCGGATCAGCTGTTTAACCGGATAACCTGTGTGGTTTTGAGAGACTGTTTCAAAACTCTTGGCCCCACATCTATGATCTTGACTTTTACCCCTGCCTGAATTAGTAAGGAGGAGTAAGATACTATTCTTATGTGAAAGGATACATAACATGAAAAAACTTACATCGTTACTGATTTTATCAACTCTCTTTTTATTAGTCATTTCATTTTCTGCCCAGGCTGCTGAAGTTAAAATAGGTATCATTGATACACAGAAAATAATGGCGCAATCAAAAAAGACCATTGCGCTCCGTGCCAGTTTTTTTAAGGATATTGAGAGCAAAAGAAATGAATATGTGGAAAAACAGACGGCTGCCCAGGAGCTGAACGAGGAGTTGCAAACCAAGGCCCAGGAAATGACAATTCAGGTAAGAAGAGAAAAAGCTGAATTTCTTAATAAGACGATCAAGGAACTTCAGCGTATGAAGGAAGATATAGAATTTGAAGCAAAACTGAAGGATGAGGAATTGAGCCGCAAATTTGTCAGGGAGATAGCGCAGATCATAAGAGACTATCAAAAAAATGAAAACTACACTATTATCTTTGAAAAAAACACTACTGCTGCCTTTGATGACGCGATTGATATAACCGATAAAATCATTGAAATATATGATTCCGGGAAATAAAGCATCTATAAACCAGCTATTATAAGACAGGCAGTACTTTCATTTCGCTGCCTGTCTTTTTTATATACCTGTCAATAATTTATATATAAAGAGATCCCGTCTTGCATAATCAAACTATATCTTTACATAGAATTATCAGGACAATCGTTTTTTATACCTTATTAATATTTCCTGTCTGCTCCTTTGCGGATCCCCATACTCCTGCCTATTCCATAATTAAAAAACATATCATGGAATACAATTTAAAGACGCTTGAAAAGACGCGCCAGGGGGACTCATACCGTGGCGAACAGGGAATTCTGCGGATAAAACCGGACACAGCTGAATCATTTGGGATGAAGGTTGTGTCGGACAAAGATTATCTGGACTCAAAAAAGCTGTTTAAAGAGGCCGGGAAAGCCCTTGAAAGAGCCGGAAAAGCTATGGCTTACAGGGGGAGAAAAAGGTCATCTGATTATCAGGCGCAAAAAATTCTTGAAAATTATCTTCAATACAAAAGCAAAAGGGGTTCAGCTAAAAGAAAACTCGCTGATCACCTCTCGAGCTTGAACCCGGACAATGATGATAGATTTAATGATGAAATCTGCGGGAAAGTAATTGACCGGTTACTGGCTGAAAGTTTTTTAAAGACCAATAACCGGCTTCGGGACGGGTTAGCACATTTTCATAACCTGTGCCAGGGAGAAAAGGATAATGGTTTCCCTTTAACTTCTGAAAATGTCCGGTTTGTAAACTATGTATTTAACGGCTTTGTTAAAAACGCATCTGAGGCAGACCTGAAGAAGTTTGACCTTGACATGGACAATCTCCATTATAATCCTTCAACATCAGGTGCCTGGAAAGAAGTCGTTAAGCAGAATTTAACAGGCCTCATCCCGATAATAGAATCAGCTGTTGATAAAACAGCAGATAAGATTTACAGAGTGGATCCTTTACTCTTTATAGCCCTAATGAAAAGGGAGTCATCCTTTAATGCTTCGGCAGTTTCAAGTGTCGGGGCTGCCGGTTTAACCCAGATTATGCCGGCAACCGGGAAAGACCTGGGTCTGAAAAATATTTATATGCCTGAATATTTTAAGGAAGCAACAGCTCTCCTTAAGAAAGAAAGGGATTTAAGAAAACAGGCCCGCGGGACGCTAAAGAAGATAGCAGGGGAATCTGATCTGCATCACGCGAAAAAGGCCTATACATTGATGCAAGGCTCCCTTGATCTTGGGGAAAAACGGAAAAAACTGTTTGACCGGTATAAAAAGGAACTCCTGAAAAAGAAAACGGATGACCGTTTAAAACCTGCGAACGCGATTGAATACGGCCTTCTTTATTTTGCTGAATTATTAAAGAAACAACAGGGAGATATCAGCCTCGCACTCGCGTCATATAACGCGGGCCCCCACAGAGTTAAGGAATATGGCGGGATACCGCCCTTTGATGAAACAGTGGGCTTTAGAAACAAGGTATTAAAATATTATATGGACTATCTTGATAAGGCCGGTATAAAAGAATAAACTTAGTATCCCTCTCAGTGATGGTTGAAACTCCAGGCATTTAGGCGAAGAAAGATTAGTATTGCTATCTAGCTGTGTGTCATTCTCGCGAAAGCGGGAATCCATTTAAAAAATGAAAAAGCCTGCTGTTTACATATTAGCCAGCAAACCCAGAGGAACACTTTATACGGGTGTTACGAACGATTTGATAAAACGCATTTGGGAACACAAAAACGATGTTGTTCCTGGTTTTACTGTGGAATATAAAATCCACTGTCTTGTTTACTATGAGCTGCTTGAAGACATTAATTCTGCAATTCTTAGAGAAAAACAAATTAAAAAATGGAACCGTTTATGGAAAATTGAGCTGATAGAAGGTTTTAATCCTGAATGGAAAGATTTATATAATGATATTCTTTAATAATAAAATGGATTCCCGCTTTCGCGGGAATGACGGAGGGGGCGCTCAAATTTACGGAGGGGTCTCATCATTACTCCATGTTCCCAATTTTCTACTCCCCTTCCGTTCTCTCGCAAATTGTTCTCAACTTCGAACTACGAACTTCCAACTTCGAACTCCACTAACCTCTGTCCTCCTCAGTATCCTCTGACTCCTCCTCAGCCTCCTCTTCTTCTTTATCACGTCTATGGTGATATTCATCAACCCAGTGAAGCCAGATTTTTTTTCGGTTCTGGAATTTATAGAGAATCCTGTCAAAATTGCTTGCCAGCTGCCTGTCAAATATCTTTTTCTTAGAATAGAGTAAAAGTTCTCTTTCCAGGCTTTCCCAGGGAGGAAGCACTTTTTCTATCCCGTTATAATACTTATAGAAGTCCTGGTGCATTTCCTCTATTCTTTTTTCAAAACGCTGAATATCCCTGCGAAGCTCGTAGTTTTCTTTGGAAATCTGCATGTTGGCACCCTAAATGGAAAGATTCAATGACTTAATCCTGATCCACCATCAAGATGTAATCCTTCAATTTAAAAGATTCATAAACGTAGGGTCGGGATTTATTCCCGACCGAGAAAAATTCATAATGCTGGAATACCGTCATAAACCATGATCCGGTGGGGCGTAATCCGCCGTCGCTTGTCAGCTTTGGCGGGACAAGAGCCCACCCTAAATTGTAAGAAAGCATCTTTTATATAATTAACAGATATTACCAGATTTTATTGCATCTATCCAAGAATTATTTGAAATTCAATAAAGAATCTTATGCACTCTCACCAATTCAATGTGCCGGAAAAAGAATCCATTGAAAGAATAAAAACAAATAACAGCTTTATTACGGTTAAAATAGTCCCAAATGGTATATCTATTCTTGGTAAATATTGTCTGGAACCATGATGCGGTGGGGTATAAAACCCCACCCTACGGTTTAAATGGTTTTCGTAGGGTGGCATTTTACATGCCACCAAATTATTCAGTCTCGTATTAGCCTGCCGCACTATCCTGTCCCGCCGTAGCCTTGTGCGCCCGCCCTCCGTAGCAGGTACTGCGGAGGGTGGAAAGGCGGATGAGCCTTGCGCCTTGTGCCAATTCTATGCACCGGAAAATGTTTCTATTGTAAGAAAAAAATCAAATAACATCTTTATTGTGTTTCAGGTGGCCCTTGTCTTTCTTGACATTAGCTCTTAAATGTTAAATTATACCACTTTTTATTCCTTATTGAATATTCAAACCGATGGAAGAGGAGGGACAGTATATGTCTGATAATATAGTGATAAAGTCTGATTTTGCGGATCTTGACCTGGTAAAACGGGGAAAGGTGAGAGATGTATATGAAGTAGACGAAAAATACCTGATTGTTGCCAGCGATCGAATGTCGGCATTTGATGTTGTAATGGATGATCCCATCCCTGATAAAGGCAAGATTTTAACAGCCATATCCGTATTCTGGTTTGAAAAACTGCAGTCAGTTGTAGAAAATCACATAGTTTCTACCAATCCTGATGAATACCCTGAGCCATGTCAGAAGTATAAAGATTCCCTTATCGGCAGGAGCATGCTGGTTAAAAAGACTGACCCTCTGCCGGTGGAGTGTATAGTAAGAGGGTATATCTCAGGTTCGGGCTGGAATGAATACCTTGAAAAAGGAAGTATATGCAATATTCCCCTTCCGGAAGGACTGGAGGAATCCGCAATACTCCCCGAGCCCATTTTTACGCCGTCAACAAAGGCGGAACAGGGTGACCACGATGAAAATATTTCATTTGATGCTGTTATTGATATTCTTGGAAAAAATGATGCTGAAAAAATCAGGGATATAAGCCTTGAAATATATGAATTCGGACGTAATTTCGCGTCAGAAAAGGGAATAATCATTGCCGATACAAAATTTGAATTCGGTTTTGACGGTGACCGAATTATTCTCATAGATGAAGTATTAACACCCGATTCATCAAGATTCTGGCCTGTGGATACATATAATCCCGGCGGACCCCAGAAGAGTTTTGACAAACAGTATTTACGGGATTATCTCAATGGCCTGGACTGGTCGAAGACCCCCCCTCCGCCAAAGCTTCCCGATGACATTGTTCAAAAAACAAGGAAAAAATACCTGGAGGCCCTTGAACGTTTAACAGGCAGCGGGTTGGCGTAGATTATTGTGGACAGGGTAATCTGTTTTATAGATGACTCCGCTTTTGAGCATGAACTTGTCAGAAATGAAATTGCTCCTGCCGATAATGCCCTGCAATTTGTTCAGGCCTATACATTTAGTGAAGCAAGGGAGATCCTGGGAGAAAGAATCCCGGGGATCTTTCTTCTTGACCTCTGGGGCCAGGATATTGACGTTGCCAATCCCTCCATCATACCAAGAGAAGAGTTGGAAGAGATGGTATCCGGGTTCAATTCTCTCGACTATGTATATGACGGCCTTGAAGACTTTAAAGGTGATAAAACAAATGAGTACCTTAAACGTTTGTTTTCCGTTGTAGACAGCTGGCGGTCTCTGTTTGAATCAGCGTGCTCAAAAATAGGGCAAAATAACAAGTACGGTATTCAAAACCTTAAAAGCGTCAGGACTGAATATCCGGGCATTCCAGCTGTTTTTTACACAAGAAAATCCATGATCAATGACGCGGTTGCCATGTTCAGGGCAGGAGCCGATGGATTGTTTGTCAAGCCAACCGGGAAAAATGATGTGGAAACCCGCAGGGTTACACGTGAATATGCTCCCGAATTGATTATGTCGCTGAAAAAAATAATATCTGAAAATATCGATGATCTGAAAAAATATAGAGAGTTTTACACAGATAAACATGCCGGAAACGCTGATAAAGTTGAAATGTTGATAAATTACTGGAAAGAAGTAATAAATAATCAAAATACCTCCCCTTTCACGCCTTGACAAGGCATACCCTGATGCTTAACGTATATAGGTTTTCTTTAAGTATTTCATTAGTTTTAACAAGGAGTATGTCTTAACTGTTATGGACGAAAAATCTTCTGAAAAAAGCGAAAAAATCGATATTAAAATAGAATCGGAAACCTCCGATGAAATAAATTCAAAAAATGAAAAAGAAGAATTGGAAGAAATTCCTTTAGAGGAAATGTCAAAGGAAGAGCTCCTGAAAAAAATTGATGAATTTCAGGAAAAATCCAATGAAAATTATGATAAGTATGTCCGCTCACAGGCGGAAATAGACAATATAGTAAAGAGGAATAAAAAAGATAAAGAGGAATTGATAAAATATTCAAATGAAAAACTGATCAAAGACCTGCTACAGGTAATTGATAATCTTGAGAACGCTTTAGACCATTCCGGAAGTGAAAATTCACTTAATGCTCTGATTGAAGGGGTTGAGCTGACACTTAAGGGTTTTAAAGATACTTTGACAAGATCAGGTCTGGAGGACATTAAAACCGAGGGGGAAGAATTTGATCCCTGTTTTCACCATGCTGTTTTGGAAGAAAGCAGTAAAAGTGTTGAAAAGGGTAAAATCCTCAAGGAACTCCAGAAAGGTTACACTCTTAATCAAAGATTAATAAGACCTGCAATGGTTGTTATAAGTAAAGGCATCGAAGACGATGAAGGTCAGGCCGAAACCTTCCAGGGAGCATGTGAAGAATAAAATTTAGTAGAGGTGTATAAGGAGGAAATATGGGAAAGATAATAGGAATTGATCTTGGTACTACAAATTCTTGTGTTGCGGTGATGGAAGGTAGTGATCCCGTGGTAATTGCCAATCAGGAAGGAAGCAGAACCACTCCATCTATTGTTGCCTTCAGCGATAAGGATGAAAGGCTGACGGGCCAGATTGCTAAACGGCAGGGAGTGACTAATCCTGATAACACAATTTTTGCTGTCAAAAGGCTGATAGGAAGAAAATTCGATTCCCCGGATGTTCAAAGGGATATGGGAATACTTCCCTACAAAATTACCAAGGCGTCAAATGGTGATGCGCAGGTAACTTGCCGGGATAAGGATTACAGTCCGGCAGAAATATCTTCCATGATACTGCAAAAGATGAAGCAGACTGCTGAAGACTACCTGGGTGAACCGGTTACGGAAGCAGTAATTACGGTTCCGGCCTATTTTAATGACAGCCAGCGTCAGGCCACAAAAGACGCGGGGCGTGTTGCCGGGTTAAAAGTAGAAAGGATTATTAATGAGCCTACGGCAGCCTCTCTGGCATACGGCATGGATAAAAAGGGTGATAGAAAGATAGCCGTATTTGATCTTGGCGGCGGGACCTTTGATGTTTCGATCCTTGAAATTGGCGACGGAGTATTTGAAGTAAAATCAACAAATGGCGACACCCATCTTGGCGGTGAAGATTTTGATAACCGGATTGTGAATTACCTGGTAGATGAATTTAAAAAAGACCAGGGAATTGACCTGAAATCAGATAAGATGGCTCTTCAGAGGCTCAAGGAAGCGGCTGAAAAGGCAAAAATGGAGCTTTCGGGTTCAGCTGAAACTGAAATCAATCTGCCCTTTGTTACTGCAGATGCAAGCGGTCCTAAACATCTTAATATTAAACTCACCCGATCCAAACTGGAGGCACTTGTTGATGATCTGGTCCAGAAAGTAGTAAATCCCTGTAACCTTGCCCTCAAGGATTCAGGATTAAGCGCGAATGATATCGATGATGTCATCCTTGTCGGCGGCATGACCAGAATGCCCAAGGTTCAGGAAAAAGTTAAGAAAATATTTGGTAAGGAACCCAGCAAAGGTGTTAATCCTGATGAAGTCGTGGCTATTGGAGCAGGGATACAGGGCGGTGTATTAACTGGAGATGTTAAAGATGTGCTTCTCCTTGATGTAACCCCTCTTTCTCTTGGTATTGAAACTCTCGGCAGTGTTTTTACAAAACTGATTGAAAAAAACACTACTATCCCCACCAAGAAGAGCCAGATTTTTTCAACAGCGGCAGATAACCAGCCGGCGGTTGAAATACATGTGCTCCAGGGAGAGCGTGAAATGGCTGCAAATAATAAGACCCTCGGCCGTTTCCAGCTTGTCGGTATTCCGGCCGCTCCAAGAGGTATGCCTCAAATAGAAGTCACATTTGACATTGATGCCAATGGTATTGTAAGTGTATCAGCTAAAGATATGGGCACCGGTAAGGAGCAGTCCATAAGAATAACCGCATCAAGCGGCCTTTCAGAAGAAGAAATAGAACAGCTCGTAAAAGACGCTGAACTGCATGCGGATGAAGATAAGCAGAAAAGAGAGCTTATTGATGCCAAAAATAATGCAGATTCCATGATTTATACTACGGAAAAATCTCTTAAAGAAGAAGCGATTGACCTGGATGCAACATCCAAGGAGGAAATTGAAAAAGCCATTGAAAACCTTAAAAAGGCAATGGAAGGGGAAGACCTTGACGAGATTAAGCGTCTTACTGAAGAGTTGACGCAGGCTTCTCACAAGATTGCCGAAGCGATGTACGCGAAAGCCGCTGCAGAGCAGCAGGCTCAGCAGGGCGCCGGTGCTTCAAGTGAAGGTGCATCTGAACAGGCGGCAGATGATGATGTGGTTGATGCTGATTTTGAGGAAGTCGATAAGGACAATAACCAGTGATCTTTAAAAAAGTTTTAAAAAACAAAAAGGCCATTTCCGCTCTCCTGGCGGGAATGGCCTTTATCTTTTTTTCATGCCAGTCCAGACCGATAATAATTAAGGAAGCTCCTTCTGAAAGCCCGACCCGGAATAAATACTCAACAGCCATAAGTGATTACGAAGAAGGGCGTTATGAAAAGGCCGTAGTATCCCTGAGGGCATTACTTCAAGACAGCCCGGATCATCCTGAAACCGGTATGATAAAATATTACCTGGTATCATCCCTTTTTTATACCGGGAAATATGAGGAGGCTGTTGCTCATTCAACTGAATTGATAAGGGAATATCCTGACAGTCCTGAAAGATACAGGGTACAAAAAGTGCTGGGTGCTTCCAGCCGGGAGATGGGGAAACTCTATGAAGCATGCTTCTGGATGCTCAAGGCCCAGGAGTCAGCGGCATATTTCAGGGCATCCAAATCCGAGCTGGATGATATTTCAAAGGCCATTAAAGAGATAATTTATGAAAGCAAAGCTGAAGATCTTAACAGAATGACCAGGCTTACTAATATAGAACCTTATTCCCCTGACATCTACTACAGGCTGTCCAGCATTTATCTTGAAAACGGGAATTTTTACAGGGCCAGGAGCTATGCCACGCTTCTACTTGAAACCACTGATGATAAAGACTGGGAATCAAAGGGCAGGCTGCTTCTTGCCGATATAAACAGAGATATTGAAATAAGGGGTGATGTCAAAAGAAATGCCATAGGCTGCCTGCTGCCGTTAAAGGGTCCTAATTCTTTTTATGGGAAAGAACTTCTTAAAGGCATCCAGCTTGGAATGGAAATATTTCGTAGCATGGATGAAGCCGAACCTGTTGAATTAATAATTAAGAACACAAATGGTACGGAAGAGAATACCCTTTCCGCCATTGATGATCTCGTAAAAAATGAAAAAGTAATAGCCATTATAGGCCCGCTTGGGAGCGTGTCTTCTGCTGCAGCCGGGAAAAAAGCCCAGGCTACCGGTGTCCCGATTATTACATTTACCGAGACAGAGGGGATAGCGGAAGAGGGAGACATGGTATTCCGCAATTTCCTGACTCCGTCAAAGGAGGTGGAAATTATTCTTAAAAAGGCTGTGCATGATATGGAAATGACCCGGTTCGGCATTTTTTATCCGGATACGCCCTACGGCAGATTCTTTATGAACCTTTTCTGGGACAGGGTTGAAGGGATGGGCTGCGAAATATCCGCGGTTGAGTCCTATCCGCCGGGAGATACTGATTTTACCGAAGGCATAAAAAAGATGGTCGGCCTGCACTATCCGAGACCGGAATCAATTGTAAAAATGCTGGAGGAAGAGAAGCGGAAGGAGGAAATCGCTGAGCTGGAGGAACTTGGCCTGGAAGAAATTTTTATCATGCCTGCAGACGCGGTTTTAATGAAAATAGCCGATCCTGAATGCCCCGTTGATTTCGCTTTTGATGAAATAGTTATGGCCGAGTATATAAATGTTCCTGACGGTGATGAAGAACCGGCTGAAGAAGAAGCAGCGGTTGAGGAACCTGAAGAGGAAGAAGAGGAGCCGGAGCCGATAGATGATTTTGACGCGGTATTCATCCCTGATAATTCCGAGAATATTGCCCTGATCGCGCCGCAATTTCCTTTTAACAGTATTTTTAATGTTCCTTACCTTGGAACAAGCAAGTGGTTATCGGATGAACTTATTGAAACAACGGCAGATTATATACAGGGGGCCGTGTTTCCCACAGGCTTTTATATTAATCAGGATTCAGAGGAAGTCAGAGAATTTGTAAGGCTCTATAATGAAAGTTTCGGAGAGGACCCGGGAGTCCTGGCCGCAACCGGCTTCGATACCATCAGGCTGATAAAGCATATACTAAGCAATGTTGAAATTTTTACACGATATGATTTCCAGAAGGCCCTGATGGAAAATGATGATTATACTGGCATAACCGGTAAAATTTCATTTGATGAGTATGGTGAAGTGGAAAAGGACCCGGTACTGCTTACTGTTTATGGAAGAAGGCTGCATACCATACAGCTGAACCCCCCTCCTCATGAACAACCGGAACCTTCACTTGAAGATGACATCCCTCAGGAGGATCTTTCAACCATTAACGGTCCCGATATGGATTCCCCGGCAACAGACCTGCAGTCTGAAGGTTTCTTAGACTGAAGACTATTAGGCAAATCTTAAATACCCTATCAGACAGAATTTATATGATATCATGGATTTATATCCTGACGATCATATTATTGCTTGCGGACTAAAGTTTTTGCTTTTAAGGTTTTTCTAATAGTCTAACAGCCTTCAGACTAATAGACTAAGGCCAATAGCCTTCAGCCTAAATAACTTCCCTGGCACGCCGACCTGTCCCGCCATAGCTGAAAGCGACGGCGGAAGCTCTAAGCGAAGGCGGCAGCCTATTCTTCAGGTTTCTTTTTCTCCGCGAACCTGGCAATAAGGAGGCCGGCTTCAAATAATAAAATCAGCGGTCCCGCCATTATGCACTGGGTCACCGGGTCCGGTGGAGTGAAGATTGCTGCAGCAATAAATGTTAAAAGAATCGCGTATTTTCGGTTCTTTCTTAAAAAAGCAGTGCTGACAACTCCCATTTTTGTTAAAAAAAAGATTACAATCGGCATTTCAAATCCTAAACCAATGCCGATCAGCATTTTTGTCGCGTCTGAAAAATATTCATTAACCTTAATAGCCGCATCAACATTTTCAGGGGCCATGCCCAGCAAAACCTTAAATCCTAAGGGAAGGACCATTAAATATCCGAAAACCAGCCCTCCCACAAAAAGCATTGATGAAGAAACAACAAAGGGGATAACATATTTTTTTTCATTCCGGTAGAGTCCCGGGGCGATGAACTTCCAGAACTGTAAAAACACGTAAGGGGATGAAATAAGTAATCCAGTAACAACTGCAATCTTGATATAGGTGAATATCATTTCAAAGGGGCTGGTAAATATCATCCTTTCATCTTCAGCAAGGGATGCCATAAGGGGAGATGTTAAAAAATTAAATATATCCTCTGCAAAATAATAAGCCCCGGCAGCTACAATGACAACGGCAATAATACTTCTTATTAGTCTGCTACGCAGTTCTTCAAGGTGGCTCAGGAAGGGCTGCTTTGCTTCATCACTCATTTACAACGGGCTCCTTTTTATCATCTTCAGCTTCCGCTTCAGCAACAGTCTCCTTTTTATCATCTTCAGGTTCCGCTTCAACAACAGTCTTATCAGCATCAGGCTTCTCTTCCAGGTCGTTATCCTTTTTTTCATCATATGAAGAATAATCATATTCGCCCATTGAATTTATTGTACCTTCCTTTAAGTCACTTTTTATTTCATTTATTTCTTCATCCAGGTTAAAACTGTCTTTTATCTCCTGTGAGGCTTTGCGGAATTCCGCCATGCCTTTTCCAAGAGCCTTTGCAATGTCTGGTAACTTGCTGGGGCCAATCACGACCAGTGCTATTACCATTATAACAAGTAACTCTGGTAATCCAATGCCGAACATATCTTCCTCTTTTTAAAATCGTTTATAAATATTTAATCATCGCGATTTCATCGCAATTCGGGAACTTGGTGCATTTAAGGCAGTCAGACCATACCTTATGGGGTAATTTGGACTTGTCCACTTCAACAAATCCTACCCTGCTGAAATAATCCGGGACATAGGTAAGTGTGAAAATTTTTTTAAATCCCAGAGCGGTTGCCTCTTCCATGCACTTTTCAACAAGCATTGTCCCGTATCCGTTGCCTTCATATCCTTCTTCGACTGCCAGGGACCTTATTTCAGCAAGATCATCCCAGCACAGGCCGAGCGCGCAAATGGCGATTATTTTTTCACTTATATCGTCTTCGACAACGTAAAAATCTCTCAGGTGCTCATATAACTCACTTAATGACCTTGGCAGGAGGATTCCCCTGTTCCCATAGTAATTTAAAATCCGATGAATCTCCGTTGCCTCTTTTACGATTGCTTTTCTGATCATTTTTATTGCTCAGCCTTTGAAACAAATCCTTTATGGCCTGTTTCTTTTTCCAATTTTCCGGAATACTCGAGGGCACTTTTTCTGTCCGGAAATCTGCCGCATCGTACCCTGTATAAATTATTTCCTTTTACTTCCGCCATATAATAATATGCATCATGCCCCTGCTCTACAAGGGTCTTAATCAACTCTTCCGCCTTTTCTTTATCGCCTGTTGCAGCTATCTGTACAGTATACTGTTGACTGCTGTCACTGACCGGCGGTGTTTTCACCCTTAATGCCTCTTTTTCCCCCGGTGCCTCCCTTTGTGTTTTTACGTTCTCCTTTGCCGTCTCTGTTATTGCCTTTTCTGTAATCTCTTTTGTTGTTTTCTTTTCCGGAGGTTCCTTGAAAAGAGTTATTTCATCCGGGGTCTTTTCTTTGTTCTCAGGGAGGGTTGTTTTTTTTATTTCATCTTTTTTGCTGTTCAGTTTCTCATAAAAAGCCATTTCAGGGTCTTTTTCCTGGTTAACAGATTCAATACCTTTATACTCATCTTTTTTGCCGACCATTTCCTGGAGTCTTTTTACCTGGTTTTTCAGGTTTGAAATTGTGGATACAGTACCCGGCAAGAATCCTCTTCCTACAAGAATACCAAGCACAAAAATCCATGTAAGAAGTACGAAAAGAAAAACACCCCAAAACATCGCTGAAATAGTCGTTAGCTCAATTTTGTATTTTTTTGGTTTTTTTCTTGTTTTTGGCATTTTTTTCACATTTTTTCAGGAGATATTACTCCCAGCAGGTTTAATCCATTTCGGATTACTATTCTAATACTATCAGCAAGTGCCAGCCTTGCCCGTGTTGCCCTGTGATCACTGGATATTATACGATTTTCTGCCTTTTTTGTCCCTAAATTAAAATATTTATGAAAATGCGCCGCCAGGTCTGTGAGGTAATAGGTAAGTTTGTGCGCCTCATATGACCGGCATATGTTATCAAGAAGGCCTGGAAATTCAGTCAGAAGCCTTATCAAATCAATCTCTTCATCAAGTATAAGCATTTCCAGCTCATCTTCAATCCCGCCTATGTTAACATCAATCCCCTCGGATTCAGCTTTTCTGAAAATACTGCATATCCTGGCGTGGGCATATTGTACATAATAGACAGGGTTGTCACTGTCATTTTTGCGGACCATGTCAATATCAAAATCAAGCGGTGAATCATGGGTCTTGGTTAAAAACACAAATCTCGCGGCGTCAACATCAACTTCATCCAGAAGGTCTTTCATTGTTACATATTGTCCCGCCCTTTTTGACATCCTGATTTCCTGGCCTTCTTTCCACAGTTTTACAAGCTGGATTAACAGTACAGACAGCCAGTTTTCATTTATTCCGCTCGCTTTCAGGGCAGATTTTACCCTGTTGATGTAACCATGATGATCGGCACCCCAGAGATTAACAGCCTTTGTAGCTCCTCTTTCATATTTATCAAGGTGATAGGAAATATCCGAGGCAAAGTATGTGTACTGCCCGTCCTTTTTCTTTATCACCCTGTCCTTGTCATCACCATATTTTGATGTCTTTATCCAGAGAGCCCCATCGCTTTCATACAGTTCATCTTTTTGTTTCATCCCGGCAAGAGATTTTTTTACCAGACCATTGGAAAACAATTCGGATTCATTATACCATACATCAAATTTAACTCTGAAAAGTTCCAGATCTTTTTTTATTTCCTCAAGCATTATCCCTTTGCCGACCTGCGCGCATAAATCAATGGCCGCTTCAGAATCCATTTGAGATAGGTCATGCTCTTTTGAGATGAATGATGCCAGTTCATTAACATATTCACCATGGTATCCATTTTCAGGAAACTGGTATTCAGGGTTATCAAATTGCCTCCATCTGGCATATATTGACTCACCCAGGAGCCGGATTTGAACACCGGCATCATTTATATAAAACTCTCTTATAACATCATATCCCCTGAAATCAAGTATTCGGCAGATTGTATCTCCCAGGGCGGCGCCCCTGCCATGACCCAGGTGGAGCGGACCTGTGGGATTCGCGCTGACAAACTCCACAAGCACTCTTTGATCCTTCCCTGAATCACTACTGCCGTATTTACTGTTTAGGTCAAGTATTGTCCTGAGCAGTTTAAGCCACTCAAGATTGTTAATGGTAAAATTAATGAATCCTGGACCTGCTATTTCGATTTTTGATAGAAAACTGTCTCTGTCCTTAAAATTATCTGCTATAACATCTGCTATTTCCCTTGGAGCCCTCTTCTGGGATGATGCAAGGGTTAGAGGTAAATTAGTTGCCAGATGTCCATGTTCCCTGTTGTTTGGAACTTCAATTACATATTCCGGAAGGGCTGTTTCCTTTAACAACCTTTCTTCAAAGCAGTAATTAATTGTTTCCTTTAGTAAATTATCAAGCTTTTCCTTCATTTCTTTTTTAACCCAATATTAATATCCATTTATGATCAGGATATGTATTTTTTTTCAGACGCGCGTCCGATTGATAGAAGAATCTCATATGATATAGTATCGCACCACTCTGCGATATCATCAACTGTTATTGTCTCATCACCCTGAGATCCCATTATAACACACTCATCACCGGGTTTTAGATCATTAATTCCCGTTACATCGCATGCCAGCATGTTCATACATACACTGCCTGTTATATCTGCTTTTTTACCTC
>JBHPCX010000085.1:0-15942 GCA_042573485.1 Thermodesulfobacteriota bacterium | reverse complement strand
TCCCGGAAGCGGCCCACCCCCTTCCGCAACAAAAATGCCTGAACATCCCAGCGGGAAAAAACCGACCGGCGGCGGATGGCCGGCGCATAATATAGCCGAGGTAAGTACATTCAAGAATTTTCTACCGGCATTGTGGGGGATCTGGCAGGCCGTTCCTGATCCTGAAATCAATCGCCAGGCCTCATTAAAGATCAAAAAAGAAGGCAACCATATTATTTATATATAAAAGAGGGGCGCTTAAAAATGGATATTCTGGAACTCAAATGGATTAAAGAAATTAAAATAAATATGGACACATGCAAAGGATGTAAGTCATGCATGAATGCATGTTTTGTAGACGTGATCCGGTGGGATGAGGAAAATAAAAAGCCGGTCATTGCATACCCCGAAGATTGTGTCTGGTGCCTGGCCTGTGAAGTTGCATGTCCGGAAGATTGCATTAATGTAATTCCCAATATTCCGGCGCCATTACGGTCATCTTTCCAGCTGTAAAAAAGGAGAAACATAATGACTGATTTAAATAACAATAGAGAATTCCTGTCTGCAGACGTTTTGATAATAGGAGGCGGGATAGGCGGCTTGACTTCCGCAATAAAAGTAAAGGAAAAAAACCCGGAATGTGATGTGTTGATTGTTGAAAAACAGACAACAGGCTATGCAGGTAAAGCAACAAAGATAGGCGGTATACTGGCTTTCCTGGGACCTGATAATAATGCTGATAAGTTTATTGATTTCCAGGTGCGCACGTCAGGTCTTTTCCTTAATGATCAGGAGTTACTATCTAAATATGTCAGGGATACCTACAAGGCAATTGAACAGTTTGCCGAATGGGGTAATAAACTTGCAAAGACGCCTGATGGCAACATGCTTTCTTTCCCTGCCATGTTTGCTCCCGAGTATTCTTCTACTTTTTTAGATATAGACATGATGTTACCCATGCGGTCCAGAGCAAAAAAGATGGGGACAAGAATAATTAACAAAATCCATATAGTTGATCTTTTAACGCAGGATAATCGTGTGGTCGGTGCGGCGGGTTTTAATATTATTGACGGTCATTTTCTTACTATTAACGCAAAAGCTACCATCCTGGCAAACGGAAGCTGCGGTTATAAGGTAAGGCGTTTCTGGTCTGCCGGTACCGGAGATGGTATTGCTGCTGCCTACAGAGCAGGCGCAGAAATGAGAAATGCTGAATACGGGAATCTTTATGGGCATACAGTGTTTCAGGCAACTGACAGCGGCATGGTGGGTTCAGACTTTCTGGTAAACAAATTGGGTGAAAACCTAGCTCAAAAATATATGCCTGACAGGGGACCCGCCGGAGTGTTTTTACCCGTCAAACTGGCAGTCGGCCTTGAAAGGGAAGTTGCCGAAGGCAGAGGACCAATTTATTTTGATCCGCCAAAATCAATGCCTCCCCATGGTTTTTCCACGGGTCTTCCCAAAATTGAAAAATGGCTGCAAATAATAGGAAATAAAGAGAAGGAATTCGGCCTGTCAAAGGATTCAAAACCTGAGATAGCGGTACCGCTGCATGGTGAGACATCCTGTATAAAAGTCGATCATGATATGAAAACCAGTCTTGAAGGTCTCTGGGCAATTGGAGATACAAGCTATGCAGGTTCTGCACTGGCAGGTGCTGTCGCTTCACCGCCCGGTGTATGCCCGGGTTCCGGGATCATGTATGCAGTGATAAGCGCCGGTTGGGCCGGTGCGTCTGCTGCCGCTTATGTATCGGAGAATTCACCTGTTCATCTTAATAATATCGAGCTGGATAAAATTGAAGACAGTGTCTATGCTCCAATGCAGGATAATAACGGTTTCTTACCTCAGGAAGCCATATCCATCCTGGGCGATGTTGCTGCCCCAATGAAATATAATCTTCGCAGGAGTAAAGGACGCCTGGAAGAGGCACTTGTTGTAATTGAAGCACTCAAGAAAAATCTGAACGATCTGCATGCAAAAGACCTTCATTATTTAAGCAAATGCCATGAGGTAAAAAGCATGGCATTATGTGCTGAATTAACCTTCAGGGCAGCACTTATGAGATCTGAAAGCAGGGGATTTCACTTCAGGGAAGACTTTCCTGAACAGGATGATAAAAACTGGCTTAAGTGGATAATCATTAAAGAGGATAAAGGAAAAATGAAACTCTCTACTCAACCCATACCTGTTAATGAATATAAAATTAAACCGGATGACAGGCAGTAAAAAACCAAACAGGAGGTTTAAAATGAAAAAACTAATGATTGCAGGGACAATAAGCTTCACTCTATTACTGGTATTGTGTGGAATTACCGCAGCAGGAGCACAGGAAAAAAATTTCGCAGGCGAATGGCAGGCAACCTTTAATACGCCGATTGGTGCCATGAACTGCCATTATACATTTAAAGTCACGGGTAAAGTACTCACCGGAAGTGTTGTCGCTGAAATGAGCGGAAATAAAAGTGAAAGTGAAATAACAGAAGGAAAAATAGATGGAGATAAGATCACTTTCGTCTGGGTATATAATAATGATGTTCAAATGTCATCCACGGGCAAACTGGCGGGAGATGAGCTAAAATTAACCCGTCAGGCAGGCACCTATGGAACCGAAGAAGCTGTGGCAACCCGGATACAGGATAGTAAAAAGAAATAATTCACATTATTTATAGATTTAATATCCTTCAGTTTCGATCTCCCGGATATGTAAGTGAAGCAAATTTAGATCGAAGAAGAAAGAGCTAATCGGGGATCTGTCCCTTAATTTTACTGATTTTTTATCAGGTTCCCGGCTTCATCTATTGGTTCTCCATCAACATGAAAGGGGACGTTGGATCTAAAACAATTTAAAGGCTTATGAGGAATCGTATGATAAAAACAAATCCAATTACCAGCATGACTAACGCGTTTGATGTATCCGGGAAAAATGTTGTTGTTACCGGAGGAAACAGGGGTATCGGCAAAGGTATTTCCGTCGCTTTCGCCCAATCGGGGGCCAATGTGTTGATCCTTTGCCGCGACACTCAACGCGGTCAGAAAGCAGTTGAAGAAATCAGTCAGTATGGTGGAAAACACAATTGTATTAAGTGCGACGTCGCGGATATTGAAAGCGTCAAAACGGCGGTCAAAACAATATATGAACATTTTGATCATGTGGATGTTCTCATCAACAACGCCGGGGTCTCAACGACAGTGCCATTTTTAGACGAAAACGGATTGGATGAGTGGCATCGCGTGATTAACACAGACCTGCACGGAGTCGCCAACATTATTCATCAGATCGCGCCTAAAATGCGTGATAAAGGGTTAGGCGGGAGCATTATTAATATTTCCTCTATCGGCGGTCAGAGAGTTAGCAATTCACGACACCATCATCACGCGCCATATAACGCCGCTAAAGCGGGTCTGGACATCTTCAGTCGATATCTGGCTGTGGTTTTAGGGGATGACGGTATTCGTGTCAACGTTATCGCGCCGGGCCCGACCCATTCTGATCTAGATAAAGATTTGCCACCAGCCTCAATCGAAACGATTGAGAAAGACCTGCCGGCTCATCGATTTGGAGAACCGATCGAGATTGGGGCGTTATGTGTCTTTCTCTCGTCTCAAGCCGGGAATCAGATAACCGGATGCATTTACGCGCACGATGGTGGTCTTCTCTGTGTTGTTTAAACAAATTGGTAATTAACCTATAAAGCGCCGTGAGTTATTCTGTAAGGAGGTAATGTGGCTGGAAAATACGAAAAGAACATTATAACCGATTTTAGACCGGAACCTGATCGTCCCAAGTTTTATGGTAATGAAGACAGGAAAAAAAATATGGACGACGCTGTTACTCGTATGATCAGGTTGGACGAAGATGTGATTAACGGAAGTTTTTTTGTGACCAGCTCGTGGTATTGGCCACAATCCACGCCAACGGAATTTGTTGGAGAAAGTCATACCCATCCTTTTGATGAAGTGGTCGCGTTTTTTGGAACGGACGCGGACAACCCAAACGATTTGTGTGGGGAAATCGAATTTTGGTTAGGCGGTGAGCAATACATCCTTACAAAAAGCTGTATTATTTTCGCTCCAAAGGAGGTGGAACACTGCCCGTTAATTGTCCGGAGGGTGGGCAAACCCATTTTTCATTTTGCCACCGGACCGGGAAAATATAGCTGAAAAACAAAATCCAGTAGCGAAAAGCAACGGGATCAAACCTTGACGGCTTTTGCCCAAATAAATTAATCCAAAAACGATCCAAAATGTGTAAGTTGCAGTAATTAATGGGGGAAAGGGATAGGTAAATAATAGTTGATTCATAATTTGATTTCAGGAGGATTTGCCCATGGAGACAACACAGATAAATCCTTTCAACAGACCGGACAATCATGGTGCCATGCTCTCCACCTGAAGGTACACAGGCTCCAAAGCGTTTGTCACAAAACAGATGTAAGGCGATCTTATTTTACATAGGGATTATATATAATATTACCCGACTTCTGATCACGGGAATAATGCTTGAAGAAATCCCAGGCGATCTTACCGTATTCAGGATAAAGGGCATGCTTCAGGTTCATTGTGTAATTGACCGCGACCATAGGAATATTATCTTTATCATTCAGCGCCTAGGAGGTGTTGTCGCATTCACCGTTGAGTTTAACCTTTATCATATAATCTGCTTTAAAACCGTTGACCGGCCAGGTCTTAAAATCGTAAGGCTCAATGGTTTCCATACCATTATAACCGAGAAAAAGGTTGAGCAGTGCCTGATATCCTGCCGCGATGGTTCCATTGGCCTGATCGAAAGCCCCGCCCAGATCAAAGGAAGAAGTGGTGAACATTATTGGCATTCGTGCTTTCTGTAACTTAGCGGCCTCCTCGGGAGTGCCGGTGTATCCGGCCGCTGCCATAGGTACAGCAGCGGCAAATAATGACGGTTCTCCGTTAATCGCACGCAGAGTGGCTGCGCCTCCCATGGAGTAGCCGGTCACATACACGCGTGAAGGATCCAGTTCGGGATAGGTTTTGAGCATGTATTCGACCAGAAGCGGAAGTGATTCTGTCAGTATCTGCCCGACACTCTGATGTTCAGGAGCAACCATGGCAAACCGTTCCGTGCCGGCCAGGGGAAGCAGACCGATTTCCTCTATAAACTGACGCGGATCGTCTCCGCCTCCATGATTAGCGAGGATCAGAGGCACTGTTCCAGCCGGAGCTGTATGATTCAGCACCTCTTCAGGCAGATATTCGAACCAGGTCTGCAAATATTCACCGTTAGAGGTTTTCACTGTATTGAATCGGTCCTCAGAATGACCGATTACATGAATTCCATCTTTAGTGACATTGTTAATAACAGCATTTCTCTCGCACAGCGATAATGGAGCCTGATCCATACTGTACCCCTGATAGGGAGTTGATGCGCTGTGCAGGCCGGATCTTCCCACAGGCACACGCATGGCTTTAATAAACAGATTGTAATAGGCGTCTTTGATGACGCCGGTTATATCCGGATTTTCCTGCCGGGTCACAACTACTTTTTTTAAGGGTAATGCCTGATCAAAATAAATTTTTTGATCAGGTGTAGCAGAATATGCGTTGGTCTGGTTGGCTTTTTTATATGCCTTAATCACCGTCTCCGGGGTATTCACCAGGTATACGGGAACAAGTCCTGCCACATTTCGACCGATTCCCATGTTGCCGTTGATCAGAAGCATTCCGGCAATCCTGCTTACATAGTCAAGTGTGCCTGCAATGTAATCGTTGAGATATGTCGCACCACCGTCAATACCGATGACATAGGTGTATCCGAAACCGCCGAAATACTCCGCGTCACTGTAACCAATCCCGCCTCTGCCCCAGGGGCCTTGCCCTTCACCGGCTTTCTGTGCAAATATAGCTGTCTGCAGAGCATAATAGTATTTTTGATCATTAGAACCGAATGCTTTTCCGTCCGCAGGTGTAACGAGGATCACGCTCCCGACAGCTTCATCGATGATCTTTATCAATCCCAGATCTTTAAGATATTTCTTTGCAGTATCTTTATTTTTAAAAGATTTTTCCACAAATACCAGTATATCCGTATTCAGACGGGCGGCTGCGCGTCCGCCGTACAGGTTTGGTGATCGGTAGATATACGTGGTCCCTTCGGGATATCCATCGAGAATCGGGTGGGATTTGAATTTTCTACCTCTGTTGCCTTCAAGGTCTGCGATAGCTATGGGGCCGTTTATGCGGGCCTCCTCCAGGGTTTCAAAGGAAGAGGAATTTTTCTGCCGTCCTGAATAGTCGAGTGCATAAACAAGACCGGGAAAAATAATTAAAGCGAATATCAATGTTAAAATATTCATCAAGTGTTTTTTAATCAAGATCCTGTTCTCCTTGCTTCAGTGTTAAAGGGGACAAATATCCGTTTAGCTCATTTAATGTGTTTTGCTCATTCATTTTGTTATTTTTGTCTTCAATATTTTATCAGTTTACAGCTGTTTTTTGGCCTCGCCCACTATTTTATAAGTTCATAAGCTAATAGGAGACTTGATAATCATATAAAGGGTTCCTAAAGAAAAACCTCCAAGTCTTATAATATGATAAAGTAGGCACCTCCCCATCCATAGTATATTGGATACTATGGACCAGTACGCATAAGCGTAACAATAATGTTAATGGATCTAGGAGGTGCCTAAATGAAAGTATACGCAGGAATTGATTTGCATTCAAGTAATAACTACATTGGGATTATCGACGAAGAGGATAAAAGATTGTACCAGAAGAGATTACCCAACCAATTAGAACATGTCTTGTCAGCGCTGGAGCCGTTCAAAAAAGATATGGAGGGTGTAGTTGTTGAATCAACCTACAATTGGTATTGGCTCGTGGATGGTCTTCAGGAAGAGGGTTATAAAATTCACCTGGCTAACCCATCCGCTATAAAACAATATGATGGACTAAAGCATACAGATGATAAATGGGACTCATTCTGGTTGGCCCATATGAAACGATTAAGTATTTTACCTGAAGGTTATATCTACCCCAAGGAAGAGCGCCATGTGAGAGATGCTCTCAGAAGACGGCTTTTATTTGTGCGTCATAGGACTTCTCATATATTGAGTCTTCAAAGCGCAATCACCCGTAACCTTGGTTATAAGATGTCATCCAGAGAGATCAAACGACTTAATGAGTCTGATGCATCTAATCTGTTTAATGATCCATTCCTGCTCTTAACGACTAGAAATAATATCTCAACGATCAATTTTTTAGGTAAAAAAATTAAAGAAATAGAAAATGACGTGCTGTCACATACTAAACTTAAACCTGAGTTTGAAAAGCTTCTGACCATACCCGGAATAGGAAAGATACTTGGTGTGACAATAATGCTGGAAGTTGGAGATATAAATCGATTTCCAAAGGTTGGTAATTATTCATCCTATTGCAGGGCAGTAAAAAGCCAAAGGTTATCCGACAAAAAGAAGAAAGGAGAGGGCAACAGGAGGAATGGAAATAAATATCTCGCCTGGGCATATGTTGAAGCAGCTAACTTTGCCAACAGGCATTACCCTGAAGTACAGAGTTTTTATAATCGTAAAAAAGCAAAGAGGAATGGTGTAGTAGCGATAAAGGCATTGAGTAATAAACTTGCCAGGGCCTCATATTATGTAATGAGGGACCATGTATCATATGATGCGAAAAAGCTTTTCAGATAGTGAAATATCGTGCGGTTGAGAACTGGCCGAGGGGTTGGCTAACAACCATAAGATTTGATTAGGACCAACCGCACGATAAAATATAGCATGGCCACATGTATTTTCATCACCTGATTTGCCTATGGCGTGAGCTGAAAAAGGGGCTGGTTAACAACCATAAGATTTGTGATAAACCCATTGGACACGGCATGGTACCGAAGATTTTCTGGGGCAGTGATAACTGCCAGGGGTCATAAAGGAACGTCGATTCAGTTTAACCAATATGACAGGCTTAATAAAAAATCTTTTTAGACATCAACGATGGCAACTATGCGCATGAGCTAATCTGATTAGTAAGCAATTAAATAAGTCACCATAACACGTTCCTGTCATTTTGGTAAAACTGAATCGACTGAAAACCTCTTAATCGGTGAGAACTGGTAGGTAGGATAAGCTTTATTGGACCTTGAACCTGATGGATGACTGGTGCAGATCAGTTATATATAACTGAAACCTAAAAAATGAAAAGACGGGTGCAAACATAGGCGTGAAATGGCATTGAGGTTGTGCGAGAGTAAAACGTCATTCGAAAAAAATATTGAGTATTTTTTAATGGAGAGGTGTTTTTTCTCTTGACGTACCCTTTAATGGATGACCCCTTTATTACCTTTATTGCTGTGAAATATTGTTATTTCCCACGCCCGTTTTAAAATCGCATGAAGAAATCCCAGGTCTCTTTTGCAATCCAGTTTTCATCAGACCCGGGATCCTTTTCCATCATCGAATGACTGCCTTTGAAGGAACCGAATACCACGGGGTATCCTTCCTTACACCCCTGGAACTCAGTGGATACATGAGTGGCGGTCGTTGCAACGGGCAGATCCTTCGGGATAGTACATCCATTGTCCGCTAAATGCGTCAGGACACAATATTTACCGCCTTCTTTTTTCTCATCTGAGTTCACGTATTTACAAAGAAAGTCATCGGTTCCGGTCGTACTGTAAAAAGCGACAGGTTCATGGGTATTTTGAGGGAGATAAATATTCCAGTTTGCCGGGGCATAACAGGCGACTGCCCGTAATTCTTTCTGAAAATCCAGGGATAGCGAGTAGGTAACCATAGCGCCATAGCTGAATCCGCAGCAGAAAATCCGCGATGTGTCCACACACAGCTTTTCCTTGAACAGTTTGAGCATATCTGCAAAGAAAACATGGTCTTTATCGTCATTTACTCTCCATGGAGACCTGTCAGTATTTCCCTCGGGTGAAACAAAAATTACAGGAATATTATCCTTTTCAGCATATGTCTCTAGTCCGTAATATTTCATATCGACGATTGTATTCATATTCCCGCCCATCATATGCATGCAGAATACCAGCCGGTAAGGAGTGTTTTCATCATAGTTGTCGGGAATTTTGATAATATATTTACGGTTTAGTCCGGCGCTCGTAATCGTGTAGGTCCCGCTTTTTAAGTCCGAAAGCTTTTTGCCGCAACCGCCGCTCGGACATTCAGAGTTTTTATAAGACATTTCAGCCAAAGAGATCGGTGCTATCAGCAATATTGCCAGGCTGAATATCAGGAAATATTTTATCTTTTTCATTTGTTTGCCTCCTTATTTTGTTTTAATTATTGTCAATAACCTATATTGGTTCCCCGTCTACATTCAGTCTCTGTGGGTTGCCGGGTTTGAATTTACTGTATTGACCGCATAAAGTTATGTCCTGAAAAACGATTGGTTTTTCCTTATCGTAAATTTCAACAAATCTAAGAGGGCAATGAAGCATTCCCGCCTTCACAAAGATAATGGTAGACTCATTTATAGTAATCTTTTCCAGGTTTTCCATTTCATGGCCCAGATAGAGCTCAACTTTACCGCCTAATTCACCCCTGTTTACAGGGTCTGATCCGCAAAAAAACAAAAGCTGGTCATAATCGTGATAGAAAGTTTCACCCTCCATGGTAAAGGGGTGGGTAATGAGCCACGAAGCAATGTTGAAATTACTCTCTTTATTTTGATTTATATACAGTACAGACGGGTTGTTGGGAGCAGTGCCAAAAAGATTATCCGGAGGGGTTACAACATCACTTTTAAATACATAATTATCAATATCAATATTCTTTGACATAAGAGCCTCTCCATTCCATAAAAGATCACCTCACGCTTTCATAGAAAGTGAGTGAGACGCCGCCGGAACCCATCCCCGGAGGCGAGCTCAGGTACAGACCCTTGTTGAGATAAGCGTATTTGCTGTCCTCCCGCACTTCAAAGGTCGGTGCAAGCTTTCCGAATCCCCCGGCGTTTCGTATAATGATCACTTCTCCATCGTTCGTCTGCCATAAATAGCGCGCGTCGATCGTCGCAGGATTAGACAGGTTCTGGTAGTCCGCTCCCGCGGCCAGTACTTTCCCCTCTAGCTTCCCGGTGACCGTCCCTCCGGTGATCGGAATGATGTTCCGGTTGCTCTTGCCCGTGGCTCCCACCGACTGGCTCCGTCCCAGAGTTACATTCTCCTCGATCAACAGATCTCCCTGTTTCTCCTCCGCCGATGCTCTGCGATAGTCCCAGGACTGATCCTGAAATCCAGACGGTTTTGTCACCTGGAGCGAGTTCGATGCATCCGGCTTCACAACCACTCCCGAAACGTCATATACGCTTATCTTCATCGTCCCGGCCTCGATGTCCACTTCCCGTCTCCCGGCGTACTTGCCTGTGTTAAGCCAGTTGTACTCTCCGGCGCTTGGTGCCTCAAATTCCGGCACTATTCTTACGTCGCTGCTGTCAGCGGCAGTGCCTGCGATCCTCAGGTAAATGTACTTCCCATCTTCGGTCTGCAGTACAAATATCTCTTCAACCTCCATCATGCCGTCTGAAAAACTCAATTGAAAATCAAGGCCTCCGAACATCACCGAACCTTTTATCTTCTCCCCGGTTATGGTTCCTCCCTTAACAACATAAACAGCCCTCTGTCCATACTGAGTCCTGCCCAGCTCGTAGGTCTGGTCCAGTTTCATATCAGCTACCAGCACGGGAACGCCTTGTTCCGGCACCGGTATACCCTCTGCCATCCCGCATGCCCACGATTTGTGTGGAATCAGTATCTTCTCCATTCCCCTATACTCCCCTTTGCCCTGCATTACCCCTGCCGGAGCTTTCACACCGCTCTGTGGATAATTAATAACCGTTTTCCAGGCCAGTTCCTGCAGGGCGCGATTGAACTTTTCTTCGCGATATTCCGGCTTGGCTGAATTTTTTAATATATCGGGAACCGGCAGACCAACCGGGCTGACACCGTACATGACTGCAAAGTGCAGATAAGCGTTAAGGGCAATTACCGGATCGGTTGGATGCCCTATAAAATCTCTGAATACCTCTCCCTGGTCAGTCATACCGGGTATCTCTTTATTATAAATCATTAACCTTAAAGCATTATGAGCCTGGGCAGTGGGAATAAGGTAGACAACTTTCCTGCCAGTTTCCCGGTTAAGCTTTTTGGCCAGTTCTTCGGCTGACCTGTTGTTCTTGACGTTGATTTTAACAATTTCTTCAGGGCTTTTATTATAGTCCCGGTTACCGCCGAACATACCGCCGCCAAAGCCGCCGGGACCACCCGGAACGGCTTTCTTCTTTGCAGGTGCTCCGCCTGGAGGTTTACCCGGCGGACCTCCGCCTCCGGGTCCACGGAACATGCCGCCCATCATGCTTTCCATGTCATTGTTATCCACAAGCCCCATTCCGGGCCAGGATATCTGGATGTAGAACTTTGTATCCGGGTTATGCTCCAGTCCCAGTTTGACGAAGCTGTCGATGCCCTGGTCCGGCATTCCGATAGGAGACATGACAAAGGCGTCTGCATTGCCTTCCTTTAGGATCTTTTTGGCCTGGTTCTGATTGTCCGGCAGATCCCAGTGCTGTGATGTGCGTGAAACGCCAAGGCGCTGTATGCCCAGAACTTTATGGCCTTTGATGCCGTATGATTCGGCAACCTCGGTCAGAACCGGGGGCATATCCCACATAAGGCTGTGGGAGGCGTAGAAGGTGCTCTTTCCCTCAGGAGCATTCCCTGACTGAGCTAAACATGTTCCGCAGGATAAAATTATAGCTAATAGGGTAAGTAATAATGTTTTTTTCAATTTGTAACCTCCTGAACTGTTAGGAACAAAGAGGAAAGACCATAAATAAGCATAAGCTAAAGATAGTTTTTTACTTATTTATGGTCCACTCCATATAATTATAAAATCAATTGATTTATGGGATTTAACTGTTCACTTTATTTAATTTTCTTTTTTTTATAGGTCCAACCTTCGCGTGTGCATAGCCCGCAGTCCGAACCTGTGAACATCTTTCCGCTTTTTTTATCTCCTTCCAGCTGCCATTTCAGCCATGCAACGGCAACCACTCCAAACTCGCCGCCATTATGCTCGCTGTAGGTCCCTCCGTGGCCTACTCCATCAAAATGGGCTATGGCAACAGGAACTTTATTAATCTTTGTAAAATCATCTTCTCCATTCTTATAAGCCATATCAGTCTCTCCGCCGTCAATATACACAACAGGCGAGTGCAACTTCTGGAGATCTTCCTTCTTAACATTGGGCATGGACATCCCCATTCCTCCACCCTTAGGCATTCCTGCTTTAGGCCCGCCCTTCGGCGCTCCTTTTTTCGACGGAGGCATTTTTGGCATCCCCCCTTCAAAAAGACCGCTGTTCATGACCAGGAGTGTCTTAACCCGGGGATCCGGAGCCACTGCCAGCGCCTGAAGACCACCGCAGCTCATACCTGCTACAGCAAACTTTGACGGATCCAGTTTCCCGTAGAATTTACTGCCGGAGCGCTTATTCTCAGCCGTTGCCCAATCAATGGCTTCCAGCATCTGGGCCGATTTTGTACCACCCATTCCCCCCATGCCGCCAGAACCGGCATCGGATTCCGCAACATAGGGGCCGAGGGCCAGAACCAGGTAACCATGGGATGCTACTTCAGCAAGAAAGTTGGCATGCATTCGGGATGAGCTTGAGCATGCTCCATTGCCCCAGGCCAGCACCGGCATAGGATTCGATTTACTGAAGGGGCTCAAATCCCCGGGCCGATAAATTGTATGATCAGGCAAACCGGGATCTCCTTCCACGATTGCCGCCGCGTAAGGCCCCGAACCATCCGAAATCGGTCCCAACTTGGGCATCCCGCCGGGCGGCTGGGCAAACGTGTTCGCTGCGATTAAACTAAATGCACATATTAATACACAGACCAATCGACGCATATTCTTTTCCTCCTGTTTAAATGTTATTCTGCCTTCCTCATTTCAAATGTTCTCTATTAAGGTGATAAAAATTCCCTTTTTATAAAATGGAGTATATGAATCTGAGTTTGGTATGTCAATATACTTTACTCATACATTTGTATATCAACATACCTTTTTGTTTTTTTGAGGAGCAACCAGGTAATCTTTACCATGTTAAATACCTGAAGGTAAGATTTGAAAGATTCAAATCTTATTTAACAGGGTGAATCCTGTTAAATCCGCATCCTTTACCGAACAGGTTTAACCGACTGTCCCCCAAGCAGATAAAGCGCTCCAAGATTATAACCTGACACATCACCAGATACAAAAATATTAAGGTTGTCCGGTGAAGCGACAACAGGTATTTTACCTCCGGGTTTAAGGTTTTCCCTGAACAGAGGTATGCTTCCCTCAGGGATATTATTGGTTCCACCCCAGGCCTCAGACCTTTCTGAAACTCTCTTTTTGATCCCCTCTATCTCTGCATTGCTCAACTCTTCGTAAGGTACGGATGTTTTGTCGATAATGTAATCATGAAAGCTTTGTCTGGTAAATCCCAGTTTCTTCAGTTCCTGTGCAGTATCCGGGCTCAATATGAAAATATAGTTTAGGGGTCTGGCAAAGGTCCCTAAAAACATACTGCGGTTAGAAGCAATTTTATTAATAATTTCTTCCAGAACGTTCTCCAGTTTCCAGGCGCCTCCGGTCCCGCCGCCATAAATAGTGAAATCACCACCCAGCCCTATACCGGACACTGTAACATAACTTTCTTCCGCCCCATCACCACGCACAGTATGAAATGGAGCCCAGGGACTTAACTCATCATTTTCAGCCAGCACATAAAAAGTATGTGATGACGCCCTTCCGGTTAATGCCGTATCAAGCTTT
Source organism: Thermodesulfobacteriota bacterium (assembly GCA_042573485.1). GTDB lineage: Bacteria > Desulfobacterota > DSM-4660 > Desulfatiglandales > HGW-15 > JAAZBV01. Next base: position 2,129 of record JBHPCX010000085.1, on the reverse strand, counting down.
CCCGGTTTTATATGACCTATATTGTTCATGCACAGCCTCACAGCGCGTCCTATTGTATTATTGGCACGCCATCCATGTCCCAGAAAACCTGTTCCTGAGTGCATATTTATTTGTTTTGCAATTGGGCCTGACACAGAAATTAAAAGGTTAAAAGAGCCGTCAGAAGAGAAAACGTGGCTGGAAAACCCCCTATCGGATAATCCTTCCATGGCAGCGATAATAACCGGAAAATATTCCGGCCTGGCGCCGGCCATCACGGCATTTACTGCAACTTTTTCCACAGTAACATGCACGAGGTCGGCACTTCCATCATGTACCTGTATTGTGCCCAGTTTTGTATCAGGAGAAAGGCTGGTTGCTTTTAACATCTGATCGACATTATAGCGTGTGGGAGGTACAAGCGGGAGTCCATCCCCCCAGTCATTATCCATGTACGACTGATAGAATGTCTCATAGGCGGATTCGAAGCTGTCGCCTGTAATTTTTACATGGTCCGGCCCTGCCTTTATCGGGCTGTGACCGGCATTAATTTCTGAAGGTTCTATGGGGAGGATTAAGGCATCTATTATATCGTCCAGAACCATTTTTGCGCATGGCATCATGGTCTCTGCGCTTGCCCTGTTTGGATAAAATTCCATTCCGGGCAGTGTAACCATACGTACCGACGGCATTCCAAGACGATTAGCAGCCAGCTTTGCATTGTACAGCACTCGGTCACCAAAAACAGCAACACCGGGTTTGCCGAGTTTTTCCAGTTTTGTTGTCCAGGTTATGCTGTCCCAGGCTGCCTGTCCGGCATCTCCCACTGCATACACAAAGGCATCTTCTTCCTTTACAATCCTCTCCTCCGCATTATCCATCCACCGGGTATACCTTGAGATTGTGACCGAAGGATATTTTTCCTTCAGGAGTATCTCCAGTGCATCCAGAAAGAATTCTCCTCCCGATTTACCGGCATAGAGCAACCCGATTTTTTTATTGGACAGATCATCAAGCCGCGGAGAAATCAGCGAGATTTCAGACGGCATAATCCATTCGGCCTCAGGATTAAGGACCTCGAGTGTAACACCTCCGGTCTTTCCCTCTGGCTCTGTAGTGCAGGAATTTATATTTACCAGGACTATAGAACAGACAAACCAAAATATTGCTGATCTCAAATATACTGTAATAAACTTTTTCATACCCTCCTCCTTCTGAGTAGTCTGAAGATTGCGCAGCGTTTTTCCTTTATAGCACAATCCATACCACTTGTTTGTCTTTATATGGTGAATAGACAACGGCCTTACACGCCTTTTATATCCAAGAAACTGCTTTTAAGGTTTTGGAAAATAAGCAATCATGTCACCCGCGAAAGTTCCCACCCATATCTCATTGCCCGCTACAAGTGCGGTGGTGCCATTCTGCAGAGCTGCAGTTTGATCAATACTGAAGATTCGCTTTAATTTCAGGGAATCAGGATGAACACTATAGACCGACCACCCCGCCCGACATGGCGGATTTTGACATTCCTCGGGTGGTACATGATTATTGCCCACGGTATATAGCATGCCATCATCACCCCAACGGATGTTATCAGGTGTGATCTCTACTTTAACTCTCTCCATTGTAACGGGTCTTTTTGTACGGTTAAACCGGATTATCTCGCGTGTGCCAAAGGCCGTTAAATAGACCCATTCATTATCAGGAGATAGTGTGATTCCGTTTGGACCTGATAGCTCAGTACCTTTTATTGCTTTTACTTCTCCGCCCGGATGCCATTCATAAACAGCACCGCTGATCTTGCCCTGAATGAGTTCCATTCTGGAATTGGGATTGGTCGGATCAAAATAATTGGTTGTTAAAAATCCGCCATCCGGCAGAATTGTTACACTGTTCGCCATGACCTCTTTTGGTAATATTACACAACCCGCCCAACTAATTGCGGGCTTTGTTCCTTTAGCATCAATATTAAATACTTCTATGGCTTCTCTTTCTCCATGATTTATGACGTAAAGGTGATATTGACCAGATGATTGTTGCTTCAGATCCAGTCCATGTAAGGATAAACTATTATGGTTTACAGGACGCGGGCAGGCATTGAACATCTCCTTATCGTGCTCAATTTTTTGCGTTTCCCCCGGAAATAATTC
>JBHPCX010000084.1:0-16108 GCA_042573485.1 Thermodesulfobacteriota bacterium | reverse complement strand
GGAAAAAGTGTAAAATAAATTAGCTTGTAAAAATCTCTGCGAAGGCGGGAATCCATTTTTTAATTTGTTTTTCTAGAAGAATTGCAGAATCAATATCTTCATTTAATTTGTAAAAAACCAGATGTTGAACATTATATTATTTTGTAAAACCAGCAGCCATAATGTTTTTATGTTCCTATAGCCCTTTTATCAAATCGCTCGTAACATCTGTATAAAGGGTTCCATTCGTCTGGGTTTGTTGACCAATAGGTATACAAGGGGTTGTTTCATTATTTTAAATGGATTCCCGCTTTCGCGGGAATGACAGCAACACCTACCATGGGTGAGAAGTGGATAATTACCACATTAATAATATTGAATAATCATACTTGAAAAACGAAATAAGTCTCTTCAGCCTGCCTTATTCTCCTCCGCAGTACGTTCGTAGGTGCGCAATCCCGGCACCAGTGTAATCAGGCCAAGAACCGAAGCAACAATACCGACTATTACCGCGGAAGAACGAACCATCAAATCATCAGCAAAAACATAAGTTGTAAGCCACCCTACTGCCGACGGCCCGACAGTTCCGGCCACCAGGTTCAATATAAGAAAACAGAAGGCGGTGATCTGCCCACGCATTTCGTTCGGAGAAATAACCTGCAGAGACGCCGGTCCAAGGCCTGCTGAAAACCCGCCAAAGAAAATAACTCCCCCGACGCAGCCCAGCACCCAATAGGGTTTGTCAACCGCGTGCGCCAGGATGAGCGGAATCAGGACAAGCGCCTCAGCCGCCATCATCAGTTTTATGTAAACCGCCTTTTTCCCGGCGCTGATATACCGGTTTGCCAGTACTCCTGCCAGAGATAGGCCAACTGTCCCGAAAATGAAGCATGTGATTCCCAGATGGGGCCCTATCCTGGCATTGTTCCAGGCATAACGCCGAGAAAACCATGGTACGATCCAGCCCAGTATGGCTCCGTTGGTCATAGCGCCGAAGGTAGTACCTCCTATTATTGATCCGTAGGTCTTCCAATGCCGGTAAAAATACCGGAATGTCGCCTTTACATCCGCCTGGCCGCGTTGTTCTTTACGGGTCGGTTCCTGAATGGTCTTCATGGCCAGTACAAACAATATCCCGGGCAGACCAACCAGGATAAAGGACAATTGCCATGGTTTTACCAGGCCAAATACTGGAATTTCCATGGGACCTGCATTAAATGCATACTCGCTAATCAGCCCTCCAACTACAGGGGAGACCAGGGCCCCGAACATGATGGCCCCGGAGAATACATTGAGTGGGAGGGCGCGTTTTTCCTGGGGAAAGTAGTCGGCAATCAATGAGTAGGCACAGGGAACCAGGCAGGCTTCTCCAACACCCACACCCATTCTCGTGAGAAATAGTGCCCAGTAACTATCGGCCTTACCGGAAAGTACGGTCATTCCGCACCATAATGCAATGCCTGCGGCAAGCTGACCACGGCGGGTTCGGGAATCGGCGAGCCGCCCTAGCGGAATACCCATAATAGAGTATGTCACGGTAAATGCCAGCCCCTGGATCAGGCTGAATTGAAAATCATTGATCAGTAAATCAGCCCGGATAGGTTCAACCAGAAAATTGATGATCGCCCGGTCAACAAAGGACAGGGTGTAGGTTAAATAAAGTATTATAACAACATACCAGGCATATCCGGCGGCTGGATATTCAGGATTCACATTAAAAGTCCCAACATTGTTTGAATTTGAGATATCATTCATAGATTCAGATTCCTCTCTGGATTTGATTGTCAGATATTCAGAATGTTTATTTCTTTGTTCCTGTCTTTTTGTCTAAGTCAACGTTTTTTTTCAGCTGCGCGTCAATTTGATTCTGAAAACTCTTTGTTGAAAATGATTTAAGCTGCTTTCCATTAATAAAAACAGCCGGAGTCCCCTCGACTCCTGCTTTTATAGCTTCCCTGATATCCCTGTTTATTATGTTCTGAATTTCTCTGGACTTCATTTTCGTTATGATCTCATCCGCATCGAGACCCAGGCCGGCGGCAATCTCACGTATTTTTTCACTATCCGGCTTTTTCATATTTTTATAAAGTTCATCATGAAACTCCCAGTACTTTCCCCTGGTTCCTGCGGCAAGGGCTGCAGCAGCGGCATTTCTTGCATATTGGTGAATCGAAAGAGGAAAATTTTTAAACACCAGCTTTACATTGTCTTTGTTTTTCCCGAGCACCTGCTCAAGTAAAGGCACAAGCCTTGCACAATATCCTCACTGGTAGTCACTGAAAAATACAATCGAAACAGGTGCATCAGCATTCCCCTTGAAAGGGGAATCTTTTACATTAAAATCATATATAAACTCTATTAAAATACGCTTTACGGTTTTTTCCTTTGTATTTTTTACAAAGATAACATCCTTACCTGGTCCCGCAGTTATACTGTTGACATCCTTGCCAACCTGTATCCGGCCCTTGAGAGTACTGGAAGAGTCATAGATATGAACGGTCCCATCCTCAGTCAAAACATACAAATAAGAACCTCCCGCGGACGTAGCCACATCTACTGGCGGGTTCTTCAGACTTAAAGTCTTCTGTATCGTCCAATCCACCTCCTCAGCCAGAGCAGAGTACTCGCAGATCATGCTCAGAAACAAAGTGAATAAAGCACAAATTCTGAATATTTTCACAAAACCCTCCCAGTATATCATTTAATAATCTGAATCTTATCCGACAGGCCGTCTTCGTATGTGCTCCAGCCGGAATTCATACCATAGGGACTGCGCTGCAGGATTGCTTCTATGCGCCGGATATTTCCCTTCTCCACCTTGAAAAGTTCCGCAATCTGCCAGGTCCATGGTTCTGCAGGTCCTTCAATAGCATCACGGCCATCCGGTGTTTTATAATAGCGGGACTTTCCCGCGGAATGGTCAAAGAAGCAAAAGGAGAAGACTATTCCCCGCTCCTGATCCACTGCGACAAACCGCCGGTCCCGGATACGTGTCACAAAATATATCAGTCCGGACTCAAACTGCTGCTTACACCCCCAGTGTGATGAATACACAGTCTCTTTGAGGGGATCAGGCATTTCCTGGCCCGGGGCAAGCGGAACATTTGTAGATCTCCCGCCGTTTTCGTAGCGTTCGCAGTCATCTGTAAAAGGATAAGTACCGGTATCATCCACACCTTTACCGTCGTTTTTCTGCATTCCGGAAAAATAATAATTGGCAGTCTTGATCATTTCCTCGCGTGAAGGACGTTCATTCTCAGGGATGATCTGTGTGAATATCGGGTGCGGATTTCCCAGCTCTTTCCCCATTTTTTCAATATTCTCAGCGGCTGATGGTCTTGGATCACCCTGGGCAGGGTTTAAAATATTGTCTTCCGGACGTACAATTAACTGTTCCGCTTCTGAGATCAACCCGTTTTCAATCTTTAATCGCAGGGCAATGGCAACAGGTCTCGGCTCGTCACCGGCATTTTGAGGTTCTTCCTTCGCTGTTCCGAAATAGCCAATCTGCTGAGTTTCAATATCAGGCACATAGAATTTGTAACTGCCCTTCCCTGCCATGCTGGCCCACAGACCTTCATCTCCCAAGGGCAGACGTACACCGTTTTCAGTAAACACACAATCCTTTGTAAAAAGTGTTTCGGAGGGATCATTGGCAAGCATTGCATCCATGTATTTATCCACATAATTTTTAAGGCCCTCATAGTCATGTGAAATATTTGATGCTGGAGCTGTCGATTCGGCAGGTTCATCGGGTTTTATTACCCTACCCGGTTCAGCGGGTTCAGAAGAATCCTTGCTCTCACAAGCTGCAAATAGAGAAAAAACCAGGATACCGATTAGTATAAAAAGTCTTTTACGCATTGGCTGTCTCCTTTTTGATACTTGGTTGGACTTGTTGAGCTGGTATGTATTGATGTTTAGGGATGAAGTATAGATATTTTACCCTGAAGTGTCAATAAAGGTAGACTGCCGCCGTCGCCAAAGGCTATGGCGGCCAGGAAAAGCTAACTTGTCAGCCGGTATTTTGGCTGATAGTCTTCAGCCTATTTACCTTCAGTCTATTCTATATCGTTTCCGTTCCAAAGTAGTATCGGGCAAGTTCTGTGAGGCGGAGAAGCTGCCCGCCCACAACAATTTGTGAAATTTTAATGTCCCGCAGGAGTTTTTCCATTTTTCCTTCCCGTGAATACCCGTAGGACCCCATCATATCAAGAGCACGGTTTACAGCACTCCAGCCCAGGTCACTTACCGAGACCTGGCAGGCGCTGGACAGAGCGAGATTTTTTAATTCCCAGGGAAAACCATATAAGTCAGGATGATCCATCCTGTCAGCAATATAGTATAGGAAACCTTCAGCAGTCAGGATCTCCTTTGCCATCTGTCCAAGTTCATGAACTATTACACCATTTTCCTTCATAGGTTTGCCGGCGATCTCCCGGTTATCAACATAGTTTTTAAATACCTCATATGCCCTTTTCATCACCCCGAGGGGAAAGGCTGCTGAAGTCAGACGGCCGATAGTAATGTTTGCCATTACTGATTTCAAATCATCCTCGGGATCTTCCTGTGCCCGGTACTCAATTGGAACCCTTACATTTTCAAACCAGATATCTCCATTTGTATCTATACTGGCTCCCATCTTCCGATAGGGTTTACTTGTTGCCACTCCCTCAGCTTCTACCGGCACAAAAATCTGGGCTATATTTCTGGGAAACTCTTCACCCTCAACAACGCAAAGAACCCTGAACCATTTAGCCTCCCTGTAGGCGGACGGCCACAGCTTATGTCCATTAATCACCCATTCATTTCCCTCGAGACGCGCCCTGGTTCTAATCTGTGATCCCTTTAATCGATAATCTTCAACTGATCCTCCCGCATGGGGTTCTGTAATGGCACTGCATATAATATTGACTTCATCTCCGCACAATAACGGGGAAAATTTTTTAAGAAGGAATTCGTTCGGCTTGGGGATCGCGATCGCGGCAATAGACCATGGAGTGATAAAGCCTGAACAGGCAACACTGAAATCACCCCTGGCCACTTCTTCGATAGCGGCGCAGGACTCAACTGTTGTCCAGCCTCCTGTTCCTCCAAATTCAGGAGGAATAAAAGACTGCTGTAATCCCACGTCAATTAACAGTTTTTTCCATATATCATGAACGAAGTTATGACCTTCCCTTTCCGTCCAGTCCCAGAAGTCATCCATTTCCTCTTCATGGGGCAGTACTTCATTGTCTACAAATTTTCTCAAGGTTTTACAGAACATCTTGAGCTCAGGTGAGATTAGATGTTCAGGCCGCAGAAAATCATCAAGGCCCTGACACGTTGAATTGCCGAAAAGATCTGTTTCAGTCATTTTATTCCTCCTTGTTAAATTGGAAAGTACTATACTTCCAGGAGGAGAATTATAGAAATATTACAGATAAGTGTCAAAGTAAAACAGGCTGGATTTACAGACTGAAGCGATTTAGTCTGAAGGCTATTAGTCTTCAGTTTAAAAAGCTTCAGCCTGCGATTGTTGAGGGTTGTTAGTTGTATGTCGTTAGAGGAAAACAGGTTTACTCAACTTTATTTTTTAAATCTATAGGCCCCTTGCCCTTTTTTCCCTTGAACAGTTCACCTATTCCCCCAATGCTTCCGAGGATCCCTGATGTCTCCAGGGGCAGGAATACCTTTGTTGCCTTACCGTCGGCGATCTTCGGCAGTGCGTCAAGATATTTTATGGCGATAAGATCATTTGTAGGACCTCCCTTATGAATAGACGCAAATACAGTTTCTATTGCCTGGGCTTCCCCCTCGGCAACCGTAAGTTTTTGATATTTATCCGCATCAGCGACCCTTTTAATCGCCTCAGCTTGACCTTCAGCATTAAGGATCTGTGCTTGTTTCAAGCCTTCAGCTTCCAGGATAGCTGCTCTCTTTTTACCTTCCGCTTCAAGAATTGCTGCCCTACGTATCCTTTCAGCCTTCATCTGCCGGTGCATAGCTTCAGTTACATCTTCAGGCGGTTCTATCCTCTGGAGTTCTACCCTGGTAACCCTGGCACCCCATTTATCAGTAGCATCATCAAGTACCTGACGCAATGTACTGTTTATTTTTTCCCTTGAAGTAAGAGATTCATCAAGGGCAAGATCGCCGATCAGATTCCTGAGGTTTGTCTGGGCAAGCTTTGTGGCGGCAATGTAAAAATTAGTAATATTATATTTAACCTTAACAGGGTCGGTTATTTCATAATAAACTACCGCATCAACTTCAACAGCAACATTATCCTGTGTTATTACATGCTGTGGCGGGACATCTACAACCTGCTCCCTCATATCGACCTTTGTAATACGTTCAATAATGGGAAAAATTATAGTGAGTCCGCTGTCTACAGTTCGCTGGTATTTTCCCAGCCTTTCGATAAGGCCCTTTTGATAAGGAAGGACGATCTTGGTACCTGTTGCAACAATTACAATGATAATAATCATTAAAAAAATGAGTCCTATTTCCATTTTTTAATCCTCCTTTTCCAGTGGTTTTACTACGGTCTTTGTTCCATCAATTCGAATTACTTCAACAGTTGTGTCCTTTTTTATAATTTCACCATTTTCACTTAAGGCTCTCCATTCATCAGAGCCTACCCTGATCCTGCCTTTGCCTGTTTTATTATCAATATCTTCGACAACAACACCATTCTGCTCTATAAACCTGTCAGCACCAATTCCGGGCGGTTGTTTTACGGTTACCCGTTCAGCAAACCTGCGGCCAAAAACAAACAAAATGCCCGATGCCAGGATAAAGATAATAAGCTGGGCAGGTCGACCTACACCCAGCATTGCCAGAATCCCTGCTCCGGCAGCCCCTATGCTGAACCAGATAAGAAAAAATCCGGCTGTAAAAATTTCCGCAATCAGGAGAATCGCGGCAACTGCCATCCATATCCACCACATTTCCATACCCATATTTCACCTCCTTATATAAGTTTTTAAACAAAAATCATTCCTGATGTAGTTTGCCAGTTGACCTAAAAGGCTTATTGCTTATCTGTTTTGAGTTAATCCGTGCTTAATTAATAGCTTTAAGCCTTTAGGCCAGGTTAAAAAGCTTTCGCGCTCATAATAATAGGCGCTATAAATGATGTAGCGGATGCTACAAATAATAAAAAAGTGAAGAAAAAAGGGATACAGAAATGTTTTATCGGATTATCTGTAATAAATTTTAAAAACTAGTGCTGTTCCATACACCTATTGTCATCTCTCGATCACTAAATTACCCTCATGTGTAAACCGAGAGATTCAAAAGCAAGTTGATTAAAATCAACTTTACCAGGAAAAACCAATTGGTCGTCATTCCCGCGGAGGCGGGAATCCATTTTTAATTTCTCCCCGACTTTTTGTATCCATGTTTCATTGGGAATAGCGACTATTTGGTCCAGTATGTAAAAGACGAAGGACCTGGATTCCCCGATCAAGTCGGGGAATGACGGGAGTGTGGATTCCGCGGTGCAAGATTATGTCATTCCGTGGCTTGACCACGGAATCCACAACCTATTGCCTTTACCTAACTGGGTTGCAATACGTAATTGACAAGTCGTTACGTGACAATAAAAATTTTTCTTCGTCTAAAGTCGAAGGATTTCAACCATACCCAAGAGGGACACTAATCTGTTTTCCAATGGATTGGACGGTCAGGAAGGTATCGGAAGGAATTCCCTTTGGCCTGTATGAATGATTTAAAATGAGTGTAAAGCTCTTTATGCTCTTTTAAACTTTTACGGCATCTGTTGATGGCCGCGGATACTGCTTTTCGATCTGTTTCTGCCCTATCAGGCATTTTTCGGGATTTGCCCAGAATATTAGTATTTTTTTTCAGATAATCCTCAATAAAATCCAGGGTGTTTTTACTCTGGATCAGTTCTTCAGGATCACTAAAATCGTTTATATCTATTTTTTCTTTAAGAAGCTCTCTCAATTTTTTTATTTGTTCCATTGAAAGTCTGTCAATTATATCTTCAGGTAATAAATTTTCATAGGCAGTTAGATTCTCCAGATCAAGCTGATTCTTTGACATATCTTTATATTGATCTGTTTCATTGTCGAGAATTCTTGAAGAAATGTTCTTTAAATCAGTGCATGTTATCCATTTACCCTGGCTTATTATAAGGTTTTTAATGTGAGAAAGGCCTTTTGAATGTTTTATTGTATATGATGTTCCGTTAAAAACTATTTCCCATACAGGGCCTTTTGTCTGGAATACATAGTGCTCCCGGTTATAATTTGACAGTCCTTCCTTATTCTCCGAAAGTTCATCCCATGTTTTAAGACGATAACGCTCCTTGAACCTCCGTTCCAGCAGAATTAAAATAAATGACAAATTAAAGAACACCGCGGCCTGTCCTGCGGTAGGTGTCTTCAGGAGGGCTAAAATACAGGAAACAGCGGATCCGAACCCAAGCCACAACAGGACCGAGCCATTGAGCAAAAACTCTCCGGCTATAAAAACAGCTGCAAGAAAAGCCCAGATCCACCACATTTGGAAATCCAAAATATACTACTCCTGTTCTTTATTTAGCAGAATCCAGTTAGAATAAAATTGATTTGAATGTAAATTATAAAACAGGCAGAAGCAGTTCATGTCTGCCCGCATAGGTACTGTTAGACTGAAGATTACAGAACTTCAGTCAATTTTTTTAACCATATCATCATCGGTTTTTATCGTTTCCACGGGAAGATACTTCACATCTGTCTGAATAAGGTCAGCGTCACTGAAATCCACCTTGATGTGCTTCGCTCCGAAACCTTTTGCCAGGGCCTCCAGTGTTTGAACAGCTGACTTCTGAACTTCAGATTGTATTTTCAGTGCAAGGTCATGTGCTAAATGGGAAGCCTGGTCTTTCGCTTCCGTGATCAGTTTGTTCTTGGTTTCTTCGTTAAAGCTGTCACTTAGGGCATTGGATATGAGATTCGGTAAAAGCCATGGCAGCAACCTGGCTCCCTGTTCATCATAAATTTTTATATCCTTTATCTGTGATTCATAAAGGCATTTAGGCATCTTTAACCGATAGATGTTCTCTTCAATGGTTTCAACAACAAAGTCCGGGCTGTAAAGATTATATTTAAAATTAATTTCAAATTGAAAAATCATTGCCATTTTTTTATTGGATGCAAGCCACCGGAAATATTTTGCCCCGGTTTCCCCGAACCAGTGATCAGAAGCTGTAATAATCTCCTTGGTAATAATTTTAAAGACAACCAGTTCTCCGACTGACCGGAATTTATCTATTGTCGAATATATTTCAACTTTACGGGGTTGAGATGGCTTTCTAACTTTTTTTATCCAGAGGATGGAAAACAGCACAACCGCGAGGCAGAATCCTATAATCCCTGATATAATAATGTCTCCCATTAAATAATCTCCTCAATTCAATTGAATTATTGCTTACTAAAAAGCTTTAGCCTGCAGTTCATTTAGCGTATATTCCCCGCAGGCTGAATTTATTTCAATAAGCTTATGTATATATTATGAGTCAGTTTATCATTTCTTCTTTTTTGATTTATTATTCAGATAAAGCCCCATGAGATAGGGTTTCTGGGAGGCAAATGCCCTGGCCTGAGCCTTGATAGCCTCCTCCGCGTATTTGATGTTGTATCGCCAGGTCAAATAATTAAAGGTCACGGAACGTCCAAAGTAGAGGGGTTTCAGAGATTCCACGACGTCCTTCTTTATCCTGGGTGATCCCATGTCATAGGTGTAAAGAAGCTGGTAAACATTCTGTGTCCACATAAGAGTATCTATGTCATAATAGTCCTGATAGAACATATTCCCTAAAGTAGTGCTGGAATATTCCGTGAGGAGCTTCTTAAGGAGTTTCTCCCTTTTATAATATTCCACCCGCAGGTTCTCCTTGAGACCCCTTATATCGATTTCTAGTTCCTGCGGAGGTTCAAGCTCCTTAAGACCGAACCGCTTCTTGGCTTCTGTCCTGCCAGCCTCCTTTCGCAGCCACTGTTTTTTTGTGTCGCAGAGAAAGTCGAAGAGCGTAGTAACTACCTGGGTAAACATAGGCCCCAGCTTGGGCGCACTGGCCTTATGGATCTTGGCCCCCAAACCTACTTCGCAGATTGAGAAGCCACCGGCAATGGCATTCGTTGTCATGAATATATCCACACCATACTGCTTTGTGGTTTTTTCCCATTTCTTTTGAAGCCAGTATGACATCAAAGAGGACGAAAAGGCGAAATCACCACCGATGGGCTGCCTGATGTCCTGGCCAAGGACACTATAAAGCAGGGGAAAACAGATATGGTTGGTAATGCTCCCGTCAAACTGGTGGCGTGAATAGTAAGGCAGGGCATAATCATATCCATTAAGGATGGGTTCTCCCAGGTACTTGATCCATTCAGGCGTAATGGACTTAAGGTCCGCGTCCACCACAATAGCGCCCTTCAGAGCTCCCTTGAATTTATCACCAAACTTGAAAAGATTCAGAAAATTATTTCCCTTACCCTTTACTCCTTTTGGTGTTGAGATATAGTGTTTGGGAGTTTTCGTTTTAGTAGAAAGGAATACCCCCCGTGTATCGTCCGGGCTGTTGTTATCTACATTCACAATCAGCGTATTGAGATCCTTGAAATACATTTCCAGGCCTTTATCCACCTGTTTAGTGACATATGCAATTGAATCAGCCTCCATATAAGAAGGAATTCCGACGATAAATTCAACATCCTTTATTGCTTTTCCCATGTCCATTCTCCCTTTCCATTTAATTTGAACTGCTTCTCCTTCAACCTGTTTTTTCACTCATCAATTTCCTGGTATATAACATGACCGCAGGACTTGCAGTGGGAAGCGTCCCTGTCATGGTATCGCAGACCGCACTCCATGCAGACGACATCTTTTTTTGATTCCATTCGTACCCATTCCTTTACTATCTGACTCACCTGCCATGGAATAAGGATAATTCCTGATATTATCATAAGTACGGTTACCCATTTACCACTTTCGGAAATGGGTGTAATGTCACCAAATCCTACTGTAGTTAGAGCGACTACAGTAAAGTAAAAGGCATCTCCGAATGTCTTCACATTGGAATTTATTTCATTTTCCACATAGAAAAACAATCCTGAAGAGACAAAAAATATAATTAGTATGGTCAGGAACAACCGTACTAACTTTAATACATGCATGTTAAGACTGCCAAAGAAAAAATCAGGACTAGCAGCAAACCTCAGGAACCTGAAGATCCTGAAAATTCTGAATATACGTATAAACTTGACAAATCTCAAGTTGAAGGTGACACCGAATAAAGGGAAGACAACCAGAGAGATAGTCGGCAGTATGGCTACGAGGTCAATGATACTATAGATATCAGTCAGCTGTTTCAGTCTGTTTTCAGCGCCATAAACTCTTGCCGCATATTCAATGACGAAGAAAAAAACGATTACCTGCTCCATTATCCAGAGAAAGCGCATCGTTTCCACTGATACAGGATATGTCTCCACTACAAGGATGGCACATATAAAAAGGTTCAGCAGGATTATTAAAATATCAATAATCTTGCCAATGGGAGTTTTGCAGTCAACCAGATAAAATTGAAGGGTTTCCCGGAAACTGTTTTCCATTATCTGTTACCTCTTTATCAGGCTGAAGTCTTTCATCTTTTAAAATTTTACATTGATAATTGTTAATCGATCATTGACCATTGAAGCCTACCTGAAACTCCTCGGTTTATAAGTCTCTTCCCACATTTCTGGCAAGGCACTGTCAGCGGTTATATATCGTTCCTTGATATACCATCGCCCGTCGATCTTAACAAGCTTGTCATATTCCCTCCCCTGTTCCTGGAAGCGCGGTGGTTTTTTGATATCATAGTTAAGAACACCAGTCCAGATGAACCATGCTGTTGCAGTATCGCCATCAACATCGATAATGGCGTTGTTAAGCAGCATGTGCATTTTACCGCTAAAGGGAGCCTCCCCGCCTTCATTTACTCCTGCATAAAGTTTTTCTATTTCCTCGCGACCCTTTGAAACCATACTATTAACATCAAGAATTGCGTCTTCAGTATAGTACATTGCCAGGTCATGGCTTTTACCTGCCGACATATCAACATAGTACCTTACAATCAAATCTTCAATCTGGATTCGGTCATGTAAAGTCGACTGGGGCGCGACTTGAATCCCGGCACATGCCTGTAGTAGTGATAAAAGCAACAGTATTATTGCAACTTTAACTGAGGAACGAAAAAATACACTCGTTTTCATTTCAGTAAAATTAAAAATACTCATAGTAGTTTCTCCTTTTTTCTATCAGTGTTTATAGAACATAAAAATTCAATTAAAGTGAAATCTCCCAGAGGCTGGCACTGAGAGGTCCTGCCTTTAAACCATCAGTAATGGATACAGTTCCCAAATCATGGATATTGACTCCGCGCTTTTTGCCGGGAGCGTTGAAAGAGGAATCTTTTTCACCTGTAATCACATACATTAAAGCATCAGGGGGGAGATCAACACCTTCCAGTTTTAACGTTACTTCACTGCCTGTGGGATTAACCAGGCTTACTGTAAGGATATCCCCGGCTTCATTCAGAGCAGCCATCACATCGAGGTGGCCGATTTCTCCCTTGAATTTGAGCGGTTTAGAACCGAAGCGGTTGCGATACAGTTTCAGGACTAAACCAGTGGAAGCAAACTCCGCTTCAGTATCAGTAGTCTTGATAGCTCCGATCACATTCACGGTCTGGGCATAATTTGCTGCATGTATGTATTTGCTCTGACGGTAGAACTCATGCAGTCCCATTGCAATACCCAGCGCGTCCTGCAGGTCGTAGATGCAGCCAAGCTCTCCATATACATAGTTACGATGCCAGTAATTCCATTCGTCAAGTGCTATTGGTACAAAGCGACCATCAAGGCTTTTGACTGACGCCTGCAGTTTCTTATGTGTTTCTACACGTTCCCGAATAGCATTCTTTGCCATTTGGACATGCTCAAGAACAGGTTTACGCCCATCCTGACCCCATGGGACACGGCCGACGTAAAAGTGTTCTGACAGCATGCTCATCCAGTCCGCGCTATCCTCCAGCATACCCCGGGACCAGGTACGCTTCCTTTGTTTCGAATCAGGATCATATTCTTCATTGATCCTGTAGGCATCACCTACTCCGACCAGTACGAGATCAGGATCAACTTTCCACATTGCCCTGGCAAACATATTATGTTTGATTGTGTAATGCTTGAGCTGCATAAATCCAAGCTGCCATTCTCCGAACATCTCGTTCCCCACACACCAGTATTTCACATTGAATGGTTTTCTGTGCCCCTTGGAGATACGATACCTTCTTCCGGTTGTATCCGCTCCGGAATTACAGTAATCCACCCACTCTGCGGCCGAATGAGGGTCCCCGAAACCGGTGTTGGCTGCTATCATGGGTTCCGCGACTATCTCCCGGCAAAAGGCGATGAATTCGTCAGTCCCGAAGTCATTATGCTCAACCCCGGTCCAGGCCGGATTCTTGCGTGGAGGCCTGCGGTCCCGGTCGCCAATACCGTCGCGCCATTCATACCCGCTTACAAAATTTCCTCCGGGCCAGCGGTAAAGAGGGGCGTTCAGTTCCTTCAGCAGTGTTATAGTATCCCTGCGCATCCCGTTGATGTTGTCTTTGGGCATGAGAGATACAGTTCCTATAAACACATCTCCCTCAAGGGCCTCTATTTTAAGAATTGCCCTTCTGGTATCTTCAACAGAAATGAACTCAAACTCTATTTTTTTAAACTCATGCCTTTTGAGAGAGATCACCTTACTGGCAGAGCGATCACCGCTGAACTCAAGGGAAACCTTGACACGGGTTTTGCCTTTACTGTCCGGTCTGAGCCAGATATAGCCGGCATATTTTTTCCCGGATACAATACCCAGATCATTCTGCCGTATTACCGCTCCCTCCTTAAGAAGAGGAGTATGATCACCGACAAAAGAATCTTCCTCGACCATGGTAACCAGGGATGAGTCTCCCACTATCTCCCACGGGGATGCTCCGACTACAGGATAATCAGTATCTGTAAGATTTACGTAAGGCTCGTACTTTTCAGTGACAGGAAAATAGAACTTCCTGTCCTCAAGCATTTCAGCCCAGATACCGCCATAGATACAGCGCCCAAGGTGCTCGATAAATTGACCATAAATAAATGGATTGATCTTCTCTCCCTGGTCTTTCAGATCAAGCTTCACAGTTATGGTTTCAGCATTTACAAGGGGAGAAATAAACAGGGTCAGGGTTATTACTTTAAAGATTATTTTTCTCATAATATTATTCATGATAATCCTGTTTTTAATTTTCTTAATGCGGCGTACTCAAGGCCTACTACTGTTGCATTAAGCTCCAAAACATACTCCTCTCCCTTGCCTGCCGGGCCATAGCTTCCTGTCCACCATAGCTTTAGCGACGGTGGATAGCGAAGGCTGGAGGGGAGAGGTTGGGTGAGGGTGAAAAATCGAGGCAATGGGGATTTGATCTATAATTAATTGTTCCCCCCCCCTTACCCCTCCCACTAGGGGAGGGGGATTTTTCGTAAGAATTTTTTCTTAAGTCAACAACATTGGTCATAAGACGCCCCTACGGGTATTTTTTGATGAACATAGGCTTGATTATTAAGCCTCTTTAAGAATTTTAATTGATGCCTTCTCAACAAGGTCCTTTTCTTTTTCCATGTGTTCAGCCATGTGTGGGGTGGATAAATGAGCCATTAAATCATCCAGGCTTTCCCACTTTTCTATTATAGTGACAACATTTTCATTTAAGTCCTGTGGGGGTAATCCTGTAGGCATATCAATTGTTGGGAAATATTCCACACATCCCTTTTCTGCATGAACGTTGGGAACAAGTGCCTTGAAAAGCTCAATGAACTCCTGCACCCTACCCTCTTTAACATGAACAGACGCAACTACATTTATCATTTTAATTTCTCCTTATTAATTAAACTGAAGTGGTTTAGGCTGAAGACTGTTAGTCTTCAACCTGTTTACAAACCTGTTAAATATGGTATGATATTTATTCACTAGTTTTCAAAAACAAGTAAAGTAGTCTTTTAATACTTTGACAAAAAAATCATAATACGCTGTCATGTCCGCGGAGGCGGGCATCCATTTGTTTTAGCTTTTAATAATCTCAAATGGATTCCCGCCTCCGCGGGAATGACGCAATACAAACTTTTAATTATTTAAATCCTTAATATAGTCAATATTATTTATTCCATAAATTCATGATTTCTTATTTTTAGACAATAGTAATTTCTTCTAATTGTCCAACAATAAAAGCAACTTCTATACTTACAAGGGTATATCAAACATGAGTAAGAAAAAAAAGCTTATAAAAGAATTGATATGGTTTATATCTTCCATTATCGGAGGAATAATACTATGCCTGTTTTTATATTCTCTTATTGATGTGAATATCAATCTCATTGTAATAGTAGTTGGAGTAATCGTTGTACTGCTAGCCGTATATGTTGTCCGTTTAACCCTGTGGGTGTTTAAAGAGAGTATTTGAGAAAGCAGACTGAAACCTTTCAGACTGAAGACTATTAGCCTTCAGGCAGTATTTTAACCTTCCATAACAGCCTTTTTTATTCGATCCGGTGTCATGGGGAGTTCATATAAACGAACGCCGATAGCATCACACACAGCGTTGGCCAATACTGCTCCTACTGTGGTAGTGGCCGGTTCGCCGCAACCCTGTGGAGGCATCTCCGGATTATCAATCAGCACAACATCTACCTGAGGAGCACTTGAGAACCTAGTAATTTCATAGGTGTCGAAGTTTTCAGTCAAAATGGCGCCTCCTTTGAATTCAATTTCCTCGCTTAGAGCGGCACTGATTGCCATTGTTATTCCGCCCTCAACCTGCAGCGTGGCTCCCTGTGGATTTATTATCTCACCCATATCCTGAGCACAGACAACCCTTTCGACCTTCACCTCTCCACTATTCTTATCAACCTTAACCTGGGCCATGGTCGCCACGTAGGTGCCAAGATAATCAGTGATTGCTATCCCTACACCCTTCCCGCTTGGTCCTTTTGTAAATGAATGACCGAACTTATCCGCCGCAGCCTTTAATACACGCTTCATTCGTTCATCAGACAGATTTTTG
>JBHPCX010000083.1:0-16175 GCA_042573485.1 Thermodesulfobacteriota bacterium | reverse complement strand
TGGTAATCCGGGAATTTTAATTGTCGTTGATGGGAAAAATAGTTGACGTCAATCAGGATTTAAAGGATTTCCATTCATATCCAGGAATACATAATCGTTTTTCTTGTGTTTCCGTTTTCTTTCATCAGTAAGAGCATCAATAACAGGTGGAAGAAGATCTATCTCTCTGTTAGATTTCTTTGATTTAGGTTTCTCTTTGTCACCATATACAAGGGTCTCACATATAGTCGCAGTTTTTCTATCAAGATGAACATATTTAAATTTCAATCCCGCCAATTCACTGAATCTTACTCCGGTGAAAAAGAGAACAGCCATGCAGGTTACAGTAATAAGCGCTTGTCTTAAAACTCAACAATTGATATTATTTGTATTTAATCATACAATTAATTGTTCTTTTACATACAATAATTTAATCATATATATACAATTTTAATTCAAGATTACGATTTCCTCATTGACAAATAAGCTTTATTTGTATATATACGTACAATATTTTGGCTTATTCAATACAATAATTTGCAGCTTTAAATACAAATGGAATACAGTTTAGATAAAAATCTTCTCCTTAGCATACTGCAGGAGTGGAACCATTTCCTCAAACGCAAGGTTCATCTTATTGCCTGCGGTGGAACAGCTATGACCCTGACAGGGGCAAAGCCTTCTACAAAAGATGTTGATTTCATGGTTCCAAAAGTAAGCGAACATGCCTAACTGATTAAGCAGTTGAAGGCATTGGGATATAAAAATGTAACGGGTGCTGGGTGGAAAAAAGATGGAGATTTTGTTGTTTTTGATTTGTTCCAAGGTAACTTTATTCATACTACAGAATTATTACAATCTCCGCTCGAAAAGGGCAGACACTCTATTGTAGCTGAGTTTACACACCTCTATATTGGTATTTTAAATGGCTATGATTTGATATCCAGCAAGTTGATTAGAGGAACCAGGGTTGATTTTGAAGATTGCCTCAATCTTGTGAATTTCCATAGCGAAAAAATCGATATAAAGAGAATTATCGATCATTTTAATGAATTGGTGAGTTATGATGTGGCTGAAACTAGATTAAGACCAAATATTGATCATTTCCTCGAATTACTGAAAGAGGAGGGACTCTATGACTGATAAAAAACTTTTAACCGATTTATCAAAACTCGGATTTCCCATGTTTGATGTGAGTGAAGAGATAGATGTAAATAAAACCCTGGTAAAAGTAATACAAAGCAATGATACCCGCCTCTGGGAAGGGTTCCCTGTTTTGATAGCAAATGCTGCTGAGGAATATAATTTTTCATTTGAGAAGATTGAAAAGCAATTAGCAGATAAAAAACAGAAGAATCTATTCCATAACCTGGTCTTAATCGCAGGGGCATTGTTCTCTAACTATCATCTTTCATTTTCATGGTGGAATAAAATTAAAAGGACTCTCCCCCAAAAAGAAAAAACATTGATAAGGGAATGGAGGAATCGTTTAACTCACAACAAAACAATAAAGTGCAACAATGTGGAGTTTGATTCTGTGCGGTTAAAAAATATGTTCGAACTTTATTTTGATAGAAAGGTTGAAAAAGACAGGCGTCAAAAAGAAAGATATGAGGAACTCTCTTTGGAGTATGCCCTATCACAAATATTTTCACCAAAACAGAAGGAACTTTTTAAGAAAAAGCTGGATGGCTTTCCTTTCACCAAAACCGAGCAGGAATATTATTCCCGGAGGGTAAAGAAAAAGGTTGCGGCACTGGCTAACTCTGAGCTGCACAGTTTATCAAAGAAGCTTATGGGAATATGATTTTATGAAAGGTGTACATATCTCATTACACGTTCTTTAATAAAAATGAGTTCTCGATAATTATGGCTATTATAGATCCTAAGGTCTTTAATGTCTCAAAGTCACTACTCCGAAATCCATGTGCTTTTCCTATAGTATCAACATATATCAACCCCCTCATCTGTGCTCTGCTTATCATGGGTACACAGATCGCCGACCCTGTTTTGGGTAATTCCGAGGTTGCAGATAAATTTATATCAAATTCGATATATTGATCGGATACCATAACAGCACTTTTTTCCTCAATAACCTGATCTACTATATCGTGACTATAGTCAATATCTCCCAAAATAAACCTTCCCCTCGACTTCGATATTACTTCAGATATATCCATTGTTTCAGTATCAAATAAAATTATAAATACCCTGTCAGTTCTTACCAGAAGGTCCAGAATGTGATTCATAATCTTATTGAATACCTCATTCAGCTCCAGAGATTCTTTTAAAAGGCTGGAAACCTTCCCGATCAGGTTCACATTGTTTTCATATTCCATATACCTCTGGCCTTCAGACTCCTTCTTTTTGGAACTTTGTTCCTCAGGAATTAATGTTGAATCAAAATCTTGACCAGTTTCTTTATTAACGGGTTTTCCCAAAGATAATACACTTACACCAATACGGATTGGAACACCTTCTTCAATGTCGATCTCAATATTTGGAGAGATTTTTTCATTACCAACGAAAGTACCATTAGCACTTTGCATATCTGTAATTCTATATTCTTGATCTTTCAGCAATACACTTAAGTGATTTCGAGATATTAAAGGGTCCCGGATTTGAACATCATTTTCGATAGCTCGACCTATCTGTATGATATCATCATCAAATTCATAACTTTTTCCAGCTTCTGGACCATCAGAAATATAAATTTTTAGCATCACCATATCCCCCAATTAAAAGTGATCAATCTAAATATATTTATTCTTTTAGAATCGATTACAGCCTTATGTAAATAAAAGGGATCAGAAAGGGGTCAAGCCTGCCTTAGAAAGGGGTCAAAGGCAGACCCCTTTTCTTCCTATTGTAAAGGTGACATCGCTTAAAAGGTCCAGGATATCCCGACTGAAAAGAAATTCACATCAACAATTTCAATGTTAAAAAATTCATATTCCGCTCGAATGGCCGCTGAGCCGACCTGGAAACGAAAACCGACACCTAATGCCATGTCGTTGCTTGATCTATTCAGAATATTCCCGAACATGCTGGCTTTGGAATCCCACCAGACCTGTCCCGCTTTACCGAATATTCCAATGGGCCCCACATTGAAACAGACCAGCCCATATGCATCCAAAGCGGTAATACCTACATCCAGATTGGAAACATAGGGCGCTGAGGCTTCACCGAAATCGACATAAGATCCTTCAATGGCGAGATCCAGGAATGGAACCAGGCCGAAATTATACCCCGCAAATACCTTGTACCCGAAATCATTGTCATCGCCGGTCACGGGAATACCTTCAAAATCTATCATTGTATACCCTAGGGAACCACCAAGATAGGGGCCGGTTTCCTTCCCGGCTGATGCCAGACCTGGAATTGAAAGAAATACAAGGATGAAAATCAGCACTTTAATTTTCTTCATTTTATTTTCCTTTCTCAAGTTGGTTTTGATTTAAACTGCACAGGCAAAGATACTGTCCGGATCATGATCAGATGATCCTGTCAAGAGAATCCGGATACCCTTTGACTCCTAAAATTACTTTGTTTGCTAGGTCTTTTCTGGAAAAGGCATTTTCGAAATTGCTACCAATAATACCGCAATATTCGCTGTTGTTACAAGATAAATATTCTATTTTAATAGCCTCCCATATCAGTAATTCAACACCGTGATCAATGATATTTTTCTTGTAATAGGAGTTGTTTTAGTATAGTCTCAATCATCAATGGGTACTGAAAAAGATCCAAATATTATATGAAATTGAGGAGTATTTTAAAAGACTTATGAACTGCACTATTTGCGGTATATCTGCTGATAATATTGAAGATATCTTATCTGAAAACTGGACTCTTTCCTTTTTTGACGGAAATGATGAACACGGACCTTTGTGTCCTTTATGTTCTGAAACATTGCTGTCTATAGCCAACGATGGTGAATATGAGCTGAAAAGAGAGTACCAGGGAAAAATGATTTTTAATGATCAGCTTGAACAATTCGAAGAAGATCCCTTAAGCAATATTATTCTGGGCTATATTTTAAACTGAGAAATTATTTTTCTCATAAATTTGAAATCGAAAATCGGTATATTTTACTGACACCTTTCAATAGTTGTATTCCAGTCGTTATCAAGTTAACTGCCTGAATTATCAACCAAATTTATGCCCGGTCATAGTGGTTGCAGTGATTTTTTTATGAAAATCCTTCGCATGCTGTCGCGGTTTTGTTGATTTTCTTTCGAAAGGAGAATTTATTTTGGGATTCAATAGAATGAACAATGCTGATATTGAAACACTTCGATCGTTTGTTGATCCTGACCGGTTTTCTGCGGGAGATTCAATTCTCGACCTCCACTCAATAGACCAGTCAAGACACACTCCTGTACGGCCTGAAGCCGTGATATGGCCTTTGCATGAATCAGAGGTTGTAAATATACTAAAATATGCAAATAAAAGACTGATACCCGTAACAGGATGGGGCGCGGGAAGCAGCCTTGAAGGAAATCCTGTTCCCGTTAAAAAGGGGATTGTGCTGGACTTTTCCCGCATGGACAGAATTATTGATATAAGGGAAGAAGATTTTCAGGCAGATGTTGAGCCGGGAGTAATATACAAAAAACTCAATAAAAAACTGCGGCACAAGGGCCTTTTTTTCCCCCCTGACCCCGGAGCGGATGCAACAATAGGAGGCATGATTGCGAATAACTCAAGCGGCATACGAACAATTAAATACGGATCTACAAGGGACAATTTACTCAGGCTTTCGGTTGTACTTGCCAACGGAGAAATAATAAGGACAGGTACCAGGGCCTCAAAGACATCATCGGGATACGACCTGAAAAACCTTATTACCGGCTCAGAAGGGACCCTCGGGATAGTAACACGGGCAACGGTAAGACTTACCGGTATTCCTGCTGAATTTTCATCTGTGATAGCAACATTCCCTTCAATTGATGCTGCCGGAAAAGCCGTATTTGAAATAATACGCTCAGGACTTGATCCCGCGGCCCTTGAACTCCTTGGCTCTGAGTGCATCAGGCCAATTAATTTTGAAAGAAATATGAACCTTTCTGAATCACCGACTCTGTTCATTGAATACCACGGCCCCTCGGGCAGTTACCTGGAGGAGGTCATTGAGATGACAAAAGAACTATGTATGGAAAATAAATTCAATGATTTCAGGTCTGATATGGCAAGGGAGGAAAGAGACAGCTTTTTCAGTGCCAGGCATGAACTGTCAGAGATGGTAACCCGTAAACATCCTGACTGCTCATTCCTTTCCTCGGATGTAGCCGTACCCATAACGGGTTATCCGGATATTATTTCAACAACAAGAAATGAAATTGAAAATAATTCATTGACCGCTTATATATTCAGTCACGCCGGAGACGGAAACCTGCACATCAAATTCGCCGGAAAAAAGGGCAAGAAAAGTGAATGGGAACTCATAGAAAAGGTAAACGATAAGATAGTATCAAAAGCGCTGAGCCTTGAGGGCACTGCTACCGGAGAACATGGAGTAGGCATCGGAAAAAGCAGATTCATGAATGATGAGCATGGCAACTCTCTAGTATGGATGAAAAAAATAAAGGATCTTTTTGATCCTAACGGTATTTTAAATCCCGGGAAGATATTTCCTGAGTAATTGACAGACGATTTATTATTTTCCGGTATGTTTTATGTGCCTCTTCCCAACATGTAATTTAGAGGTGCGGCATTGTAAGGGCACGATGCATCGTGCCCCTACCCTTGGCGAATGGATCTTATCAACAAAGATTTCCCCCGATGGTCGAAATGATGTTTTAAAAAAGAATTAAATAAAATATTTTGTATTTGGTTTTTAACTTGAACCCTAGACCCCTCGGACCCTGAAAATTTATGTTAACCAGCAACCAGTATATAACCGATCTCAGCAACTGGCTAGATAAAGAAGAAAAAGATATCTCTGTTACCGGGATTGACAATGCTGCAAGATCATTTTTTATTTCAGAATTACTGATCGAACAGGAAAGTCCCTTTTTAATTATTCTGCCAAAGGCCAGGGATGCTGTCAGGTTTCTTAGAGAACTCGAGTTTTTTCTGCCGTCTGCATTTGTAAAGGGTAATCAGTCAGAAAGAAGGTTGTTTAATTTTCCTGCCTATGACATTTCGCCCCTGACAGGACTTAGTCCCCACAGAAACATAATAAACAGCCGCCTTCAGGCACTCTATGCCCTTACATCCTGTGAAAATCCTGTAGTTGTAACATCCCTTGAGGCGCTGCTGTTAAAAATTATCCCCAAGAAATCCCTGTTAAAGGCCCTTGAATACCTTGAACCCGGTGAAGAATTTGTAAGAGACGACCTGGTAAAAAGACTAGAGACAGGAGGATACCTCAGGACCTCTCTTGTGGAAGAGCCGGGAGATTACAGTGTAAGAGGAGGAGTAATTGATATCTTCTCCCCCCTTTATGATGATCCTGTCAGACTTGAATTCTGGGGAGACAGGCTTGAATCCATGCGTCATTTTAACTCCGTTACCCAGAGGTCCACAGATCAGCTTAGTGAAATGATTCTTCTTCCATCAAGCGAAGTAATAATGGATGAGGAGGGAATGAAAAGAGCAAGATCAATGGGGAGGCTGCCCGAACAATCTGTTGAGGGCAGCAGTTTTCCCGGCCAGGAAGCATGGATCAACCATTTTTATCCCGAGCTTGACAGCCTTTTCGACTATTTACCTTTACGTGGAATCGCCCTGTTGATGGACAGTGACAGGATTGAAACCGAAAAAGACCGTTTCAGCATTAACTTTGATAGAACCCTTATAAAATACCATGAAGAAGCATCAGACCGTGGATCGGTATTTCCTGAGACAGATGGAATTCTGTTGAATAAGAAAGATCTGGAGAAGGAACTGGAGAAGTATAAAAAAATCCGGTTCAACAGTCTTGCAATAGATAATCCTGAGCATTCCGGCAGGCAGTTGGAAGTTAAAGGGACCGGCAATGTGGATTTTGATTTTGATCTCAGGCTTTCAGGCAAGGGCCGGGTTTCCATGGCCCCCCTGGCTGATAAAATATCACTCTGGCGCGAACAGGGTGCCCACACCATACTTGTATGCAGAACAGAGCAGCAGGCATCAAGGCTCGCGGAGATTCTCGACAACTATGAAGTACCGGTGGATGAAACCGTTGACAATTTTTTTTCGGTTTCTCTCAGGAAAAAAATTCACGTATGCCTCGGGAGATTATCAAGAGGATTTGCCTGGGCTGATACAGGCCTTTACGTAATAAGTGAAGATGAAATTTTCGGGCCCAAGAGATCAAGATCAAAGAGAAAGAGCGACGATACGGGTCTTGACTGGACATCCTTCAGTCAGCTGACCATCGGGGATCTCGTGGTTCATGAAGACCATGGTATAGGCAAGTATGGCGGTCTGACACGCATGGAGATCGTAAATAAAATTAATGATTTTGTTCTTATTGAATACTCTGGAAAGGATAAATTATACATACCCGCCGACCGCATAAGCGTTATGCAAAAGTATGTGGGTGCTGATGATAAAAACCCAAAGCTTGATCAACTGGGAGGTCAGGTCTGGAAGGTAGTAAAGCGAAAGGCCAAAAGGGCCGTAATGGAGATAGCCCGGCAGCTCGTGGAGATTTATGCCCTCAGAAAACATAAAAAAGGATTCGCTTTTTCCAGGCCGGACAATTACTTCAGGGAATTTGAAGCCACATTTGAGCATGAGGAAACATCCGACCAGATAAAGGCAATCGATGAAGTACTTTCTGACATGGAGTCTGACAGGCCCATGGACAGGCTTATATGCGGTGATGTGGGATTTGGTAAGACGGAAGTAGCTATCCGCGCAGCGTTCAAAGTTGTTTCTGACGGAAAACAGGCTGCGTTATTAGTTCCGACGACTGTTCTGGCGGAACAGCACTATGAAACCTTTAAAAAAAGGATGGAGCCATACAGGATTGAAGTGGATGTCCTGAGCCGCTTCAAAACAAAAAAGGAACAGAAGGAAACAATAGCCAGAGTCCGTTCAGGCCATATAAAGATATTGATCGGAACCCACAGGATACTTTCAAAAGACATTGGATTCAAAGACCTGGGCATCCTGATTATTGATGAAGAGCAGAGATTCGGCGTAAAGCAGAAGGAAAGGTTAAAGGAGTTCAGAGCACTGGTTGACGTCCTCGCCCTGACCGCCACTCCCATACCAAGGACTCTGCACCTTTCACTGATGGGAGTAAGAGACCTGAGCATTATTGAAACCCCTCCGGAAGATCGTCTCGCAATTAAGACATATCTTTCCCCCTATGACGAGGCCACCATAAAGCGCGCCATAGAAAATGAAATAGAAAGAGGAGGCCAGGTGTTTTTCGTCCATAACCGTGTCCAGTCAATAGATAATATCGCAGCCCGTCTTAAAAAACTGGCGCCTGAAGCAAGAGTCGCCATTGGGCACGGGCAGATGAAGGGAACTGATCTTGAAAATACCATGCTAAGGTTCTTAAGAAGAGAACTTGACATGCTTGTCTGCACAACCATCATCGAGTCAGGCCTTGATATCCCTTCGGCAAACACAATTATAATCAATCAGATCGAGCGCTTTGGCCTCTCACAGATATATCAGCTGCGTGGAAGAGTCGGAAGGTCTTCGGAAAACGCCTATGCCTATCTCCTGCTTTCAAAAAATGCCCGGATGACGAGTGAAGCGGAAAAGCGGTTAAAGGCCCTTATGGATTTCTCCCAGCTTGGAGCAGGCATCCACCTTGCCATGCATGATCTCAAGATAAGGGGCGGAGGCAATATCCTCGGCTTCAGCCAGTCAGGACATATCGCCTCCATAGGTTATGAGCTCTATCTTAAACTTACTGAACAGGCTATCGCAGAATTAAAGGGTGAGGATTACCAACAGGAAGTAAATCCTGAAATTAATGTAGATATATCAGCCTACCTGCCGGATGAATATGTACCCGATATTGATGTACGGCTCAATATATACCGACGCTTATCAAGCCTGAAGGAAGAGGAGGATTTGAACCGGATGATAGAAGAGATAAAAGACAGGTTTGGTCCTCCTCCTGAACCTGTTGCCAACCTGATGAAGGTAATGGAAGTAAGACTCGTGATGAAGAGAAAGGGAATTTTCCGGCTTGATGTAAAGGAAAACGCCCTCCTGTTTACCTTTTTTATGAAGGCAAACATAGACCCTCAAAAGGTTGTAGACATGATCGAAAAGAAGCGGTCCCGGTACAACCTCCTTTCAGATTCAAGGCTTAAAGTAAGTTTAAAAAGAACAGATCCGTTAAGCGCGCTCCTTGAGTCTAAAAAAGTTCTGGAGAAATTTGATTTTATTTAGTGTTCATTTAAAAAACTTTAATGAAACTGAAGCTTACAACTGATATACTTATCCATCAAAATAAAAAAGGGGATCTAGATGACTGAATCCGATAATAATTTTAAAGGAACAATTAAAACACACTATGTCGATTCAACTCCCTGGTGGCCGGAAAAACCCCAGGCCCCTGAAAAGGCGCCTAATATCATGTATATCCTGCTTGATGATACAGGTTATTCAGATATAGGTTGTTATGGTTCCCTCATAGATACACCAAACATTGACAAACTAGCGGAAGACGGACTCCGGTACCGCGATTTTCATGTAAATGCCATGTGTTCTCCCACACGGGCGAGCCTTATGAGCGGATGTAATCACCACGCTGCGGGCATGGGGTATCTCGCGAATTATGACCTTGGCTTCCCCAGCTACCGGGGCCGTGTCGATCCAAAATACGGCTTTATCAGTGAAACCCTGTTTGAAAACGGTTACAACACATTCGTTCTCGGAAAATGGCATTTAATAAACGACAGTGACTGTACAGCAGCCGGTCCCTTTGATCACTGGCCCCTTAGCAGGGGTTTTAACAAGTTCTACGGCTTTCACAGCGCGTGTACCAGCCAGTTTTACCCTGACCTGGTCCGCGGCAATGAATTTGTGGATCAGCCAAAGAGTCCGGATGAAGGATATCACCTGAGTGAAGACATTACTGACAAAGCCATAAAATATATAGGAGACCTGAAATCAAATGATCCCGATAAACCCTTTTTCTGCTACCTGACATTCGGGGCACTTCATTCTCCCCACCACGCTCCAAGGGAGTACATCGACCGCTACGAAGGTGCCTTTGATGAAGGATGGGACAAATACCGTGAAAGAGTTTTTGAAAAGCAGAAGAAGCTGGGTATTCTTCCTGAAAACGCGGTTTTAACGGACAAAGACAGGTTTGTTGAAGACTGGGACAGTTACCCGGAAAATGAAAAGAAGGTCCTTGCCAGGTACATGGAAGTCTATGCCGGGTTTATGACTCACACAGATAACCAGATTGGCAGGGTTATTGATTACCTGAAAAAAATAGACCAGTATCATAACACCATGATCGTCTTTATGGCTGATAACGGAGCTTCAGCTGAGGGCACACCCTACGGTCTTAAAAACACTTACTACCACTTTTTAACTGAACAGTTCCCGGGCCCTGTATCCGGGGAGGAACTTGAAGATATCGGTTCTGAAAATGCCAGTTCCCATTATCCCATCGGATGGGCACATGCCAGCAACACACCACTCAGGTTATATAAATCCTGGGCCCATAACGGAGGTGTGAAGGTCCCGCTGATTATTACATACCCTGATTCCATTAAAGATAAAGGCAGTGTAAGACCGCAGTATCATCATGTAATTGACATATATAGAACAGTACTTGATGTCTGCGGGATTGAAGAACCTGAAGTGATCAAGGGGATCAAGCAGGAGCCTAAACATGGCGTCAGCATGGTTTATACCTTTGATGATCCTGATGAAAAAAGCCGTCGAAGGGTTCAATATTATGAAATGCTTGGAAACCGGGGTGTCTGGGCTGATGGGTGGAAGGCAGTATCTGACCATGTTGCTAATCCCACTTTTGACTTTTCCAGGGATGAATGGGAGCTCTATAATACTGAAACTGATTTTTGTGAAGCGAATAACATCGCCGGAAATCACCCGGAAAAACTCCGGGAGATGATAGACCTCTGGTGGAATGAAGCCGGTAAATACGGGGTTCTTCCCATGCTTGAGAGCCACATGAAAAAACAGGAGGGGTTTCACTCAAAAGCCATATTACGTTTTCCTCCGGCCAAGCCCAGGAGCAGGCGCATCATATATCCTGAATATTCCGGTGGTACAGGTGTGCGGCTTCCTTTAAATCCCTTCATATTAAAAGTGTTCGCAAGTTATAAAAAGGGAGATGAGGGTGTCCTGGTATCAGGAGGGGACAACCAGGGAGGATTCGCACTCTATATTCAGGACAACTGTTTAAAGTTTCACAACAACTGGCTGAGTTTTGAACATTCCAGTGTTCAGTCCGATATGGAATTACCGGATGGAGACCTGGAACTTTCCTTTGAATATTCAACTAAGGAGACTGGTCCGGATTCCGGGTTTCTAATGATCAATTCCAGACCGTGCGGTGAAGTTACTTTTGGAGAACACGGGATTCTTTCAGCAACGCTTTGTGTCGGCAGATTCCCTTATGTGTCAATTACAGGTGATATGAGAGAAAAACAGCACTACGAATACTCGAATCATATTGACCGGGTTGAACTCATTACAAGGCCGCTGAATGACCTGGAGAAGACCATCGAACTGGAAAAGGAAGCAAGGCTGGAGTAGGGAGGATTAAGGATTAAGGAGTAAGGATTAAACTCTTGGGATAAGATTTGCGGATTTGTCATTTTGCGACTGCAAGTTTCGACTTTCCCGCGAATGAGGAAAACTACTTTAGAAAATAAAAACAAAATGGATACCCGCTTCCGCGGGTATGACAAAGAAAAAATTCCGTCATTCCCCGACTTGATCGGGGAATCCAGCTTTTTAATTAAATTCAGGTATAATGCTTAACCAGTTTATACTAGTCAGGCTGCAATGAAAAAAGAATCTTCACCGACACTTCAACCCCACCCCTTTCACATCATGGTCAAGCCGACCGGAGCAAAATGCAACCTTGACTGCGGATATTGCTATTTTCTCTCCAAGGAAAGAATGTATCCCAACAGTAATTTCCGAATGGATGACAGGCTCCTTGAAACCTATATAAAACAATACATAGAATCCCAGCAGTATCCGGAAATTACCTTTTCGTGGCAGGGCGGTGAACCGACTCTAATGGGCCTGGATTTTTTTAAACAGGCTGTACGCTATCAGCAGAAATATGCCAGGCCGGGTACCCGCATTTTAAACACCATGCAAACCAACGGGACTCTGCTGGACAAAAAGTGGTGCTCATTTTTTAAAAAACATGGATTTCTTATCGGCCTCAGCATTGACGGCCCTGAAGAAGAACATGACGCCTACCGGGTAAGCAGGCAGGGAAAGGGCAGCTTTAACAGGGTAATAAAGGGCTGGGAGTTGTTAAGGGAAACCGGGGTGGAATTCAACATACTCTGTTCGGTTCACGCTGCTAATGAAGACAAACCCCTGGAGGTATACCGGTTTTTCCGTGATAAATTAAAGGCCGTGTATATCCAGTTTATTCCGATTGTGGAACGGGCTACATCAGAAACACTGCAGCTGGCGAATTCAGGGTGGCAGGATACAAACAGTAAAAAAAGGATTCTATATACTCAAACAGGTAACCGGGTCACCGATCGGTCCGTATCCTCTTCTAAATACGGGGATTTCCTGATCTCCATATTCGATGAATGGATAAGGCATGATGTCGGGCAGATCTATGTACAGATATTTGATGTCGCCCTTGGTTCCTGGTTCGGCCAGCCGGGAGGCCTGTGTATCTTTTCACCGACCTGCGGTAACGCCATGGCCCTTGAACACAACGGAGACCTGTTCAGCTGCGATCATTTCGTGGAGCCTGATTATATGCTGGGGAACATCCTGGATAGGGATATGGCTAAACTCGCGGCATCGGAAAAACAGCTTAAGTTCGGTGAGTCCAAAAGTACAACATTGCCGGAATACTGCCGAAGGTGTGATGTAAAGTTTGCCTGTCACGGAGGCTGTCCGAAAAACCGCTTCGCGCAAACTCCCGATGGAGAACCGGGACTGAATTACCTGTGCCCTTCCTATAAATCCTTTTTTGAATATATTGACCGCCCCATGAAAACCATGTCCCGGTTACTGCGGAAGCGCCGCCCCCCTGCTGAAATCATGGAATTAATCGCGGCTAAAGAAGATAAATGAAGGTCATTTCAAAATCCAGGTATTCAAAACTTATCACACGTCATTCCCGCGAAAGCGGTTCACCCTGTTAAATACCTTAAGGAGTTAAAAGGATGTATGCCTGTGTACC
Organism: Thermodesulfobacteriota bacterium; assembly: GCA_042573485.1. Lineage (GTDB taxonomy): Bacteria > Desulfobacterota > DSM-4660 > Desulfatiglandales > HGW-15 > JAAZBV01. The sequence goes on along the minus strand of JBHPCX010000083.1, from coordinate 2,863 downwards.
TGTTGAGTAAAAAAGACGGTAGTTTTTATAAAGATTATATACAAGCCCTCAAGGTAAGATTTGATAATTTCAAATCTTATTTAACAGGGGAACTCCATTTTGATAATCAAAAGCAAAAACCAAATGGATGCCCGATCAAGTCGGGCATGACGGATGTGTGGATTCCGCGGTGCCAGATTATGTCATTCCGTGGCTGGCCTGCCGCGCCATAGCTCTATAGAGCGAAGGCTGGGCCACGGAATCCACAACCTATTGCCTTTATCTGATCGGGGTTGCAACAAGGAATCGACATATCGCTAAAGGAATAAAATCACTTCGCTTAAAGGCAAGTTGTTTCAACCACTCCTGAGAGGGACACTAAAATGCCTTTAATTCCTATGGTTTTATTAAATCAAGGTCCAGCCCGAAATATTTTTTTAAAACAGCATTAAATTCATCATCATTTTTTATTGGTTCTTCCGACACATCACCATTTTTTATCACCTTGAACTGACTATCCGTGAGGGTAATTCTTCCTTCCTTTGTAGGCATGGTGCACATTCGCATAATTACAAAAAAGGATTCCGGGAATGTGGCTGTAAAATGGTTAGACATGAGAAAATCTTCAGGAGAGCAACCCTCCAGTGTAAAGGCGTATAAATGGTTGTACATGTCTCCTGTCTTTTTCTGAAGCGCGTAACCAAACTTCGAATGATTAACCAGGCGGTAACAATGGGCGAACTGGGTCTGCTCAGTGTTCTCCTCCAGCAAAAGTGGAGATATAATACCGTCATTTCCAAATCCAACGTCCGCGATCCATCTGTTGTTTCCCGTTTCCACCAGTATGGCCTGGTGAGTCCTGGCAGTATAGTTGATCCCATCTATTGTTACCCTGGCAAGGAGATTGGTCACCCTGAAGCCCAATTTTTTAAGGACAAAGGAGAATATCCCGTTCATCTCAAAGCAGTACCCTCCCCTCCTGTTTTTTACAATCTTGTCATACAGGGAAGTTTCATCCAGCAGGACAGGCTTCTTGTAAAACACATCCAGGTTTTCAAATGGGACATTAAGTGTATGGGCAATATGAATATCCCTGAGAGTATCTTCGCTAACTTCAGTACTGTCTTTGTAGTTTATTCTTTCAAAATAGGAATCAAGGTTAAAAACATTATTGGTCATTAAAAGCTCCTTTTAATAAAAATCAGCCTGTTTCTTACCTGAATCTGTGTATATTTTCAACTTTTATGGAAGACAGGAATTGATAGGTGAGGAACAGCGATACACGAATAGCAACCGTCAATGAAAACGCATTTATTGATTTGAAATTATGTTAAGGAATACCGGATATGACCGTCAATTTCGAGGAGCATCATTGTAAGGGCACGATGCATCGTGCCCCTACTCTTGGTGACTGGATTTTATCAACCGAGATTTCTCCTGGAATTTATCCCGCTATTCTTTTAGCGGGAGTCTAAATGACAAATAATTGAATTAAAACCCGTGACTCAGACTCTTTATCGAGACGAAAGGTGATGAAACGACTTATCTAGCTCCTCGGCACTACCGGTTCCCATTCCACCTTAGCAGCACCAAACAGTGTTCCAGTTGCCCTGGCAAGTTCGATCAGCGCTTTCTGGTATTCAGTAATAGCCTGTATTTCACGGTACCTGGCACTGACAAGCCTGGTCTGCGCCTCAAACACATCATATGAAACTGCAAGGCCCAGTTCATACTGCCTCTTTTCAGCTTTATACAGTTCATCCTGGTAAATAGTTGACTGCTCGTTGGCAAGTATCTTCTGCCAGGCAGCTTCCAGGTTATCAACCTGCCTTAAAACATCATTTGTAATTTCAGCAACTTTACTTTCTTTTGAGGCAAGTCTCTGGGAACGGCGGTAAATGGCCTCTCTTACTCTGCTCTTTGCGACCTTGTTTCCTACTGGAATTGAAAATGTAAGGCTTATCCCGTGATCGTTATAGTCCCGGTCGGTCAGCAGATCATAGGAATCTTCCCGCTCAAATCCAAGACCATTCATATTGTAGTCATATTGAAGAGTTGCCGATGGTAAAGTTAAATTCTTCAGATATGATATATCCAGATTATCCATGGCCAGGCGGAGCTCCAGGTCAAGAAGTTCCAGGCGGTTTTCTATTGCATTTTTTACAAGTTGCTCTCTGTCAAGTTCATATCGTATGGGCGCGGGCAGGGTTGAGGGTATGATAATTGTTTTGGAATCCATACCCATCCCCTTTTTATTAAGCTGCCGTTTTAAAGTTCTCTCTGTATCTTTTACATTATTATCCGCCTGAATTATTAATTCCAGTTTTGATATCATTTCGGATTTTGTTCTTATCAACTCAATCCTGGGCTTGACACCGGCTTCCACAAAACGCCTGGTTTGCTCATACAGGGCCGTGTACTGGTCATACTCCTGCTTCCGGACTTCCAGCACCTTCCTCATTGCATAAAGATCCCAGTAGGCCCTGTCAACACCAGCCAGAATCTGCATTGCTTCCAGCTTTGTGTTTTTTTCAGATATTTTATTGTTATACCGGGCGACAAGTATACTTTTTGTATTTGCAAGCTTGCCCGCGTTTCTCAACAGGTCATGCCTTAAAGATACTTTAACATCAGATGTATATGATTCCGGGGCTTCAAATGCCCCCAGATTAGACTTGCTTTTTGCGTCAGTTAAACTGACTGTAATATCTCCGCCGGTGCTGAGTGGAATTTTAAACGCGCTATAAACTCTGGTATATTCCGATTGTGTTGCCTGAAGGGCGGATGCTGACGGTGAATCAGTTTTATTAAAACTAGCGTTGCCGCTGACTGAAGGTTCAAATTTTGCCTCCTCCCGTATTAAACTCTCACGGTTTATTACCGG
>JBHPCX010000082.1:0-16483 GCA_042573485.1 Thermodesulfobacteriota bacterium | reverse complement strand
AGAGCAAGTATTTGGGAAAAAGTGTAAAATAAATTAGCTTGTAAAAATCTCTGCGGAGGCGGGAATCCATTTTTAATCTCCACCCAACATGTGTGCTCATATTTAATCGGAAATAGAACCTGTTTGGTCCATTCTGGTAGAGGCAAAGGATTTGCATTCCATAGTCATAACCGCGGAATTTCCGGCTTGATCCGCCGTCGCCCAAGGCTATGGTGGGACAGGCCGGGGAATCCATCAGCATGATGTTTAAATAAGGAACGACCTTATTATTATCCTCTATAATGCAAAAAAGTAAGAGCAAATCTTTAGTTAATTAAAATGTAAAAATTAAGATTTGATCATGCATGATTGAGGATGAAGTTTTGAGATGTCCGGGCACTTATGATTAATTTGGGTAATCTTTCATCCATCATTATTTATGACTATGGCAAGAAGTCTAAACCTTTGATATTCACAATATGCAGAAATATGGAAACCTGTGATAAATAGATATCACAGATTCTAGAGAGTTGATTTTTGTAATAATGTAATAAATCAAAAAATGGAATAGATATGACTGCGATTAGAATTATAGTACTCGCCATAACAATGTTGATTCTGGGAACAAGTGCCTTTTGCAACGATCCTTCACCAGAGGAAATATTGAATAAAGTTGTAGCTACATACAAATCCATGAAAACCTACAAAGCTGAAGGAACACGCTATCCCGATTATTTAGAAAAGGAAAATATTAAGCAGGGGATTCCATTTTCGATCCTTATGAAGAAACCAAATCTTTACCTTATTTCTTGGACCCTACCTTACAAACGACCGGACATGGATAAGTCTTTTGTAGTGTGGAGCGATGGGACCCAACCCTATTTAGCTGGGTGGGGTGCGTATTCATGTTTTAAAATGCCGAGTGACGAAATAGCTTTTGACGGTGCTGCTCAGAATCACGGACCTCTTAGAATGCCATTTATCATAATGTCAATCTTCAAAGGGTATGATGATCCGTTTTACTGGTTGGGTGATCCAAAGCTCGAAAAGATAGAAAAAATTGGAGGAGAGGATTGTTATGTCATAAGCGGAACATCGGCGATTTCAAAAAGAGTAGCCATTTGGGTATCAAAAACGAGTTACCTGATCCGGAAATATTATTATGCGCCAGATCGTTTGAAAATGATTAAGGAGGACCCTAGAATTAAAGATAAAGAAAGAAAATCTGAGATAGAAAAATACAAGAGAGGATTACTTCCCGAACTTAAGATCGAAGTTGAAGTTTATAAAGAAATCTCATCTCCCGAATTGAACCAGAGCGACTTCAAATATATTTTGCCGGAAGGTACAACATGCCATGATTGGCCTAAAAATACGGGAAAAAGACTTGATTACATTTTATTTATGGAGCAAAGGAAGTAGTCTAAATTACAGATAACTTGATAACACAGAATTAGTAAAACTACAGATAACTGCAAATACCTCAGAATTGCTTCTTTGGTGATCAATAGCAGTTACATGCAATTGAGGTATTACGCATGATAGGTTATTAGAATAGAAGTTCTTAAGGATTTGAAAATGAATAAAGGCAATCTTCTCAGCAAAAAAAATATAGTTTTTAGATATGAAATTTGGAGAAGGTTTTTTTCTACTTTTCTAATTCTTGTTTTTTTCATTCTCCCAGTATTTATCGGATTTTCATCACAATATAATTTTTGGATTGGATTATTAGCAGCTTTTATTTTATTTTTTATATTCGATTTTGGTAATGGTATATTATTTGGTAAATTTAAAATTGAAGAAAATGAGCTAGTTTTTATACCTGGAGGAATATTGGTTAAATGGATGAGAAAGGTTAAAATATATCCATATGCAAAATATAATTTTGAAGTAGTCTATTTTCATTATAAAAATAAATTAAGATATTCAGATTTGATAATTACAGACACCAATAATAAAAAAAGATTAGTTTTAGAACCTAGGTTGATACCACATTTTGATATATTGTTAGAAAATTTAAAAGAGAACAACCCAAATACAAGGTTAATAAGTTTAGAGGAAAGGACTAGAGAAAAATTTTATAAACTAAAAGGATGGATAAAAAACCTATTTAGTTAGAATCTTCAACCTCTAACTTCTTGCAGTATTGTGTCCAGCCTTGCTCCACATATTCCGGCAAACTTGTCGTTAAAATTACAGATAACTACTACATATCTGCATTGGTCAATGTTGTAATTACTGCTATTATACACCTGTTTTGAAAAATCAAAATATTTGCCTTTAGTGTTCGTAATCTAATGCAGTATCTGATACAATCAGATTGAACATTCTGGCAAGAAATCTAAAACCATCAAGCATAGCTTTGAAACTTTCTTTACTAGCAGGATTCCCAATTATTGAATAGGTAGGAATCCTACTAATATCTATTGGGGCTACACGAGTTCGATCCAGCAAAACTGAAAAACTTAGGAATTTCCCTCTTTACACTGAATTCATTTTCGGGAACTCAATGAAACCAGAAGGGGATATCAACTATGTTTAAAAAATTTAAAAAAATTTTTCTGACAATTTTAGGTGTTGTTCTCATTGGAGTTATTGTGTGGGTAGTTATGAATCGTGTACATTATGATGTAGTGTATAGAAGTGATTATGTTCAACCATCGGCAACAATGGAACACGATATTGTGTTGTCAAAAATAGAGCCCATGACAAAAGGTGATGCTGATTGGATTTGCTGGCGTGGTATCAATGGTGACGGACGTAGCAGTGTATCCGGAATTAAAACGGACTGGTCTGATGGCTTGGAAAAAAAATGGGAAATTAATTATTTGTGTCAGGGGAAGGAGAGCGCGACGTGGTCTGCACCGGTAGTACAGGGAAATAGGTTGGTTGTATGTGGGCGTGATGATGTGAACGATATTGTGTTTTGTCTGAATCCTGAAGATGGCGGCCTGATTTGGAAGCAGGCTTATACGGCTAAAACAGCAAGAACAAATTATGGTGCCGGTCCCAGAGCGACTCCATGGATTGATGATGACCGTGTTTATACCTTCGGTCGTGGAGGTGATCTGGTTTGTTGGAATTTGCTAAATGGCAAAAAAATCTGGCACAAAAATGTGAATAATGAAGGGGGCGAAGAGCGCGGAGCTGGACATTCATCGTCCCCTCTTGTAACCGATTCACTTGTAATCGTTAATGGCGGCGGAACGGCACGTACAATCGCTTTTGATAAAGTGAATGGAGATTTAGTATGGAAAACGGGAAGTGGTCATGCAGGCTATGCAGCAATTTCCAGGATGGAAATAGAAGGCGAACCCGTGGTTCTTTCCTTTCACGCAAGCGGATTGGCAGCGATAACATTGCGAGATGGTAAACTGCTCTGGGATGTAGAATGGAAAGCAAATTACCATGAAAAAGCGACAACACCGGTCATAAAAGATAACTTAGTGTTCATCAATTGTGGCTCTATAAAGAATAGGGGTGGTGAAGTACTAAAAGTCAGTAAATCCGGTGCTGAAGTTGTTTGGGAAAGCAAGGTTTTTGGATCCCTCCATTCAGATCCATTTATTATTGATGGGCATATATATGGGTATTCCGGTGATAGTGATCAGAACAGAGGCTATTTTAAATGTGTTGAACTGGAAACCGGTGTGGAAAAATGGAGTTCAAAAGAAGTAGGATGGGGGACATGCGTTGGTGTAGAGGATTATCTTTTCTGTTGTGATGTAAAAGGTAGTCTGTTTCTTATAAAGCCTGACCCCGAGAAATTTGTAAAGATTGCCAGTATCCCAAAAATCTGGGGCAGAATAAAAGGTGGAACCTTTACAATACCAGTATTGGCCAATGGTAAACTCTATTTGAGATTTAGACAGAGTCTGATGTGTTTCAATATTAAAGGATAAATTATGAAAAAATGACCTTATATGCCCCAACCAAGGCATACAGCGGATCGCAAAAAGCACGCGCCCGCTGATGCCCGTCGTTATGCATATGACGACTTCCGCTATCATAGCCTCAACAGCACCTTGAATACTTACGATTTGCATTTGTAATCATAACCAAAATCGATTAATATCAAAATCAACACTTTGGCAAGTAGTCTAAACCTGTGATATTCGCAATCGCACGTGCCTCGCAGCCTGTGAACCGCGGCGTTAATTTTACTGTATATATTTGATATTGGTTTTTTGTTTATTATAATCCCGAGCCAGTTAATACTATCACAATACTTAAATTCTGGCAGATTTCAGTATTATGCAAGAATCCTTAACTGCACAACACTCTGAATTTCTTTCATACCTTTAAATTGGAGACCTTTCTAATGGCTAAAAAACCAACCTATGAAGAATTGGAACAAGAAGTTAACCTCTTGCGACTGGTGTGTGATAATATTCCCGATCTAATATGGTCAAAGGATTTGGAAGGTAGATTTCTATTCGTTAACCAGGCTATGTGCGATAAACTGATAATGTGTGATAATCCGGATAAAGCGCTTGGTAAAACGAATATGTTCTTTGCCGATCAGCAACGAAATTCAGGGTATGAACATACCTTTGGGGAAACATGTGTAGATTCCGATTCTATTATCAGGGGAAAAAAAGTTTGCGGGCGTTTTCTGGAAGATGGTCTGGTTAGAAATAAATATCTCGTTTTGGATGTTCACAAGGCTCCCTTTTTAAATAAAGATGGCGAGATGATTGGCACGATAGGATGTGGTCGAGATGTTACAAAAGAAAAAGAAACTGAGAAGGCGCTGTGGAAGAGTGAAGAAAAATACCGGTCTCTCGTAGAATCTTCCGATGATTCCATATACCTTGTAGCTGAAGATCTCACCTATCTGTTCATGAACGGGAGGCACCTATCGCAGTATGGGGGGGAAACGGAAAAAGTTATCGGCAGAAATTACGCGGAGTTTCACTTTGAAAATGAGATCCGAGACTTTGCAAACAGAGTGCAGACGGTTTTCGACACCGGCAGATCCCTATCATATGAATACCAAAGCGAAAGGAACGGTGGATATTACCTTCGATCCTTAAGCCCTGTAAAAGATTCAGGCGGAGAAACGAAAGCTGTCACCGTGGTTTCAAGAGATGTCACCGAGCGCAAACGGGCGGAGGAGGTGATACGGGAGAGCGAGGAAAAATACAGGGACCTCTTCAATAACGCCGAAGTCGGCATGTTCAGAACAAGGCTTGATGGATCAGAGATCTTGGACTTGAATGATAAATTCCTCGATATTTGCGGTCGCACACGCGAGGAGGTGCTGGGTTTACCTTCGGTGATCCACTGGGCTGACCCGAGTGAACGAGAGGAGATAGTATGCAGGCTGGAGCTTGAAGGTCACGTGCTGGATTTCGAGTGCAAAATGCTGAATAAGCAGGGTGAGGTGAGGACATGCCTAACGTCATTGGTGCTTTACCGCGAACAGGGGATTCTGGAGGGGTCCATTATAGACATCACCGAGCGCAAGCAGGCGGAAGAGACGCTGCGAGAAAACGAAGCGTTAAAAAATACAATAATTGAAAGCAGTCCTGATTGTATCAAATTGCTCGATTTAGGAGGAAACCTAACGTATATGAGCAAGGGAGGGCAAGAGAAGCTCGAAATCAAAGACATTAAGGTTTATCTCAACAAAAGTTGGATTGATTATTGGGAGGGTAAAGACAATATCAAAGCAAGAATGGCAGTTGATACAGCGGTCAAAGGTTCTATTGGAAAATTTCGAGGTTATTCACCAACGGAAACAGGTATTCCTCGATGGTGGGATGTGATTATTGCCCCCCTTTGGGGCTCTAATGGTGAAGTCGAACAGCTTTTAGCCGTTTCAAGGGATATTACAGAACAGAAACAGGTGGAAGATAGTCTTTTAAAGGCTCAAAAACTTGAATCCGTGGGGCTGCTTGCAGGGGGTATTGCCCATGATTTCAATAATATCCTGACAACGATTCTCGGCAATGTTTCCATGGCCAAGACGCAGATGGCACCGGAGGATGAGATATTTGGCCTGCTAAAGGAAGCAGAGACGGCTTCCATCCAGGCTCAGGCACTGACCAAGCAGTTGTTGACCTTTGCAAAAGGGGGAGCGCCGGTAAAAGAGACCGCCTCAATCAAAGATATCCTCAAAGAATCTTGCAGCTTTGTGCAAAGGGGCTCAAAATCTAGATCGGAACTTTCGATAGCAAGAGACATCTGGCCGGTCGAAGTTGATGTTGGACAGATAAGCCAGGTCATCAATAATATTGTGATCAATGCAAACCAGGCCATGCCAAATGGTGGAACCATTCAGGTCGCAGCAGAGAATGTAATCATAGAGGATAGGCATGGCTTACCGATTAACCCCGAAAGATACATCAGGATATCCATCAAAGATCAAGGGGTGGGCATAGCCGAAAAGCATCTTTTAAATATATTTGATCCTTATTTTACGACAAAGCATGAAGGAAGCGGCCTTGGGCTTACCACAACCTATTCGATTATCAAGAAGCACGATGGGCACATCACAGTGGAATCACAGTTGGGGGTTGGTACAACATTTCATATCTATTTGCCTGCTTCGGACAAGGCAATTCCTGAAAAAGAAGAAGTTCGGCTGATAACCGGCCAAGGCAGGATTCTGGTGATGGATGACGAAGCGTCGTTAAGGAAAATGGTCGGAAGAATGCTGGGGAACCTGGGATATGAATCAGAATTTGCAGAGAATGGTGCTGAAGCGATTGAGATGTACAATGCAGCCCAAGAATCTGAAAAGCCTTATGATGCCGTCATCCTGGATTTGACCATCCCCGGCGGGATGGGCGGCAAAGAAACGATTAACAAATTACTGGAAATAGATCCTGAAGTAAAGGCAATTGTCTCCAGTGGATATTCAGATGACCCGGTCTTGACAAATTTCAAAGAATATGGCTTTAAGGGCATGATGCCCAAACCGTTTGAATCCCTATCATTGAGCAAAGTGTTACATGAAGTGCTCAAAGGTGAAAAAGGGTGATTGTTGGGCTATCTTTCTTGTCTTTTAACGGCTTAAAAACAAGAGCTTGCAGAAGCATGTTTCAATAGGCAGGCATTCAAGTATGATTATCCTATTCATGAAAACGAAATAATCTGAAATTTTTAACGATACCATTGGTAATCATTACTTAATTTGAAATGAAGACTACTGCTATCATTACTTTTCTAATGGCAGAAAAAGTATAGATTACGTTTAGTAGTCTATACATTCAATATGTCAGTGAAAATCGATCCTTCCTTGAGATATGAGTGAGATCAAATCGCAGCAAATACAAATTATATATCCTGCCGGAACCCTATACCACTCTAACATCAGTCAACAACTTCCTATCCTCTCCCGGGTACAGGGTTTCTCCTGTAAGGATAAAGCTGTCCTCCAGCCTGATATCTTCACTTGAGCTGCCTATCATTATTTTTATTTCTCCGGGTTCGATTATTTTTTTATAATCAAGGCCGGTAAAGGCAAGCATGTCTGCTGACATGGTAAATGTTACTTTCTTCCGTTCGCCGGGCTCAAGTGGAATCCTTTTAAATCCTTTAAGCTCCTTGACCGGTCTTGGAATACTGGCTACTGGATCGTTGATATAAAGCTGCACTACTTCTTCTCCTTTACTATCACCGCTGTTTTTCAGTATAAAACTGATTTCAATTTTTCCATCAACGGCTACTTCAGTTGATGAAAAATTAAGATCGCTGTAAGAGAACTCGGTGTAGCTCAGACCATGGCCGAAAGGAAACACAGGTTCAAATTCAGGAAGTTCGGGAAACCCCGGCGCAAGGAATTTGTGGTTATAAAACAGCGGCTGAACACCGGCCGATTGACTGAAGGTCAGGGTTGTTTTTCCTCCCGGGTTCAGGTCACCGAAAAGGGTGTCAATAATAATACCTGCCCCTTCCTGTCCGGGAAACCATGCCTCAACAATGGCCGAAGCTTTTTCAGAAATTTTCGGCATGGCAAAGGGTCTTCCGTTAAGCAGGACTATTACAACAGGTTTTCCTGTTTCAAAAATTGCATTAACGAGTTCTTCCTGTCCTCCCGGCAGTGAAAGATCAGGTGTATCTGTACCCTCACCAACCGTGCCTGCCCTGAAATGACCGGCCTTATCTCCTACCACCAGGACTGCGATATCAGACTTTTGAGCTGCTTCAACAGCCCCGGGTATCATTGACAGGTCATTATCAAGAATGTTGCAGCCCTGCGCGTATATAACCTTCTCATCACCGATTTTTTCTTTAAGCCTTTCAAGAACAGTAGGAGCGGAAACGACCTCTTCGGCCATATCCTTATAGTGAGTGGAAACAACATGGTTTTCAAAGCTGTAGTTCCCAAAGAGCGCCATAATATTATGAGCATTGGGACCGATCAGGGCAATTCTGTCTACACCCGGCTTAATGGGAAGCGCTCCATTATTTGATAACAGGGTTATTGATTTTTCAGCAATCTTTGCTGCCAGGGCCTTTTCTTCGGGAAGATCAAGCCTGATCGCGCCTGTATCCACATATGGTTCTTCAAACAGGCCAAGCTTAAATTTTAATTTTAAAATTCTTGTTACTGCCAGGTTTATATCAGCTTCAGTTATTAACCCGTCATCCAGAGCGTCCTTGAGCCCCTGTGGATACATGGTGGGATTGGGCAGCTCTATATCAAGCCCTGCCTTAAGGGCGGCCGCGGCTGCCTCCTTCTGAGTCGCCACTATTTTGTGCATATTCTGCAGGAAGGTAATTGAACCATAATCAGAAACCGTAAAACCGTCAAACCCCCATTTATTTCTTAAAACCTCTGTTAAAAGCCAGTGTGAAGCCCCCGGAACCTCACCGTCAAATTCATGATAACCGTTCATGAGAGACAGTACCTTGCCTTCTTTAACAGCCATTTCAAAGGGAACAAAAAATACATCCATTAAGTCGCGTTTTCCTACATGCACCGGAGCGAAGTTTCTTCCGCCTTCACTGAATGAATAACCTGCAAAATGTTTCAATGTAGCAATGATACCCTTTTTTATGTCATCACCCTGGAGGCCTTTAACATAACTGGTAACCATTATTCCCACGAGGTACGGGTCCTCACCGATAGTCTCTTCAACTCTTCCCCACCTGGCATCCCTTGCAACATCACATACGGGCGCCAGTCCCTGGTGTGTACCTAATGATCTCATCTGGCGCCTTATTACATCACCAACCTGTTGAATCAGTTCAGGCTCCCAGGTGGAACCGTAATTAACCGGTGAAGGAAAGGATGTAGCACCCTGGGCCATAAGACCGCTGAGGCACTCCTCATGGCAGATAACAGGAATACCCAGCCGTGATTCCTCTATCAGTCTCTTCTGGATTCGATTGACGGTTTTAGCACCTGCTACCGGATCAACAGGCCTGCTGCCGAAGGCTCTTGTTATCTGCCCCAGCCCTGCCTTCAGGTAGTAATCAATATCAACCTTGCCGGCATTTTCATCCAGGTCCTCTCCCATGATGGAAGGAGCCATTTCACCCTTTTCAGGATCAAAGGCAAGCCATATGGATGTGAGTTGAAGGATCTTTTCTTCAAGATTCATTTTATCGAGAAGATCCTTTACTCTTTCATTGGTTGATTTTGTGGGGTCCTTATAGATGGGTGTGGTCATTATGGTATCCTTTCATAGTTTGCGCCAGTAGTGTTATTCTAAACCTTAACCATGTTTAGCAGTCATTTCGGGGTACATCATTGTAAGGGCACGGTGCACCGTGCCCCTACCCGTGGTGACGTATTTTATAAACCAGGCTCTATCCCAGAGTTAATCACGCTGTTTTTATAGCGGGAGCCGAGATTAAAGGCGATGCCTAATATGTCTGGATATTCCTGTTTTCGAGTTCATGGTATCTTTTGACCAGTCGCTGCATTTTTTTTACATTCTCAGGGATTGGTTTTTTTACGGACGACGGGTCCTTTCTCACAAACCTTGTCGCTGTTTCTTCATATGAAATATTCAGTAACTTTACAGCGGCACTGATAGCGCATCCAAGAGGGGCCGCGACAGGAAAATTCTCAATAGTGTATGTTTCTACGTCAAAGGCATCTGCAATCCATTGCATCATCAGGCTGTTCCTGGCCCCGCCTCCAACAACACACAACTCATGTGCTTCACCCAGGTGATCTGAATGAAGTTTTAGAGATAGAACCTGTGATAGAATCAATGCCCTTATATTTTCTTCGCCGGATTCTTCAGTGAAATTATCCCTTCTGATTCCTTTTTTCCTTAAAGGTACTGATTCATCAAGCAGATAGGGTAAAAGTATTTTTTCCTCATTAGAAAGGAGGGAGTCTCCGGCCATTTTTATATATTCCTGCCAGTCAGAGCTGTCTGCAGGCCTTTCATCTGGCGCAAGCAGATATTCCTTTAAAAACTGATCCTGTACCTTGGCACCATTGGTTATTACAGATAGGGCCATTGCCTTTCCCTTTGTATACCCGAACAGGTTATATTCCTCATTTTTTGAGGGAACTATTTCTCCCATCACACCGTTAACCGTGTAGCTGCTGCCAAGGGATATAACAATTTTACCACCGCAACCCATGAGTGTAGCCGGGTTATCGCCTGTGCCTGTCAATATTATTGTATCGGGGTACATCCTGTATTTTTCACTGAAGTATAAATTAATTGTCCCTGCTCCGGCATCATAATGATCTATCCGCCCGAGCTTATTATAAAGGGATGATTTAATATTTGACTCATCGAGGTATTGATCCATCGCGGAAATAACTTTGTCGCTCCAGCCCGGATTATCAATATCGAGGTTATTAAGGTTTGAACCCCAGCCGTCTCCCGTGTCAACCGGTGATATCTTCCCTGTGAGTATTGAAGTGATAAAGGCACTTAAAATAAAAATACTAGAGGTCTCTTCATATTCTTCAGGATTTTCCCTCGCCCATTTTAATATCTGGGAGGCAGGAAAACGGAGCTCAGCTCTATTTCCTGTAATGTTTAATATCCCTCCCTCACTTTTTAACGCGTCTGCAAGGTACTGTGCTTCCTTTGAAGTGCTCCTGTCCTCCCATATAGGTGAGGCAGGGCGTGAAATGCAGGGCTTGATCTGGTTGAGGAGTTCCTGTTCGGGATCAAGCCGGGATAGGGTCTTCTTAAACAGGGCATTGACATAAACAGTGCAATGCTGCATACCGTCACACTTAATGGCTTTTATCAGGGACATGTTAATGTCACTTTCAGACAGCCTCTTAAAAGCAAGGTCAACAGCTTCAATCAGCATAAATGGTGAGGTATGCCTTGTTTCTTCAGATGGTGATGGCAGTACACCTCCCTCGGTTTTATATTCAGGAAATGCCTGATCATAATTAAATGAATCAGTAAAAGATATACCGTTACTATTCAGATCAAGGACTACCAGCTTGACTGACTGTGTACTGAATTCAATTCCAAGTGAATATGATGAGGACATGTTGTCTCCTGGCAACCGGATATTTTGCTTAATTTTTATATGCTAATTTGATTGCCAACTTTATTTAAAGGTGGCACATAAAGTACCACCTTACGGTAATATTCATTAAGGAGTGAAGGGTGGGATTCTTGTCCCGCCATAGCCCTGAGCCTGTCGAATGGGCGACGGCGGATTACACCCCACCGTGTAAATGATTGTTTTTCGAATGTAACAGTATAGCATCAAGAATTGTATGTCTTCTTGAAATAAGAGAGTATGACCTTGCTCTTTTTAAGTTGTTTAATTTAGAAATAAATCAGATTTAACAAAAATTTTCCCCAACCATTCAGGCCTTAAACCTTAAACCGTAAGCCTTGATTTTTAAACTTCGAACTTCCAACGTCCAACTTCGAACTTCCAACTCCGAATTTTGAACTCCGAACCCCCAACTTCGAACTTTCAATTTCGAACTTCGAACTTCGAACTCTAAACCCTGTTTTTATTCATACATTTCTTTAAAGTAACCACAGGCCCTAACAACAGATTCTCTCATCAGGTCTTCAGCCTTACCGGTTTCTCTGTTAACCAGGTAATTCCAGAGCAGGTCATAGTCCAGATCCGCCGCCGCCTTTTCGCAGGCCTCCCAGCTCAATATACTCCTGACAACACGGTCGATGCCCTGTTCTTCAGTGTCATGGGCCCTTACCTGCATGTCATGGCCCTTCCATCGGTTGAATCCTGCCTGGTCTATCAGACCTGCAATAGCAATGTTCATTCCGTTTATCCTGACACCGTTATCTATGTCAAACTTCCCCGGCCCGCCGAGTATAAGCCCGTCATTATAACCCTGGCTGTTGACGTGCATGTGCATAAGCATATCATTGTCTATCTCTTCCACAGTATCATATACATGATCAAGACCAATCATTTCAGAATGACCGAATTCCTTGTTTAAACCTTTTTTATCAATATTTATGCCATATTCCAGCTCAAGTTTTTTCCAGAACACAATTGCGCTTGCTACTGTAGGTAGAAACATTGCCGGATAGCCTTCATTAGGCTTGGGTTCAATAGCGATGTATAATTCTCCGCCAAGTGACTCTTCAAACCTGCAAAATTCCGCAACACTTTCCTTGAGGAAGTTATACATCTTCCGGATTCCTACCGATGCCAGATCATATCCATATGACCCGTTCCACAGAACAAATGTCGGAGGAATATCTTTATTCCATGACTTTTTCAAATCACTGTACGCAAGTTTAACCGATCTGGCACCATAGTCACTGGCAGCTTTCCTCTCTTCCGGATCTGGTGAACATATACCTCCATAGGGAAAGTACCTGTGGGCTCCTGGCGTTACCATTGCAAGTGAAATACCGCATTCACAAAGTGCGTCAGCAACAGCTGAAGCATTATCTTCACAGTATTCATAGTCATAATGGATTTCGAAGCCAAGTTCCACGTTTTCAGGGAGGCGTGGCTGAATTTTATCTTTAACCAGCTTTATTTTTCCGACGGTATCAAGGTTTTCTCCACTCCATGCCTGCCGGGTATCATAGGGGGTGAAACCGCCTTTGCCTGCATTAAATGTCCAGGCGCAAAGACTGTGGTATGATTTTTTTGTCATTTAGATCTCCTTAAAAATATTTAACAAGTATT
Source organism: Thermodesulfobacteriota bacterium (assembly GCA_042573485.1). Classification (GTDB taxonomy): domain Bacteria; phylum Desulfobacterota; class DSM-4660; order Desulfatiglandales; family HGW-15; genus JAAZBV01. Next base: position 3,430 of record JBHPCX010000082.1, on the reverse strand, counting down.
TAATTATTAGGACTTAATAGACTCTATACATTATTCGAAAGGCTATCAGCCGTCAGCTATCAGCGCTCAGCAAAAACCTGTTAAAGTGTATTGTTTCGTCCTAAAATAGTTGACAGATTTATGCTTAACACATCTGATTTCTATCACTGAATCTATAAAGATAATACCTGATTTATTCGAAAAAAATATCGAACACGTCATCCCCGCGGAAGCGGGGGATCCAATTTTTTACAGTAAACTAAATGGAGTTCCCCTGTTAAATAAGATTTGGACTTGTCAAATCTTACCTTGAAGGTCGTGTTAATTTAATATGAAAACTGTCACTTTTTTACTAATAGGCGCACTGGCATAAAATATTCTTTGCTACCTCAAGGTATTTAACAGGGTGAACCGCTTCCGCGGGTATGACACATTACTAGCCACCTGCCAGCATCAAGCATCCAGTGCCCAGCATCCATTCACATTAAGCTGAATGCTGAGAGCTGAAAACTGATAGCTAAGAATATACTCCATACTCAAATGCTGCTTCACTCATGGCGTGAAGATTGTCAGGGTTCCCTTTGTCAAGCATTGCACCGCCGGCCAGTATGAAACCTCCACCTCTGCCGACCACTTCTATAAGTTTGCGGCAGTACTCCTTCACTTCCTCCGGTGTACCTGTGCATAAAAGAGAAGTAGGAACATTACCCATAAGGCAGGCAGTGTCACCAAGTATTTCCTTTGCCCGGAACATATCTGTCTGGTCAAAGTACCATACTGCCGCGCTTCTGGGTAAGTCTTTAATTATCTCAAGACGTTCATTGTATTTACCCTCGGCAAAGAGGAGAGGTACAACCCCTTCTTCATAAAGACCCATTATAACCTCGCGAAATGTCGGCCAGTAGAACTCCCTGTACTGTTCATCAGACATCATAGTATCGTCACCCTTATGAAGGGGAAACATGGCAACCGGGACTCCTGACATATTTGCTGCTGTTACCGCGATATTTATATTTAAGGGAACCAGTTTTTCCATTGCCTGGTGAAGTTTATCAGGCTGGCGGTACATATCCATTATTATTCCATGTGTTCCTCTCAGGGTATCGCCCATGAGGTCAAAAGGCGCATGGGCAAAAGCGCCCATCATTGAAGGATATCCCTCAGCCATTGCCATTTGCCGGAATTTCATAATCGGGATCTGCCATTTTGCCTCTTCCTTCCCGTATTCGACCAATTTTAAAAGCATATCCTGGACCTGGGGGTTGGACATGGGCCCAAGAAACATATTTGGAAATCCCAGGGAGTTGGGTAATGGCGGGAAATACTGAAAGGGCTCCAGTAATCCCATGGTCCGCGGGAGGTAATACCTGAAAACAAAATCAGACATATCATTGATGAATAGATCGTACTCATCCGCCTTCATGTATTCACCCTCGACAAACTGATTACCGTGGCCGTCATCGGGGAGTCCGTGCCCTGGATACTTTGATATCTTACTATCCACGTATTCAGCGGCCTTTCCGGACTGCATCATTGGGGCGGGAAAATCATCCGCCTTGAAAAGATTGAACACATCAGTATAGGCTTTGCAGAGTTTTTCACTGTCATACATAGCTTCCTTATAGGTCATTCCCGCCATGTATATGGGAGTGGTACCGGTGGGAAGCATTACAGGAACCCGGTCCGGTTCTTCAAGTTTAAAAACCTTTATCAACCTTGTAACTATGTCTTTATATTTCTGCTCAGCTTCAGGACTGTTGAATTCTCTGCCTTCCGTGGAAAGCCATCTCGCGAACCTCTTCTCACGTTTTTCCTCAGGTGATAAACCGTTCCAGTTATTTTCCATAGCTGCCCCCCGTTTGATTTTTTGGCGGATTATATGATCTTTTAGATTTCATGTCAAAAGGAACAATAAAACCGGGATAAAAACTTAGGAATATATTTGATTCAGCAGTATTATCCATGTAATATCCGTTAAATGAGACAGAAATCTATTCTAAACAGAAGGTAAGAAGGGGGAATCTTCCATGAGTGATACAGGTAATTTTACATTTGAAAATATAAACTCTCTTGCAAGGGGATTCCAGGAGAGCAGGGTTTTTCTAACCGCCTTTGAATTGGATATATTTACCGTTATCGGGAGAGTTGAAATGTCCTCTGAAGAAATCGCCGGAGAAATAAAGGCCGATTCCAGGGCCACGGACCGCCTTTTAAATGCTCTTTGTGTAACAGGGGTTATAAAAAAGGAAAATAATAAATTCAGAAACTCTGAAGCAGCGGCGCAATATCTTGTAAAAGGAAAGCAGGGTTACCAGGCTGGAATCATGCATACAGTGCATTTATGGGATTCCTGGAGCAGGCTAACTGAATCTGTCTTAAATGGCGGACTTGTAAGGGAAGCCCCCTTTGAAGAAAGGGAGGATGACTGGTATGAACCGTTTATCGCTGCCATGCACAACAGGGCCGTAAAGGAAGCTCCCGGGCTGGTTGCCGAGATTGATCTTTCGGGTGTTAGAAAGGTTCTGGATGTTGGTGGAGGATCAGGGGCATATTCAATTGCATTTGTTAGAGCAGGTAACCGGCTTACTGTAACTGTTTTTGACCTGCCGAATGTTGTTCCCCTGACTCAAAATTATATAAAGGAAGCCGGGCTCGAGGAATTTATCAACACTGCACCGGGGGACTATAAATCTGATGATCTTCCTTCCGGTTTTGACCTGGCCTTTTTGTCGGCAATAATTCACAGTAATTCTCCCGCGGAAAACATGGATCTTTTTAAAAAGGTAGGCAGGGCATTGAACCCGGGCGGAAGAATTGTAGTCTCTGACTTTATTATGGATGATGACAGGATAAGCCCGGCCTTCGGAGTCTTTTTCTCCCTTAACATGCTTGTCAATACCGCATCGGGGGATACCTATACGGAATCTGAAATAAAAGAATGGATGAAGCTGGCCGGCTTGGATTTCCTTGAAAGAAAGGAATCAAAGAATACTGGTTTGGTGATTGGTTTGAAACCCTAATTTAAGCTTGATTAATCCTTCATAATACATGGCCCCGCTTCATCATTCCCAGGCACGGTTTAACTCTCAATTCTTTTAATTTGATAAAAGTTGCATGTTCAATGGAAGAACGAACAGCACTTTCATGTCCAGCAATAACTTCAAGTAGGTCTATCAATTAAACTCTCCCAATATAATGAGTTCAATTTACAGTTTAAGGTTTAATCAACTTGAAAGCCCATTTGTAGCCTACGCTTAATAGTTAGTTATTGTATTTAAAGGTAATTGTAGAGGGCAATATAAAATAATAAATGAAAATATTGACATTGTATAGCTTGAAAGCATATAAAATGCCCATTATGTATTGTTTTAAGATGTAAAATGGTGGCAGTAACATGGTTTTCTAGTTTTTTTAAAAATAAGAAAAATTTATTTGTTATGCATGTTTAACT
>JBHPCX010000081.1:0-16995 GCA_042573485.1 Thermodesulfobacteriota bacterium | reverse complement strand
GTATATGGCATTTTAGGGGCAGTACTTTTCCTTTCAGTTCCAGTTATTATCAAACTATCCACAACAGTGTATGTTGACCTGGGTGAGATCTTTTTTTCGTTCGCGTCTTTACTTCTTATACTGGAATGGCTGAATAGCAATTTTAAAATAAAGTATTTATTATATTCCGGGGTGATGTGCGGTCTCGCGCTTGGAACAAAATATAATGGCCTTATAGCTCTGTTTATACTGGCTCTTTTTGTTCCTTTCATCTATTCGCGGAATAATAAGGATAAAAAACATCTTTTCATCAAATCTTCAGTAAACTGTATCATTTTTATTTTTATTTCCCTGCTGGTTTTTTCACCATGGATGATACGTAACTATAACTGGAAAGGAAACCCCATATACCCTCTCTATGATGAAGTTTTTAATCCGCCAAAGCATTCAATAAGTAATAAAGCAGAGAGTAATCAAGAGAATAATGTAGCAAAACAAAATAGTGGTTTCTTTACCTATCGTAGCATGATCTATAAGGAAAGCGGCTGGGACATTGCTCTGCTGCCGGTAAGAATATTTTTTCAGGGAAAGGATGGAGATCCTCAATATTTTGACGGAAAACTGAATCCACTTCTGTTTATATTCTCTTTTTTTGCCTTTTATCGATTGAGAAACGACCCGGAAGAGATAAGAAGAGAGAAAAAAATAATGCTGGTATTTACTCTCCTCTTTTTTAGTTTTGCTTTTTTTACAGCAGTTCTGAGGGTTCGGTATATATCTCCGATTATACCTCCCCTTATAATGCTTTCTGTGCTGGGTTATAAAAATATTTATGAATTTATATCGACATTGAAATCTCATATCCGCGTTCAATTGGGAAAAGCTTTTATTGTAATATGCCTGGTTTTCTTTTTGAGCCTGAATGGTACCTATATTTATAATCTATATAAAACTGTTGATCCTGTTTCATATATTTCAGGAAAAGTAAGCCGGGAAAAATATATCTCAGGATTTATACCGGAATACCCCGCATTAAAATATATCAATACCAATCTACCTGTGGATTCAAAGATCTATTTCATTTTTTTAGGTAAAAGAGGGTATTATTGTGACAGGGAATATCTATTCGGTATGGGTATCATGAGTGATTTGATAAAGAGGGCTGGAGATCCGGAGGATATTCTGAAGGGATTTCATAAGAGGAGGATAACTCATCTGTTAGTCGGTTATAATCTTTTCGATAGATGGGTGAAAGATAATTTTACAGAAGAGAAACAAAAACTGGCCCGGGATTTTTTTCGAAAGCATACGAATCTTTTATTTTCAGATAATGGATTCGGTGTTAATATGCTGATTGTTGAAAATATGAATGTTATCGAGTAGTATTAACTTTATTAAATACTTATAACGCCAAATATGGTATATAAAACCGAATCATTAAAATAATGCTTTTTATACTTAAGAATCTTAAATAGGACGCTATAAATGGTAAGGAAATATACTAATAAAAGTGAATATGGTTTTACACTTATTGAGTTAATGATAGTTATTGCAATTATAGGTATACTTGCCGCTGTAGCTATTCCTCAGTTTTCAACATATAGGACGAGGTCTTACAATAGTGGGGCCATGTCGGACCTAAGGAATGTTGCAAATGCCCAAGAAGCCTATTATGTCGATAACCGGGCATATACAAATACATTAAGTAATCTTCTGACCTCGGATTATGGCCTGGTTGTTTCAAACGGAGTTAATATAAATGTTAGTGGGGATTCCAGCGGTTACATAATAACTGCATATCACTCATCAGGTGATAGGACCTATACGCTTGACGGGCCTGGAGGGTCTATAAGCGATTAAGGCATAAAATATATTTTTCTTTTAAAGCAGATTCAAAACCTTCTTTATTTAAATAGGTATTAACAAGTATCGGCATCAGTATGAAAATGCGGAATAATAAATAAAAGTATTAAAACAATGGAAAGAAACGATATTTCAATAATAATACCCGCGCATAATGAATCAGAGACCATTGGTAATATGATATATAAAATCAAAGATCTTTATCCTGATTTTGAGGTCATTGTTATCAATGATGGATCCAGTGACACCACTGCTGATATTGCAAAAGAGGCGGGCGCGATTGTCTATAGCCATCCTTACAATATTGGGAATGGTGCTGCAATAAAAAGCGGAATCAGAATAGCTTCAGGGGATGTGCTAGTGTTTATGGATGGTGACGGGCAGCATGATCCTGAAGATATAGCAAAAATACTGGAACATTTTCCCGCCTATGACATGGTAGTCGGCGAGCGTTCAAGGGAAGATCAGGTCTCACTGTTTAGAGGTATCGGAAACAGTATTCTCAATCGGCTAGCCGGATATGTGGCTAAGTTTACTATTAAAGATCTCACATCAGGTTTCAGGGCTGTTAAGGCCGAAATTGCTCAAAATCTTTTATATCTTTTGCCGAATACCTATTCCTACCCTACAACAATGACATTAGGTGTTTTGAGAAGCGGAAGAAGCCTGAAATATGTCCCTATACATGTAAAGAAAAGAGAAAAGGGTAAAAGCAATATCAGTCTATTTCGTGACGGTGTAAGATTCTTTATGATAATAACAAAGATATGTGCCCTGTACTCTCCTTTCAGAATATTCCTGCCTGTCAGTTTCTTAATTTTTCTTATTGGATTTTTCTATTATCTTTATACCTACATCACCTCAGGCAGGTTTACCAATATGAGTGCGCTCCTGTTCACTACTTCCATCATTGTCTTCTTTATGGGGATTATCTCCGAGCAGATCAGCCAGATGAGATTTGAGAGAAGTGAAGATAACCTGAACAGATTTGGTAGACGCTGATTACTTTTCCGGTTAGATAATATTATGCTTATTTCTGCTATCATCCCGTCCTTTAATTCTCAAGATAAGCTTGTAAGGTTACTCGATTCCCTGTCTAATCTATCTAATCCACATAATGACAGTTATGAAATTATCGTGGTTGACGATTGTTCAACAGATAATACGAGAATGGCAGTAGAAAACTACAGTGTTAATTACATAAGGCTCAATAAAAATAGCGGTCCGGCCGTGTGCCGTAATATTGGCGCCGGGGCTGCAAAAGGGGATGTTTTTGCCTTTACCGACAGTGATTGCCGGGTTGATAGAAACTGGCTTGAAAATATAGCAGGTCACTTTAAAGATAATGGTATAGATGCCGTTATGGGAAAATTAATAATAGACAACTCATCATTCCTGGGCGATTCAATATCAGCGCTGGGGTTTCCCGCGGGTGGATCTATCGGGTTTGATAAGGTCTGGAAAGTTGATAAAAATGGATTTACGGACAGCCTTAGCACATGTAATTGCGCTATCAGAAGGGACGCGTTTAAACGGGTTGGCGGGTTTAATGTGACATTTCCCTATGCAGGTGGGGAAGACAGCTTCCTTGCATATTCTTTAAAACAAACCGGATCGAAGATAAAATATTGCGCTGATGTTATTGTTCATCATGAAGCACGTGATTCATTGAAGGATTACATTTCATGGCAGTTTAAAAGGGGTCTAAGCAGTTACCTATTTTCATCCAAGGTTAAAAATAAGTATGACTATATGTCATTGCGTTTATGGTCCATATCCAATGTAATAAAGAATAACCTGACTGATAAAAAATTACCGCTTGTGTTATTTCTCCTCATAACCGGATATTTTACTCAGATGTTTGGTTTTTTATATGGCAAAGTAAAGGAGAAAAATTAATGCGGGTCTTAATAATAAATCCGCCATGGCCCGGTAAGGGGTATGGTACAAGATCCCAAAATAGAATCATAAAGCACCGGAGTGATAAATTCCTGCAATACCCGATATTTCTTGCCTACAGTGCATCTCAACTGAAACAGGCGGGACATGATGTTGTTTATATTGATTCTGTTATCCAGGATCTCGACATGAAAAAGACTCTGCTTGAAGTGAAAAGGATGAGTCCTGATGTTATATTCATGGAGACGACAACACCTTCCATAGAGTCTGATTACGAAAGCCTTGCCTCCTTTAAAGACGTGACCGGAGCAAAGATAATTGTTGGAGGACCTCACGCGAGCTATTTTCATAAAGAAGTATTAAAGGAATGCCGGGCGATAGATGTGGTAATAAGACACGAATTTGATACAAAAATAGCAGGTGTTGTATCATGCATTAGTGACCTGTCTGTTGCGAAGGGCATTACCTTCAGGGAAGGTGAGAATATAGTTGATAAAGGTGATGGTGAGATGTGTGAGGACCTTGATTCACTGCCTTTCCCTGACAGGAATTCGATACCGTGGGAATGGTACCTTGAGGCATGGTATTCCAGGCAGCCGTTTATGAATATGATGACATCGAGAGGATGTCCCTATCATTGTGCCTTCTGTCTGTGGCCGCAGAGTATGTATGGGCATAAACAGAGGTTTAGGAGCATTGATAATGTTTTTTCCGAAATAAAAGATTTAAAAGAAAGGTATGATTTAAGGGAAATCAACATTGATGACGGGACATTTACAACCAAAAAAGACAGGGTGATGGAATTCTGTGACAGGATGCAAAGGGAAAGGCTGAATGTCATCTGGACGTGTAATGGCAGGGTGGACAACCTTGATGATGAAATGCTGCTTGAGATGAAAAAGGCTGGCTGCAAGATGATACGGCTGGGGATTGAAAGCGGATCACAGGAAATTCTGGACAAGATAAAAAAAGGATTGACTCTGAAACAGATAGAGGAAGGGGTGAAATTAGTCAAAAAACATGGAATCCAGGCACTTGGCGGCTTTATGTTCGGATTTCCCTATGACACAAGGGAGTCTATTGAGGAAACGATTAAATTTGCTAAAAAACTCTCTCCGGACCAGGTGCAGTTTTCAATAAATATGTGCTATCCTGGAACATCTTTGTATGAATACGCTAAGGATAATAATCTCCTGCTTATAAAGAGCTTTAAAGAATTTGATATGACGCACGGACCTGTTGTAAAAACAATGGATATGAAAAGAGAAGACCTGAAACCCATCCTTTCCAGGGCATACAGGGAATTTTATTTCAGGCCAGCTTATATACTTCAGACCTTTATGAATATGGGTAATATAGATGAAATTAAAAGAGTATTCAGATCTTTAAAAAGTCTTATCAAGACAATCAATCTGCACCATGATAATTAAAAATAAAAAGAAATTATATATAGCATTTTGTTTTCTTTGTTTACTCACTGTACTTTATGTCTTTTCGGGGATGATATTACCTTCAATTGGAAAATTCCTGGTTGTTGACGACAGCCCTATCGGGTCAGAGGCAGTTATCGTTCTGAATACCGGTATGGAATATTATCCGAGACTAATTGAAGCTGCTGAAATATATAATAATGGCTATGCCAAAAAGATTGTTATAAATGGAAACAGAAAAACCGAGGCACTCAGAAACCTTGAAAAAAAAGGACTCGTACATTGCTGCCTCTGGTATGAGGAAAGAATAAGAATCCTTGAATTATACAATGTGCAAAGGGACGATGTCATAACAATAAGTGCTGAGGATGTATATGATACAATAAGTGAGTCGAAGGCTGTTGGAGAGGAACTGCTGAAGCGTGGAATTACAAAAATACTGTTAGTAACAAGTAAGTCCCATACAAAGAGAGCTAAACACATCTGGCAAAATGCATGGGATGGTAAATTGGAAATTCAAATGGTGAGTGCAAAGGAAGACCCCTATGATACAGAGGGATGGTGGAAATCGGGCAGGCAGATTAAATGGGTTTTGTCCGAATATGGTGCATGGATGTATTACTATTGGCATAGATTTATCGATTAGAAAAACGAATAATGGTTAAAAAGAAAAATAAACTTCGAATACTTCAACTTATCTATGATCATCCTGATAATCCATGGTGCGGAGGAGGCGGCGCTGGCCGGGCATGGGCTATTAACAATATTTTATCAAAAAAACATGATATTACCGTTTGTTGTGGTGGTTTTCCCGGAGCAAGGCGGAAGGATGAGCCTTATGACATTCGTTTTTTAGGAAGATCAAAACATTATATTGTAAGCCGATTAAAATTTATCCTCGGGTGTCTGAAGATAAATATCGAATCCTACGATCTGGTAGTGGAGGAATTCTCATATTATGCTCCGATATTTTTGAGGTCATCCAGGCGGCCTCTAGTTACCGTCCTGCAAGGCCAGCATGGCCTAAAGGCTTTAAGATACAGGGGTATCTATGGACTTGTTTCTCTTTTTAGCGAGTACATTACACTTAGAACAAGACGCTCGGTGATAATCGTTTCAGAGCATCTTCGGTCAATAACCCATCCAAAGGCTCTTGTAGTAGTTATTGGCCAGGGCGCTGAGGTCCCAGAGAGATTACCTGAAAATTCAGAAGAATATGTGCTTTATCTGGGACGTCTGGATATTTGGCATAAAGGTTTGGATATCCTAATTGAAGCATGGAGCAAGATAAGTTCTGAAGATAAAAAATTTCCTCTTGTTATAGCCGGGGGAGGGGATGTCCCGAGAATCAAGAGACTGATTGAAAAATATGATGCTGAAAAAATATCTCTACTGGGTAGACTTACTTATAATGAAGCGATGGATGCTATCAGGAGATCCGCATTTGTCTGTTTGCCCTCGAGGATGGAGGGCTCTCCTTTGGTTTTATATGAAGCATATAGTCTGGGAAAACCAGTCATCGGAACTTCAATCCCAGCTTTGAAAAACTTGATTCCCCATGGTGTGGCAGGATTACAGGTACCACCGGATGATCCGGAGGCGCTGTCAAAGGCCATAATTAGCCTTTTGAATGACAAATTAAGACGAAGAATACTTGCTGAAGGTGCTGAGAAAATAGGAAAAGGATATAGGTGGGATATTATAGCTGAGAAGCAAGAAAGATTTTATTATGATGTTATTAAGCGATGGCAGGAGAACCGCGGGGAATAATATATTATTCTTACAATGTGTTAGTATGCACTATCGAGCCATTTAGCTACTTTCCAATATGTACATGGGATTTTTAAGGTTAAACTGGCGGTAATAAACGCCTTGGGGTTCTTGCCGCAAATCCATCAACAAATGCCATGATGTACGCAAAAAGCAGTGACAGACGTCGTTGTTCTTTTAGCATGCTAATAATTATTCGGAAGATGATCCCTGGAATTGTTTGAGTTATAAAACGCTTTCCATAATATTTTTTACCAACAATAATTTTGTTCCTGACATAATAATAGAGCTTCCAGGGAGGCATGCTTCGGTAAACAATGTTGTTATTTAAAAATTTATACGTGGTTCCTTTTAGTGGCATTGGATGATATATAATGCTATTTTTAATTAATATTATTTTTGCACTATTTTTTTTTGCCCTCTCACAATACTCCTTATCGTCACTATATATAAAAAAATTTGGGTCGGGGAGGCCTATTTTATAAACAAGATCCCGGTGAATAAAAAAACCTAAAAAAGGAATTCCTGACAACTCCTGGACATCCTTTAGCTGGTCATAGGAGCCTATAAAGTTTGTTCTGATATCATGTTTGGATTTTAGTATCTCAGCGGGCCAACACAATTTCATTGGTTTCGAACCAAAACCAACCGCAGCAGAACCGTAAATATTTTTAAACCTATTTGCATTAAGTCTCAAATTACTAAGGGCGTCTTTATCCGGTTGGGCGTCGTCATCCATGAGCCAGAACCATTGCCAATTATTCGCCAGAGCATATTTCATTCCGAAATGGAATCCGCCGGCCCCACCAAGATTATTTCCCAATCTGATATAGTGTATGTTTTTATTCTGAGAGTAAAATTGTTCCATTACATATTCACAAGACCCATCAGTCGATGCGTTATCTATTAAAATGATATCACATTTTATGTCTTGATTAATATGAGCCTTGAGACTTTTGATGAGGAGGTTTTTTCTGTTATAGGTAACAATGATGGCAACACAATCTGATGTTATTTCCGGGCATGTAAGCACAGAAAATGGGTTTTCTCTTTTATTTAGTAAGTTGTTCATATTAATTTGATATACCTAAATAAATACTGTTAAAAATTTTTAAAAATACTCCCTATATTTAAACCTTCTTTAATGGAGTCCGCGATCCCTTGGAAGGTCCATCTTCCAAAGCGTCCGATAGAATAAATATTGTTTTTTTTCAGGATTTTTAGAGCCTTTTCTTTCCATTTTGAGCCAGGCCATGACCATGTGTAAGCCACATCAATCCATGTTGAATCCACAACTTCAATATCTTTTATAAATCCCCATTCAGAAAATTCTTTTATTACACTTTCCGTATATTCATATATCTCTTTATCATCTGGTTTTTTCCCACCGGGAAAGGCCTTTTCAATATACATGCAGACTCTGTCATTGGTTTGCCGAGATGAGACAGGAAGAAATGAGCTGTCCACATTGCTGTAAAAGCCAGCCCTATGAAAGCCCGATTTAGTATTATTGTAATAAACCCAATGATCATCAGGGCATTTTTCTCCGCGTATTGATCCCATATTTAGAACATGAACCGATGTATGAGGATCCATTTTTAGATCATTTAGAAGACCTGTTAACCGGAGCATTTTATTAAGCGGTAATGTTGATATAATATTATCATATTCCAATGAGCTGTTATCGTTAAATTTAATGGTCTTTGAATCCAAATCTATTGAAACTGCCTTCTTCCCATAATTTACTTCACATTTTTTCGCCACGCATCTGCTTAGATTTCCGAGGCCGTCTTCAGGGTAAATAAAACTTGTGTTATACCCGGCGCCGTCAGATTCTAGGGATAGTCCCCTTTTTACTGAAGAAATATTCATAGGGGACTTATAGTTGTCCTGGGGAGCAATATTACTAAATAAACCGGCAGTATAAAGTTCATGGAAGGGAAAGAAAAAAAGATCACAAAGGGTTTGCCCAAAGTATTTCATGAGCCAAGTCTTCAGGGTTTTTTCATCATTTCGATTATTTTCTGATATTTCTGAGAAAATTTTATGTGAAAGTTCATGCCCCAGAAATCCCAGGTGGTTCTGAACAGGGTAGGGGATAGACAGGTTTTTCTCTTGAAGAAATATCGATGCCTTCCTGCAGTATTTTTTAACCGGAGAAAATGATCTGATAAATTCTGAAATCTCTTCATCCGCGCCGAATATCCAGTGGCCACCCCCGATCTCAAAACGATAAGCCTCATCATCACTGGGCGGAGCTAAGAGTCGCCTCTTTTCACCAGGTTTTATGAAGTAAGATGAGCAGATGCCCCCCGGGAATTCATTTGACTCGTAGATAGGAAATCCTGACGCAAATCCGGCAGCCAGGCCTGTCATACCGGCACCAAGGATAAAAGTATTGTCAATCATTTTTCGTGAATATTTTATGATATGTTATTTAATCCATTTATTTTGAAATAATCAGTTCTTTGATTAAGAAGATAGATCAATGTATCTTCAATATCACACACTTTTCCTTTTAAGGGATCAACATAGTGCGTGTACCATATCAGGGCATAATAAACTAATTCCTCAAGGCTTCTTTTTGCAAACCTTCTTTTTATGGGATTACGGTCGTCTGTCAATCCCCAACCTGAATAAAATGGACATCCAAAGACAACCACATGTTTGCCTGCCATTAATGCTTCAAAACCAATCTGGCTGGAGCATACGTAAACCCTGTCTACAATATCAAAAAGACACCATGGATTGATCGGATCTGTAATCATTTTTATCCGGTCGTTCTCAACAACCTCTGAATAATAGGTTTTATTTTTAAATCTGCTGTCAGGATGGGTTTTTATCAGTATATCATTATTTGGATTTTCATCCAGCGCACATTCTAGAATTTTTTTAAATGTATCGGCGTCTGAATTACCATAAATTATGGATGAGTCATTGTATGACTGGTCAATGATTAGAACCTTTCTTTTATTCCTTCCATAATTTACTTTTAAAATAGGCTGGCTATTATATTTTGTTAGTTTGTTTTGAGTGATAAATTTAATTAAATTAAATGACCTGGATCTTTCAGCCCCTGTTAAAGAAATATCTGAATTTAATTTTTGTTCCAACCGGCTTATTCTTGCCCCGTCAAAATAAAAGGCGATATCGTCAAATAAATAAGAAAGCGAACTCCTCTCATCACTTGATGCATCAGGATCTGAAAATGTTTTAAGAGAATGGAAAAAGCCGTCTTCAATAAGAAACATTCGATTATATTTATCTAGAAACTTGATGTGCCCAGCATGGGGAAAAAATGGATTGACCGGTCCATGGAGTAAAAAAAAATCTGAATCCTCCCAGCCTTTCTCATTAAAACAGGTTAGAGATGGGAAAATAAGTTCGAGGTATCTGTGTTGCTCATGGAGTGATTTGGTAAAATAGGACCATGCGAATTTATTCATCTCCCTAAGATCCAGTATCTTTTGCCTTATATCAAGGCAGGGATCCATATTTACCTGTTTATTATCAAGAATATTTTGAAATGAATGGAAACATTTTTTCGAATTAAGGAATGTTATTACCTTATTTATATATTTTAGTAACATGCGTAAATTTGTATTTAAGAGATGGAACAGGATGAGGGGTATTTAAAAGTAATCATCCTGTTTTGTAGTTATTAAAAATTAACTGCCTGAAGTCATGGTAATATTGAATGTTATGGTTTGTGCAAAATTCAATTCCGGCATTCCATTCTGAGTAACCTGATATAAAAATAAAGTCCATTCCGTAGTTTTGCGCATTCAGATAATCTGATAATGCATCACCGATGAAAAGAGAGGGATTTGAAAGAATGGAGTTATGTGATAAATAACCAAGATTTTCTGATTTAGTCGCTGGTGAACCTAATATTTCAATAAAAAAATGATCCAGATTCCTTTCAGCGAATACTTCTCTGATTTCTTCCTGGTCACCACCTGAATTAACTGCACATGGGATTTTCATTTCATTGAATATTTCCAGTATACTTCTGACTCCAGGAATCAAGGAGCAGTTAATTAATTGATCCTTAACCCTATCAGAATATGCTTTCACATATTTTTCAGCTGACATGACAGGTTTATTGTCAGGTTTCAGATTTTTCATGAAATATTCAAATTTGACATACCTGGAAATTCCACCGTTAGTTTTATGATATTCGATAAACTTCTCAACAATTTCATTTGGTTCATTTTGAAGAACAAAACGAAACGCATCTGTCTTGATTTTGTTTGAATCAAGAATTACTCCATCACAATCAAACACGATACAACGGTATTCTGATAATTTATTGGTTTTCAAGAACCTTTTCTACTCGCTCTATATCTGATGGCACATCAACAGCTATTGAGCTGTCTGATACCTCAATCATAAGAACATCATAGCCCATTTCCAGAAACCGTAATATCTCTATATCTTCAACTTTTTCCAGAGGGGTTTTACTTCCTTGATTGTAAAAATCAGCCAGTGCCTTTTTAGGGAAGGCATAAATGCAGACCTGTTTTTTTGCATTTACAAATTCTAATTGTTTATTTGAGGGAATTCCGGATCGGCTCATATATAGCAACCTGCCATCAGGCCTGGCGACTACTTTTGGAACTGTAGGGCTGAAAAAATCTTTTTCTTCCTTGATTGAACACATTGCATTTATGACTTTATCGGGAAAACGTTCAGCCTGTTTTATGACCAGTTTGATATCCTGTGGTTTTACTAATGGTTCATCTCCCTGAACATTTATGAGTATGTCTGCCTCAATCTGGGTGGATGCATCATATACCCTGTCAGTGCCGGTAAGACAATCAGTACCTGTCATAAGTACATTTATTCCCTCTTTTTCACAGGTGCGCTTGATGCGTTCATCATCAGTAGCAACATATACGTGATCCTGCCCAATCGCTTCAATACATTTTTCCCAAACCCATATGATCATAGGTTTACCCAGAATTTCAGCCAGAGGTTTTCCGGGAAAACGGCTTGAAGCATAACGTGCAGGAATGATTATCGCGGAAGATCTATTCATAGTTCCGGTTCGTATATAGATTTTTGTTTAATATTGTAGTTTGTGGGGGTAACAGCAATGATGGGAAGACCCGGTTTCATTCGTTGAATCTCCTTAAAGATGTTATTCATCTCATTATTCCTTGAATCACCGGATGGATATCCATCAAAACCGCAAAGCAGGACACGCTCCGCTCCAATTATAGTGCTCAGACATAAAGTATATGATGCAACAAGAGGTTTGGGGACCGTGCATCCGTGTTCTCGGACTGACAGTTCGGAACCCAGGCTTATACCATAGTCCAATATTTTAACGAGTTGCAGATCTTTTTGGATTTTTTCTGAGAAGGCCTGAATTGGTGCTATTAAAGGCCTGTTTAAATTTTGGTATGTATCAGAAAGTGCCATGATTCTCGTCGGATGGCACGAAGCAAACGCCGTAACTTTTTCGACCGGAAGCAAGTCTGTATAATTAAGACAAATAACCACAGGGTCGTTTTTGTCTATAAAATGATTAATGGCATCTACATAACGTCCGATCTTATCACCCGCTGCTATAAGCATGACTGTTTTTGATTTTGCCCAGTTAATTGCTGACCATGTTCCGTCACCTTTTGTATAATTCGCAGATATAGCTGTTTCCAGGCTATAGGAAGAATATGAACTGCTGCTGCTTTCGTGTAATGTTTCAAGTGCGGAAATTATTTCATGACAATCATATCGCTCGGTCGAAAGCATCTGCTGGACATAGGTTGGATGGATACAATAGAGTCCTGCTAGATAATAAAAAAGATTTTCTCCCCACCCGTAGTATTCCTGAAGTCTGGCGAATTTTGTGGTTGCCAGTTCAAATAATCGTTCAGGATTACATTCAATAATTCCTTTGTTCAACATTTCGATAAGAAGATATTCGAGAGGCGCGTTACCCGCTCCTCTCCCCATACCTTTTACAGTTGCATCAACCCATGTAGCACCAAATTTAATGGCGGAAAGGCTGTTTGCCAGTGCTTTGCCCATATTATTATGTGCATGTATTCCTATTTGTCCATTCCACTCGGTTCCCAGCACATTTATAATCCGCTCGACATCACTTTCCTGCATATTCCCAAGAGAGTCTGCGAAATATAAAACTTTAAGGCTGTCCCATTCAGTAACAACTGATCCTACTTTTTTTAGATCATCATCCTTTCCCAGAGTAGCCTGCATAACGTTGAGGCCAACATCATAACCAAGATTTTTTAACTGCTTGGCCATATCTTGACACAATGTAACATCTTTAATGTATGCTGCGATACGAACAAAACTTACAGGGGAATATTGAGCAGGAGAGAATAATTTGTTCACAGCGGCTATTTGACCCTCTTCATATCTAATAAGATCTGAAGCATTTATCATTACTCCAGCGTTACAATTTTCTGGCAGATCAAGGCCCTTCAGGAAATCATCAGTGCAATAACCAAACCCCCCTATGAAGGCATTTTTCGGTAAATATCTAAATCCGATTTCAATTACATCAACCCCTGATTCTGAAATAGCATTCAGATATGACTCGACAATGTCCCTGGAAAAATCCCAATTGTTGTAATAACCGCCATCGCGCAGAGTGCAGTCAAGAATATTTATATTATTTTTAATGGTCATTGGAAAAACCTCGATAACCTATTTCAGTAGTTGATGAAATAAAGCTCTTTCTGCATACCAGTTATGTCTTTCACTGGGAGGACGGCTATCATAATAATGTGAAGGGACGGCGTTTTCACCGATATGATCTGTAAAAGAAAAACCAAACATGCTATCGGGATTTAACGGACCCATTATTTTATATAGCATGTAGCAGAAGGAAATACCTGCAGTAGGTACGGCATGCAGTTTTTCAATAAGCTCATATTGTTGTTCTTTAGGAAATAGTTCAATTGGTTTAGCATGTAAAGCGTAAGACTTAATTGTTCTCCATTCTCCGTATCTATGGGCCAGGTTTAGGCCACTAACCATGATGAGCTCATATTTGCCAATATTCCTTTGTGGAACCCAATCCCCAATAGATCTTACCCATATATTCGCTTTGGAACCATAATCGACATCATATGGCGGGTTGATAGAATAGTCATTGAACCTTACTACAAGAGCATGTTGGTCAATGACGTTCCCCTTGCCTTTTCCTAATTCCTTTGGTGAGTTTCCCACTACTGCAACTGAATTGTCATATTTTTTCAGTAGTTTTTCCAGAGTTCCTTCACTGGTCTTTAAATATCGATAAAACTGAAGATTTTGATTTTTTTTATTTTCCTCCTCCGGATTAATGCTTGCCACTGTATTAATTAGAGATGGATATTTTTCTACTGAACTTTTTTTGAGGCTCTTTGCTTTAAAATAATACTTGATTGCCTTTTCGTGATCACCAGCATCACTAAACATAGCCGCGTATTTGGCTAGAAAATCGGAACTGCTTTTTTTGTTGCTCTCAGTTTGAATAATTTGTTCATGCTTTTTTAATATATCACTTGTTAATCCTTTAGTTTCCCATAAATAATTCAGATATTCACCAATACATTCAGATTTTCTGTAACGGACCTTTTCGATTCCTGTAAGAAAATTATTTAATGTATCATTATCATATCTGCCAAGTTGTCTTCTGCAATTACCTCGATCTTTGTACCACTCACCAATACAAGGGAGATTGTCAATAGCTTTTGTATAAAAATTGAATGCCTCTATGAATTCTTTCCTGTGAAAACTCATTTCTGCGGACTTCCAATATTTCAAACATATCTTGAATTCTCTAATGTATTTTTTTCTTCGAACACTATTTCTTACTAATAGTAATATTAATTTTATAAGTCTGATAACCCTGGGATATTTATTTAAAATCAAGCGTAGCTGGTAAATATTATTTTTAAAATTATAACTCAACATGGGTAATTCCTCAGATATTTGAAAGTTTCTTTTAAACCACCCATTAAAGGGGGTATATGTTAATAGCTGTATCTCCAACGCATAATACCTAAGACTGAATATGTTCATCTGATTTAAAAGGCTTACTTATAAATTGCTTCGCAGAATCGAAATATTGGATGCAGGTCACTGATAAAAGTTAGTGATTTATAACTTGTCCGTACGATGGCTTCTTCTTTATTATTTGCCTGATAGCATCAGTTACATCGCATCTTTCTCCTGTCTCGGTATTAATAAAAACTGTATATTTTATATATGTGGCTATAAATAATTCTATTAGGATTCTTTTTCTGTATCTTCGTTTTATTTCTGATCTATCATCAGTTAAACCCCATCCGGCATAGAAAGGCGTTCCAAAGCATACAACATGTTTATCAAGAATTAAGGCTTCCAAACCAACCTGGCTTGACATTACATAAACAGAGTCCATTTCTTTTAGAATGCTAATTATATTATATTGTTCAGTGATAGGGTGAATGTTATGTTTTTTCAGTGACTCAATGGAAAAGTTTGCTCCTTTATATCCCGAAATGGATTCAGGATGTAATTTAACATATATATCATCCCCTGTATTTTCTTGTATAACTGACTCTAGAATATCATTAAAAGTATATGAGTTTGGATTTCCATATATTATGGACAGATCATTTTTTGTTTGATCGACTACTAGTACACGTCGGCGATTATTCCTGGGAAAATAGTCGGGGGGTATGTCCTCAGCATGATTGTATTTTGTTATGTTATTATTTTTTATTAAGTCAATAGCCTCTTGTGCTAAATTAATATCATCAACACCATTTAAGTTTTCATCATAATTCAGGAGATTTTCTATTTTTGAAGGAGATCTTGAATCATAATATATGCCAACATCGTCAACTACAAGGGATGATGTTATTTCACCATCGCTTCCAAGACCAACTGACCTTATGAAACCATCTTCAAGAAGCAACCACTTTGCATTGTATCTTTCAGCTTCTTTTACTGCCTTTTCTCCACTTGCATGTCTGCCAAAACCAATAAAAATGGCATCCTGCAGTTTATGAAAGTTTCTTGATATTTTATGCAAATTATTTATGAGAGAAATATTTACTAGTCCATAGTTAATAAATAATTCGGTTATTTTTTTTATTGCGAGTAATCCTATGAATTTAAATATATATCTTAGTAGTAATGCCTTTAAACCACTTGAAGGGAAATAGTATATTGGCCCGCATAAGTGTTTATCCAGCGAACGGGCAATTTTTTTCGATGGTGTTAGGTACATTGTTTATCCCTGCCTAGAATAATCACATGGTCTATGGATAATAAATGCCTTTCCTGCCCACTCATAATTAATATAGGATGAAGAGGATATATTCTCATTCTTTTTCCATTCATTAAATGCCTTTTGAACACCGAATTCAGGATTGCCTCTATAACAAAAATAGTCATCAAAGAGTATTAGTGTTCCATCCTGTACTATATCTGTTATAAAGTTCAGGGCAAGGATAGCGGATGAATATAGATCGCAGTCAATGTGAACTACCAATGCTTTAGTGTTATTTAATTTGCTTTTGAGCTTTTCATTAAGGCTTTCTGAATAAAATCCGGGAATTATTTTCACCATTTCCATATCCACACCGGCTTCAATAAGGTTTTTCTTAAAAACCTCTTCAGAGCAGGTGTATTGGCCTTTATCGAATATTTCATAATCACTGAGCCGGTCCTGCTCCTCAAGATCGGGAAGACCTTTGAACGAATCGAATATGTACATTGTTTCAGGGCGTAATTTCCATTTTTTATTTTCTGCTACCGACAACCATTTTTGATAAGCCTTGAATGCCCTGATAAATGATGTTCCGCTGTAACATCCAAATTCAAGATAAGAACCGTTTAAATCGTTCTTGGCTGAAAACTCAAAAGCATAATCCATGATCTGCTTTCGGCTTGCTCTACCCATTTCAAGATAAAGTGAATGCAGTTTTTTTATTTCCCTTTTAAGCGGATTTGTTCTGTTTTCAATGAGAAAAATTATTTTTTCTCTAATAAATTTTTTTAACATATTATTTGTCCTGTATTTTCTTTAACCATTTGCCGAATTTTT
>JBHPCX010000080.1:0-17029 GCA_042573485.1 Thermodesulfobacteriota bacterium | reverse complement strand
TGTGGACTCATAACATTATATAAAATCATTTTTTACTTTTTACGAGCCCGTCAACAATGAACGATGAACAATAAACCATTACCAATCACCTCTGGCTGATTACCTATTATAACTACACACCTGATATCTTCACTATCAATTACTAAAAAACACTAGCCATGACTAAAAAATACTGCCAATGACGTATATGCATTTTTTAGTTTCATAAAAGTGTAGTTTATGATAGGTATCCTGACATTCCGGGAGGGGGTAAAATATGGAGATCATTTTAAATAATGATGATCTTGAGGAAAACATAACTCCTTGCAACAAACCAAGTTCCCGGCGGTACCAGCAGGTTATCAACTGAACTACCTATGGATAGTTGAAAGGAGACATGATGAAAGATTGTCGGACAAATTCACCGAGCGAAGCTAAATTATCATTAAACAGCAAATTGTTACTTATTGAAGTATTAGTTTTTTTCCTGCCAGGGATGATTATCTTCTATCTATATAATGAAGGGCATATATTCTTTGATCGGTCCCATTTAATTATTCTGGGGGCGATGTTATTGATGGTGCTAGGAGGGCTGGTGACAATTAAGCAGATTTTCGACCGTTTCCTTCTGCTTAATAATTTAATAAAGAATTGCAGTACTGACGCTAGCCCAAACCATTTTCATGATATCAAAGATGATACAAAAGAGTTGCATGAGATTTCTCAGTCTTTCACGAATTTAATGAATAAATTCAATGAAACCAGCAACGAGCTTAAGGATCGGGTCGCGGAAGTCGCTGAAATTAAGCAGGTGGAAGTTACCCTGCAAAATGCTAAAAGAGAGGCGGAGGCGGTCAATACTGCCAAAACCCATTTTCTATCTAATCGATGCCACGAGCTCAGCGCGCCGCTGGATTCAATGATTACCTATGCAAGAGCTCTGCTGGCAGCAAACTACGGCCCGTTGAACAAACATCAGGCAGAGTTTGCTAACGGCATTTTACAAAAAGGTGATCAACTCCTGGGCCTGATTAATGGAATTGTTGATTATGCGAAAATGGAAGATGAAAAACTTGTGTCTGATCCTGCATGATCTCAAAATATCTAGTATCCAGCAACCAGTATCTATCAACTAGTATCCGATTTTAAGGTTTTCACCTGTACCCTCGACTCCTTGAACCCCTGACCCCCTTTTTTAAATTGATCATTGTAAAATGATATGTTAATAAAACCTTCTTCAACGCGCTCATAGCTCAGTTGGATAGAGTGACGGACTACGAATCCGTAGGTCGCAGGTTCGAATCCTGCTGAGCGCGCCAGTAATAAAATATTTAAGGCTTTCAGCTGTTAATGCCGAAAGCCTTTTTTATTGTTTGAAATAGGCAGACACTTTTTAAAGTTCTAACATTTTGGTCTTCAGGGATAAACCACTCAATCCATTCACCTACTCCCGACTTATACCCTCAAGATCCTCGGGGCGTAACCGGTAGCGAATGACATTGCCCTCATGCAGACCGCGAAACTCGTTTTCTATATAAGTGATTACCTCCTCGTGATCCATTTCGGGAATATCAGCCTCGGCGGCCATGGCCATTATGAGTTCTGGACGGAACGCTCTCCAGTCGATCACACAGCGGCGCACAACTTCCCGAACGAAATCGCGATAAACCAACGCGGTTTTTTCCGGGGTTTCGAGCTCTGCTCTCAGTGTTTTGTAGTTTTCAGCCGAAGTCATATATGCCTCGATATATACTTCGCGCAGCAAAGAGACATTGTTCATCTCATAAATACCCATAAGACCATCAATATAGTCTCCGTCATCCATGGTAAGAAATGACATTGGAGCGAGATCGGCTTTCAATAATGGAATGTTGGAAGCGACCCGCGATGTTCTCTTGTTGATATCTTCAAAGGCCTGCAAATAAGGAATATGAACGAGAATAAAGAAGGACTGTTCGAACGGATCAATAATAGGCGTTGCCTTCTCAATCAGCATATCGAATTCTTCCTCGATTTTGAATTGGTCATCAAGGGGTCTGAAGCTTGAATGGGTAATACCCACGGGCATGCGCCTTAG
The DNA here is from genome assembly GCA_042573485.1 of Thermodesulfobacteriota bacterium. Taxonomy (GTDB): domain Bacteria; phylum Desulfobacterota; class DSM-4660; order Desulfatiglandales; family HGW-15; genus JAAZBV01. The sequence continues at coordinate 14,973 of JBHPCX010000080.1, read as the reverse complement.
CCGCCCAGCCATTGCAGGATCAACCAGAAGGCCATCTGCCAGCAAAGCATGTATGTTGAACAGGTCGGGTCTGCTGATCTTGATGGTAGCAAGATTTTCCACGACGTACTGAATCGCTTCCTTATGGTTAAGGATCATCACCGCTTCCTTACGATCCTTTCCAGAGGCCTCTTGCCCAAATCGGATAAGGCGCTCTGTTTCGAGAAGATTGTACGTGTTCCCTTCCATGCGTGATGACGCCCAGGAGAGATCAATTAGGAGTCGTTCAAGAATTCGTCGCGCATAGGTTCCTGCTGGTAGCGGCGAAGTTGTAGGCGTACCAGCTTCTCGTAAGCTCTGCCGATCAGCCTCGGATAGGTAGAATGTCTTGTTCGGAACGTAGCGGTCCAGAAATTCTTTTTTGTAACTCGCTGGTCTGCGTTGGTTGTAGGGTGTCTGCAAATGGATGCGAATAACTGCTGCGCCCGCGATACTGTAGCCTGTGGCAGGGCCTTTACCTGAAACCTCCAGTTCGCCTTTGTCCACAAGTCGTTTAAGCGCTCGCCAAACAGTGGTTTCACTCATATCAGGAGCGATATGCCGTCTGATACCCTCCCGGCGAGCCCCGGGATTGGCCGCAATGTAGTCAAGTATAGTCTGGTTAGAAAGCATCATTGAAACGATTTTCTAAAGTTGTGAAATGAATATGTCACTATAATATAAAGACATTTCCAGTTTGTCAAGATATCGTTTCATTATTTTTGAAATGATATTTGTAATAAGCCATTTGCAACGAAAGCTGCCAGTCATGAAATGTTTAACCATTTGATATAATGGTTTTATTAGCCAATTTGTATTTATCGTTTCATTAAAAGTGAAACGATAAGACAGAGGTGGAGGTATCACTTATTATACTTCCTAACCATTCAAAGAAATCTTTGCCCCAATCTTGCCCAAAATCGGTTAAACCCAGGTAAGAATAGGTAACAATGGTGAAAACCAGCGAATAAAAAACGACGGACCGGGCCTCGACGGGCTGTTGCCCTCAAATCCCAATTGGCTGCCGGCTCAATTTTTATTGATCACATTGCATTTTGGAAGTATAATTAAAGACATCCATTATAAGGTTTTATCCTTTCAATTAACCTCTTCCCGGAGGTGGCTTTATGGGAAATTATCTTAAATTGTGCGTAAGAAACTCCTGACGGAATGCAGCTTATCTGTCAGGAGACCAATGATTATTTGATTAGATCCCGGAGCTTGTGGCGACCACCAATCTCAAAGCTTGTTCTCTGAAAAATTATTAAGTTTTTGCATTTTTTTAAAAAGGTGCAGGTAGGGGGTAAGCTATGAAAGCAGGCATTATTTTTACAGGAACAGGGCCTATACTTATTTTAACCTCCTATGAATCATTCAGTGATTCTGCCTTAATTTCAAAACTTGAAATCAAAGGTATAAAAAAATACATCGCTGCGGAACTTCCTCTGGAGGAGGTAAAAAAGAAATACGGGAACCAGTATAATGTGGTGATGGGAGACCTTAAACAGAGCGATGATTTAAGGGTACTGGACTATAAGGGTACTGGACTATAATGGTTACAACGTATTCCATAATTTTTCATTTTCTGAAATGGGACAACCAGTTTATACCGAACCGCGCTAAAAGATAGTACCTCCTGAGAAAACTGATCAATTCTTATCTGAATAATACTCATACTCTGTAAACTGTAGCGGGCATGGCAGATGCGTGAAACATCATTATATTTTATCAACCTTTAAATAAAGGAGGATCATCATGGCTGGAAGTACATATAAGATTATCGAATTAGTCGGGACAAGCGGTTCATCATGGGAAGAAGCCACAAAAACAGCAATTGAAACTGCTGGAGAAAGCCTTAAAGACTTGAGAATTGCAGAGATTACAAAACTTGATGTTACTATCCAGGATGGAAAGGTCAAGTCCTTCAGGACCAGGGTAAATGTCTCCTTCAAATATCAAAAATAGTTGGTCTTTTTCAATAAAAAGAAGCAGGAGACAGGGACGAAAAAAGGTCAGGGCAAGATAACCGTTTGAATGGACCGTCACAGCGGTCGTCATTTCAAGAAATCAAAAGGTTTTCAGCTGGTAATGCTGAAAGCCTTTTTTATTCGCCCTGGCCTGAATACCCGGCAGCTTTCATATACTTCCCGCCTTCGCGGGCACAATCCACAGATGGGCGGTACAGTATTAGGAACAGACTTCGTCATCTATATAGAATTATCTTATGTAATAAAAAAATAGGTTATGTCCAGTGCAAACTCGATAGAATGTGTTAATATATTGGTATCCTTCTTTATTTTTTGTTGAGTATTTAAAATTTTATGTTTATTATTCTTAAAAAGAAAACAGGGCCTGGATTTTTTCTAATGGAAAATAGAAAGTTTAAGACTTGTTTAAACATCACATAGTAGTCCGAAACCTCCTTGACCTGATTTATTCAAAGTTAAATAAAAACATGTTAACAAATGAAAGGAGATAAAATGATATCTTCTCAAACAAGGAAGTTCAGCATTGAGGAACAAGGGTTACGATACAAACTTCTGATTATTGAAGTTTTAATTTTTATTATCCCCTTCCTTACTCTATCCTATATTTTTTATAAAAAAGATATCTTCCTGGACTTTTCTCAAACAGTTATTTTCTGCCTGATTCTTCTTATTGTTCTCACGGGTTTGATAATCCTCCGGCAGGTATTTGACAGGTTTGTAAACATGAACACCTTAATCAAAAGGGCGGTAAACAACAATGAGTATCTGATAGATATTCAGCAGGAAACGACTGAATTGCAGGAGATAACAGGATCTTTCAATAACCTCATGAAAAAATATGAAGATACCGCGAGTAAGCTCGATCGCAGTGTCTATGAGTTATTTGCGGTAAAAGAACTGATTGAAGTTGCCAGTAAGGTTTTAGACATTGATGAATTGCTGAACCTTTTACTGGAGAAGGCATTAACGGTAAGCAAGGCGAAGACTGGATCTATATTTTTGCTTGAGCCTGAAAATGATCGTTTTCGTGTAGCAGCCTCAAAGGGGTTAGATTCGGGATCGGGTATAGGCTCTTATATAAAAGTGAATGAATCCCTGGCGCAGTATGTAGTTACTGAAAAAACTCCCCTTCTTGTAGAAGACATAGAGAATGATCATAGAACCAGGAAGCAAAATAACCCCAAATACGGATCTCCCTCTTTTTTAAGTATGCCTGTGTTAATAAGGGAAGACCTTATAGCAGTCTTGAATGTTGCCAATAAAGAGACCGGAGGTTTATTCGATACTGATGATCAGGAAATACTGGAGATATTGATTGGCGAGATAGGCTTCGCTCTTGAGAATGCCGGGCTTCATTTGAAAGTCAGTGAACACTTAAAAGATCTGACAAAAACAAATGATCAACTTCAGCAGGAAATCGTCAAACGCAAACATTCTGAAGAAGACCTGCAGGAAGCACATGTACAACTCAGGGAAGTCAACAAAAAACTTGAGCTCGCCTATTTTCAGATGCGGGATGCCAAGGATAGAATGAGCATGCAATTGAAAGGCGAAGAGAACGGCATTTTTACGGATGAAGATGGCCAGATACTGGGTGCATCGGAGAGAGTGATTGAAAGTACGGGGATGAGAAGAAAGGCACTTATTGGAAAGAACATTGTTGAATTGGTTGATGAGTTTTCAAAAGAAAAACTCAAAAAAAATATTAGGAACGCATCCATTGGTATTTTCAGCCAGGCATCGGTTAATATGGCAAACGGTGAAGATGAAAATAACAGTGTCGAACTCAAATTGACTCCTTTCGGGATGGAGAAGGGGAAGGCTATACTGGTGTTGATACGGGAGGCGGATTAATAATAGCTTAATAGGCTGAAGGCTGCCGTCGTCGCCAAGGCTATGACGGGCCAGGGAAGACTATTAGGAAAAGCAAAAAACATCTGTTGCTAAAAGGCTTCAGCCTTATTTACTCCTGAAACCCTGGTTTAAACATCCTGGCGTAATATGTGCTGGATGTATAAAGGGCTGCCGCGGGATTGTGGCCAAGCACCCTGTCCTTTGCGATCAGGACGGTGGTGAAAGCATTGCTGTATTTAAAAAACAGCGAATCATGGCCAACGCAAAGTCCTACAAGAATGTTGAAATCTGTTTTTTCCTCATTAAGGATGCCTGCCTGGACTACAGGGTTACACATGGGTTCAAATTCCCCGCTCCTTATCTTCTGTTCATCAGATATGTCGATGGCTTCTTTTGGGGCTCCTCCGCACTTGCACATAACGGATACGACATCGAAATCCTGGGCGTTCAAGATATCCGATAACACACGCGCTTCAGCATGAAGTCCGCCGCAGAAGGCGATTCCAAGCTTTTTATAGCCCATTTTATGTGCGAATTCACAAATTTCCTGGACCCTTGGCTTAGCCGGATGCAATGTATAGGGCCTTTTGTCCCGGTTGATATAACATTCACCCTCCTGGATGGATGCCATGCGGGCAAACTTTCTTATTTCAGGTTTTTCATATTCCTTTAAAGCTTCTTCGATAACTGACGTATACTTCTTTGTCGGACAAAATGCCGGACCTTTTCCATTTGATTCAGATACACATATCCTGTTTTGTTTCGAGCACACCGCGCATTGAGGCTGATTTGTGTCCTTCATGTTAAAACCTCCAGTAAATTAACATATTTAATCATTATGATTAATGATACCTAATGTACCACAGAAGCTGATTTTGTATAACAAATAAAATACTCACTCTCATAACCGTGAAATGTTTCAGGTTCCGGCATTATATTTATGTTGATTTATTAAACTGAATCCTTTTATTTATTATCTGAAACTATAATAAGGAGGGAAAGTTTTGCCCGTAAACAATGAAGACCTTAAAATGATGTTTAGAAAGATGTTGACTATCCGCCGTTTTGAAGAAAGGGCGATTCAGGAATATCAGGAGGGGAATATCTACGGATTTATTCATTCTTATATAGGTCAGGAAGCTATTGCGGCAGGAGTATGCTGCCACTTAAGAGTTGATGACCGAATCGTCAGTAATCACAGGGGGCACGGACACTGTATTGCCAAGGGCGCTGACATGAAACGTATGATGGCGGAGATATTCGGTAAAAAGACCGGTTACTGCGGGGGCAAGGGCGGTTCCATGCATATTGCGGATTTTGAAATAGGTATGCTGGGTGCAAATGGTATTGTAGGAGCGGGCCTTCCCATAGCAACTGGAAGCGCACTGGCAGCTCAGCTGGAAGGTAAAGAGGGTGTCTCAATAGTATTTTTTGGTGACGGCGCCTGCGGCGAAGGTGAATTTCATGAATCTTTGAATTTAGCCTCTATATGGAAACTCCCTATAGTGTTTGTCTGTGAGAACAACATGTACGGTGTAAATACACCGACGAGCTATTCCATGGCGACCGAGAATGTTGCTGACAGGGCTGCAGCCTATTCAATGCCCGGGGAAGTTGCTGACGGAAATAACCTGCTCACGGTCTATGAAACAGCAGAAAGGGCCGTGAAAAGGGCCAGGGCAGGGGAAGGCCCGAGCCTTATTGAATTCAGAACTTATCGATGGCGCGGTCATTTTGAAGGGGGTGGTATGCCTGATCTTCGTCCCCTGGATGAATTGGAGGAATGGAAGAAGAAATGTCCTGTTGCCTTTATGGAAAGACAATTGCGTGAATCGGGAATCATGGACACCGATGAATTGAGGACCCTTGATGTTGAAATAATGTCCCTGGTTCAGGAGGCAGTGGAATTTGCCAGGCAGAGCCCTGATCCTGATCCTGCGGATGCGCTTGAAGATATTTTCGCGGAATAGAGGGAGTATTGTAATATGAGAAAAATAACATACGCGGAAGCGATAAATGAAGCCCTTCATGAAGAATTTCGAAGAGATGACAAAACCGTGCACCTGGCTACTGACATGAACGAGCCTCTGCTTGAAGAATTTGGAGAGGAACGGGTGAGGAGCACTCCTATTTCCGAGTCCGCTTTTGTAGGGGCTGCCATAGGCCTGGCTGGATCAGGTTTCAGGCCTGTTGTTGATATCCGCATGGCCACCTTTGGTTTTGTGGCAATGGATCAGTTGATGAACCAGGCCGCCAAGATTACCTATATGTTTGGAGGTCAGGCTAAATTTCCTATACTCTACAGAATGACTGTGGGTACCGGCATGTCGATGGCCGCACAGCATTCTATTAATCCCTATCCCATGTATATGAACATTCCGGGTTTAAAAATCATACTCCCTTCGACCCCCTATGATGTCAAAGGGCTGTTAAAGACAGGTATCAGGGATAATAACCCGGTAATATTCTTTGAACACATGGGCCTTGGTGATCTGGTCGGTGAAGTGCCTGAAGAGGAATACACACTTCCCCTGGGCAGGGCATCGTTAAAGAAGGAAGGGGGTGATGTTACCGTTATAGCCCTGGCTAAAATGGTACACCTTTCCCTGGAAGTGGCCTCGGAAATGGGAAAAAAGGGGATATCTGTTGAGGTCATTGATCCCTGCTCACTTAATCCCCTGGATAGAGAGAGTATCAAGGCCTCTGTAATGAAAACAGGAAGGCTGGTGGTTGTAGACGAAGCATGCCGGACCTGCGGTTCAGCCGGGGAGATCATTTCATCCATGGTAGAGGACTTTAGTGTCTATAAAGCTCTAAAGGCTTCACCGAAAAGAGTTACCGGCCTGGATGTCCCCGTACCATTCAGCGCGCCCATGGAGAAATACGTGGTGCCGGATAAATTAAAGATTACTTCCGCGATTGCGGAAGTAATGGCGGGTCGTTAGTTGTTGGTCGAATGTCGCAAGTCTTTTTCGTAAGGCGTCAGGCGTAAGTCGTAAGGGGAAAAACGAAAAACTTTTAAACTTATTAGACAGGATTTACAGGATTAATTGGATTTTATTTTCACTCTTTCCAGATGAAAGAGTGAAAGAACCATCCCGCGTTGCGGGAGAAGATCTGAGCGATATTCTAAAACAGTACAATATATTCAGGTTCGTTCTTAGTCGGCTAAATTTACTATTTCGAGAAGTATGATCCCTTTTTGCCTTTCTTCCGGAAAGGCAAAAAACATCCTGACCATCCTGTCGGATTAAAGGTTTTTCGCTCTCACACTTCACGGTCTTACTGATCTCTGGTCTCTGGTTCCTGGTTCCTGGATAAAGTCATAATACTTTTTTAACCTAACAGTCTTTAGCCTAATAAGCTTCAGACTGTTTTTCATAACCACAAACTACAAACGACGAACTACAAACCACCTATGCCTTAACTAAGGCATGGTAATTTTTGCCATTCAGAGGTCTGCGAGGTTAATCCAGGGTTTTCCTAACCACTTCCTGTTGCCCAAAATAATCATATAAATATTTAATATTATTGATAATATCCGATTTATCTCCTTTCTGGCACACTTGATGCTATATACAAATACAAAAATAAACATAAAGGAGATAAGGACATGAAAACAGAAAGGAATATCAGGGACTTTGTTAGTGAAAAGATTGGTGGATTTATGGAAAAAACACCCGGCTTTGTTGCTTCTGTTGCTTTTGTAATTACACTGGTGATCGTTGCCGGAATCATAACTTAAAAAAGATTCTACAGCAGGATAATTAAAATGGAAACTATATCAAATATTACAAGTACAATGACAGCGGAAATCAGTGCAGTAATGGATGGCGTACCCGGACTATTTTCACTGGTTACTACTCTCGCTATTATGACTGCACTGACTCTATAGGCCTGTAACTAAAATTACTCCTGGTTTTTTTCCAGTTTAAGAAATATCAGAACACCTGCAGCCATGAACGCTCCTGTACTTATAAGCATAGACACCATGGGGAGGGATAGTCCCGCCTGGAACATAAATCCTACAATAATCGGAGAAAGTATAGCCCCGCCGCGTCCCACACCAACGGTAAATCCGGTGCCGGATGCCCTTATATGGGTTGGAAAGGCGGCAGGAAAAAGCGCGTACATTCCTACAATACCGGAATTTCCGAAAAAGCCGCACAGGACGGCGATACTTTTAATCATGGTAAGATCTGAGGGTGATCTGCCAAGGAGAGTTATGAAAACGGCAGAAAGCGCCAGGACTGCCATGGTCAGTTTTTTCAGGTCCAGTCGCAGCGTCATGAGCCCCAGTAATGCTCCGCCTATGGCACCGCCGATATTGGCATATTTAAGCATATTGGCTCCTTCTGAGGCAGAAAAGCCCATGGTGACAACAACATCAGGCAGCCATTTAAGAATGAAGTAATAGGTTGTGATCTGCAGGAAATAGGCAACAGTAATAATAGTTGTCTTGTCTAGCATTCCCGGTACGAACAGGTCTCCATATGATTTCTTTCGAACTTCCAGTGTAATTTCCGGCAGAGCCGTGATTGCGTTATGACCCAGGCGTTGCATGGTTTTATTAACCTTATCCAGTGCTCCCTTAGGTTGTTTACGGACAAGCCAGTAGACCGATTCAGGAACCACAAAATAAAAGAGCGGAATAAAGAAGGTCGTTAAAGCGGCCCCGAAATAGAACACATAACGCCAGTCATATTCCAAAAGGAGCCGCTTAGCGATTTCCCCTCCAAGGATGCCTCCGATTGGGTAACCGATGGCCATGAGAGAAATACACAGGTGCCGGTTTTTGACATTTGAAAATTCAGCTGTTATGGCAGTTATCGCGGATAACAGACCGCCGATACCCAAACCTGTTATAACCCTCCATACTGATAACTCAACTAGGCTTTCGACTCTTGTTACCATGTACATTCCAATAGCCATTGTTATCAGGCAGGCATTCATTATTTTACGCCGGCCGATAGTATCGGCCACCCAGCCTAACAGTATGGAGCCTGCAGCCATCCCGAAGAGTTCCATGGAAAGAACAATGCCGAGGGCCCCCTTGTCTATTCCCCATTCCGCGGCGATACCGGTTGATGCGAAGCTTATGGAAAGGACATCAATGCCATCGAGACCATTCAGCCCTATAGTTATTGCAATAATTAACATCTGTAGAGGGCTCATTGGAGCCTGGTCGATTGTTTTACGCGGGTCAATGTTCATAGTGTCTTTTCCTTGACTATAGGGTTTGTGATCTCTGTAACCTTCCGGTTCCTTTCCAGGGGCGAAGGTAATTCAATGAAGCCGTAATTTCTGGCTGCTTAAGCCGTTGTTATTCAGGGGATATACGAATAGGATTTTTACTAAGTTCCAGATTGTATGTCAATGATATATAATTTCTGGGCACCAGCAAAATGTCATCTGCTGCGTTGCCTTCGGTCGCTTCTCCTTGCGGCGTATTATTTATACGCCTCAATCGTCGCTCCTCGGCGCCTTACATCTAACACCTTGCTGGCGCCCAGGGATTTCCTGAAATTCTCTGTGCACACTTGGAGGATTTCGGTAATATTGCTGACTTGACAAAGGTGAATCGCCTCAATATTATGATTCGCCTTGAATATCAATAAAAGGAGTTTTGCTAAATAATGAATTCAAATAAAAACCATAAAGAACACAGGTTAGGACACAGCTTTGTTGTTTGTATGTCTGTCCTGGTATTCGTGATCATGTCTCCAGGTTATATGGCATTATTATCTCCATATCCTTTCAATCAAGGCCTTGCATTTGCTGAAACAAGGGAAAAGCCTGCTGATATAAATGATATCGCGGCTGAAGTTAATGGAAATAAAGTCACGGTTCAGGAGGTATTGAAACGATACAACCTTTATTCACTCATATCCAGGTATTCCGAGGATAAGAAAGAGAACTTAAAAATTGATTCATACGTTGATATTTATATCATAGAATTACTGCTGCTTCGGGAAGCTGACGAAATGAAAATAAAGGTTGATCGAGGGGAAGTTGAAAAAGAAAAGGAGGAATACCTGGCGAGGAATGATCTCACCGAAGAGAAACTGCTGGAAAATTTAAAAAAGAACGGACTGACTACGGAAGATGTTTACCGCTATTTTGAGAATAACCTCATTTTGAGCCGTTTTGGCGATAAAAAATTCGGTGTTACGGATGTTTCAGATGAAGATGCCCGGAAGTTCTATTCAAACAATGAAGAATACTATAACAGGCCTGAAAAAATATCAGTGAGTCATATACTCGTGTGTCATAGAGATAGTCAGGGTTGTACCGGTCAACTTAATAAGCAGGAAGCAGAGGGATTAGCTAAAAATATCAGAAAACTTGTGACACCGGGTAACTTCCCGGAACTGGCCAAAAAATACTCCGGGGACCCGACCGGTGCAGACGGTGGTGACATGGGAGAACTGACCCGGGGTTCTGCTGTCCCTGCATTTGAAAAAGCCGCTTTTAGCCTTGAAGCAGGGGAAATGTCCGATGTTGTTGAGACAGACTTCGGTTTTCATATAATATATGTGAAGAGCAAACAAAAAGCCCGTTCAATTAAGTTTGAAGAGGTCAAAGAATCAATAAAAAATGACATTAAAAAGAGATATATTACTCTTGGATTATTTAACTATTCCAGGGAACTTCTGAATGGAGCCGAAGTTAAAAGGTATGCCGTTATAGACGATAAACTGGTGAAGGAACCGGAAAGCAATACCCTGAGTTCAAGCGGAGGAGAAAGTACCCGTTCTTCTGACATTGCAGGCAAGACCTTCAGGCTCACGGATAAAAATCTATGTAAAAACAGTAAAGGTCAGCCTGTTATTATGATGTTCAGCACTCCTGACTGCCCCCACTGCAACTGGATAGCTGAGACCTTTGATGATACTGTAATGGAATATGCTGGAAGAGGCCTTATTGAAGCTCATCATTATGATGTAGTATCAAAAGATGACCTGCTTACACCGGAAATAGAGACCGATATTCCCGAGAGATACCTTAAGATATATGAGGACTCCCAGGGATATGTCCCCTACTTTAGTTTCGGATGTATTTATCACCGTGTAGCTAATGGGTATGAGCGGGAGGACGACCTCTATGCTGAAGAAGTTGAGATGCGGCAGGTCATTGATTCTCTGATAAAATAATGCTTCACATGCTGGGTAAAAATATCTAAAAAAAGAAAATGAAGAAATAAATATTAGCTCCAGAAATCATTTAAAAAGGGCTTTGTGAGATGTCGAATTAATTAATTTGTGCCTTTAAAAAGACTTCTACCATCAAAAGAAATAGAAAACCTCGTTGCGCTTGATATATCAAGCGGATAGAATGGGTTTAACGAACACAAACTATCATCAACGAGGTGAAACAAATTATGACACAAGGCATTCTTCCTTTCAAGTATGAAAACGATACACAAAAGAGTAAAATGACATAGGTCTTTGCCGGATAATTAAGAAAACTGAAAAGCATGGTATGAGTAGAAAACGAAAACGTGCCTTCTTGCGTCGCTGGCGTAAGGTACAAAAAAGGACTATTCCCTCTCCATCGTCTATTTTCAGATACCTGTCATCTTTGGTACAAATTATGACTTGAAATTTATTTCATTTGAAATGAAATAAAAAATACTTGTTGTAGGCCAATACCTGTAGTGAATTTTATTTTGATGGTGGATTTGGGGTGTTTAAAAAGCTTGACAATGATATTTTTTTGTGACATTACATTTTTATTCTTATTTTTCGACAGACTCACATATAACCACAAATACTATGTTTATTCGCCTGTCCTGTATTGGCAGGAGTGAAATTATAGCCTCATCAGGTTCTTTATAAGGGGAAGCTTTTTGTCGCAATGGCAAAATGAGAATGTGTTAATGTTAGAAGTGAATGATTTTATTCTTAAAGGATAACAAGATTTCTGTTTAAGGAACAAGTATTATTCAGCCCAAAAATAAAGATAAAGATAAAGATAACAATAGCAATATATTAAGGAAAAGAGTGGATGCCACTATTTGCCCAAGTGGCTTTCTGTACTGGTTTTTAGGAGGTTAAAGATATAACCGCTGTTATTATAATTATGCATATTAGCAGCCTAAGGTGTTATTTCCTAAATTGAAAGGAGAAAGGAATGAAATTGAAAAAGCTTAAATATCTAAAGTTCAGTTTTATGGCAATTGTGGCCTTCATGGCTATTATGTTAATCACGGGTTGTAGTGACGATATAAAGACCACCGTCGGTGCCAAAACCGGAGGCCTTGGAGGCGGTGAAAGCTCCGGAGGTACTCAGCAGAATATTGACCACTACGATATCGTTGGTACAGTTATCAACGACTTAGACGATCCGATAGAACATGTTTTTATTGATATTATTGAGTTTGTTATGACTGATGGAGGCGAGGAGCCTTTTGTCGCATCAGTCCGCAGTGATGGCAATGGAGAGTTTGGCATTAGGATACCCGGTGATAATCCCATATCTCAGGTAACATTAAGATTTGCCTATCAAACAACAGTATCCTATGTCCAGGATGTTACGGTAATCGCGAATCAAGCGGTTGACCTTGAAACTATAACTTTAACGGTAATGAGTCAAAAGACCATTACAGACTCAACCATAGCAAACACCCTGACTGATAATGTAAGGGCTAATGCCTATGTTGTAATTGGCGCTGACACGCTGGAGTACAGTGATGGAACGCCATTTACCACCGTATTACCAGAAGTGGCAGAGGGAGAAGATGAACCGGATCCCATTACCGCGACTGTAGCTATCGGCTATGTTGACACAACAACTAACACTGAGTTATTCCCGGATAATTTATACAGCTTTGCCGACGGTTCTTTAAGGCTTTTCTCAACTTATGGCATTCTTGAGATAAAAGTCACAACAGATAATGGCAACACCCCGCTGAACCTTGCAGCGGGTCAGACAGCTATTATTTCTATCCCTGTTGGAGACCTTGTGAATGTTAATGACCCTGATTTCCCTGCCACAATTGACATGTGGTACTATGATGAAGACGTAGCGGACTGGGTGCTGGAACAGGAAGATGGTTTAACCTATGATGCTGACACCAGGTCTTTTGTAGGAGTCGTTACCCATTTTTCAGCATATAACTCCGGTTACTCATTTGAATCAAGGTATGTTCAAGCTTCTGTTATGGATGACAGGGGCATGATATGTGAGCCGGAGACGTATGATGAAAACGATGAGTGTACAGTAGATCTTGTGCCTTACCTTGTCCCTTTACCTGGCGCCACAGTTGAAATCTTTTCAGACCAATTTTCACCCTATGGTGTTTGGAATGCGACTTATACTGCAGGTATGGATGGATTAATTCCTAACAGTATGGACCCTTCCTTAACAGGGTTTTTATATAATGATGAAGATGGTTATTTTTTACGTGTGCCGGGTACGGGCGATTTATCCGTGATTATGGAATATGAACACCCCAGGACTGGTGAACTTGAGTCGATAGGCCCTGAGCTTATAGTATTCGAAGAGGGTGAAATCAAAGCATCTCGTGATTGGTTATTGCCTCTTTCCGTCAGCGCTTGGATTACGGCAGAAGTATACTATGCAAATGGAGATCCTGCCACTGGCGCTGCACTTATGTTTAATAATCCTAATCCTGTTGGTGGCGGTTTTGTCGGCGGTGTAGTTAATGAAGATGGTATCTTAGCGGAAGGTGCATTTAATTATTTTACTTGGAGCTGGTATCCAGTACAGGGTGGGGAACTCTCTCTGGCTGTAGTTCCCAATATTGACACCTATTGTCTGGTGACTTCAGGAGACGCCGCGACAGCTTTTGTAGAGGTGCGCTACAATAATGCGAATGGCGATTTAGTTGAAGAAATATTTTCTAGGACTGGTGAGAAATTCGCAGAATGGAATCTGGGTGATATTTATGAAAGATGGGAGGAAATTAGCTCCCCTGTGCTCACATCAGGGGGAGTAGGTGAGATTCTCAATATATATGTTATAATGGCAGATCTTCCGACCGATGTTAAATACACGTATCTTAGGGGTACCATAGACCTGGAAGATATTCCTGCTGGCGTTAACCCTGATGACCTATGGGTTGTTATTGACGGCATTTATAACGAAAGACCTATAACAGTTCGAGCCGCAGTTGACGCGGAAGGTAATTGGCCTGCTGATGAAGGCAAATTCAATCCGGTTACTGTGGATGGCGTGGAAGGACTTTTCATAGAGGTTCCTGCTGAAACAGAGCTTACAATAAGAGTAGGCGATTATGGGACTGATCCAACGGATGCTGTAATCTATCAGACTTATGACTACACAAGCGATGTTGATAGGATACAAGTATCAGACGAACCCCCAACATATGAGCCTGTAACAACAAATCTTGTACTTTCTCAAAATACTTATGTTAGCGGAACGATAATCTATAAAGAGAAACCCGGCAGAAACCTTAAGGTTGTGCTTGAGAACCTCACGGATACCTCTGAGGATGATATAAGTATCCTTACTGAGGGAGACGGCAGTATACCGCAGACAGCTCTGCCATTCAGCACCAACTTTAGAGTGACTGTCTGGACACTGATTCCTGATACTACGAATTCTCTTGAACTTGTTTATACGCACCCGGAACTGCTCACTACTGGTGCCGCGGGTGGCTCAATAAGCACTCTTGAGCTAGCCTTTGGCGTGGCGGATCCGGTAACAGGACCTCTTATTCCTGTTATTCCAGCTGGCTCCTCAGCTATTGTTGCAACCGTACTGGATGCAGAAGGCAACCCCGCGACTGGCGACATTTGGATCAGTCCTGAAGGAGCGTTTGGAGCAACTTCCATAGCGGCTACAATTGGTGATGATGGCGAATTGAGTCAGCTGGAAGCTTATATGGGTGCTGTGCTGCATGAAGGCTTTGTAGTTCTTGATCCCGCAGTTGCTTATTACGAAATACGGGAAGGTTGGTCCAACATCATTGTTGACCAGGTGGTAACTCCTGGTGCTGGCGTGGTAAAGAATCTCTCTCTTGTTAAGGGCGAGGCTCCAATGACTGAAAGCTATATTAGTGGCCTGGTTCTCGATGCAGAAGGCAACCCCGCGACTGGCGACATTTGGATCAGTCCTGAAGGAGCGT
>JBHPCX010000007.1:0-62508 GCA_042573485.1 Thermodesulfobacteriota bacterium | reverse complement strand
GAACAATGGAAGGACACCAACAAGTATATTTTATACTTTTCTGAGCCAGCTGAAAAAATAGGGCCAATCAAACTTGTTCCAAAAGGCCATACTAAAGCACCTCAAGCTTCTCGCTATACTTCATTGGAAAGATTAAAGAATGCGAAAACGCTCGATGAGGCGATATGGGTAATAGCCGATGTTGGAGCAACCCGGTACGCCGCAATATTTTTAATCTTAGGAATCATGCTTCCATGAATACGAATCTGATACCAGCAATTTTCACCAATGAATGTCTCCCTGAAGCCATCATCCCTAGCAGGAACAACAATAGTATCAATTTCTGCTGGATCAATTGTTTTCGATGTTTTTGAAGAATACCCCATATCATCAACCGTACTTGAATCTGAGATATCAGATAGAAATGGCTCAAACTGATATATCCTTTCTCCTTCAGATGTCACATACCGTTGTAAAGTAAGAATCTCAACAGGGAACTTAAATCGACTCAGCAAAACCGTTTCAAGCTCATCGGGCATTTCATCAATAATGACAAGAGCGTTAAAGGCACCTTTTTTGTAAATTATCTCTTCCAATAAATAATCTACATTTTCAAATCCATTCTCTTTAGCGTATAACTCGCATTGCTCCCAGTTATCCTTATCCTCGCTTAAAGCATCTTTGATTACAGTTTTAACTTTCTGCTGCGTAGTCTCGAATGAAAGAGAGAACTCCAAAACCTGAGAAGCTATATGTTTTAATGGATCATGCTTTGCCAACTCATTTTCCACTACATATACTTTTGGCTCTTTTTTGCTATAGAGATCGATCAAATAGGCGTCGGGAATATTTTGTATTTTTCCTTTAAGACCTATCTTCTTTTTTGTTTCAATGTAAATCCTTTGTTTGCCAAATAATACATCACGCACTTCCAAAATTGCTTCTTCAATTTCTTTTTCAATCTCGAATGGTTCGTTTTGATAAAATTTATTTTTAGACCACAGCATATTTATTGCTCCTAGAATATATGTATATTAGGTTAATTCTTCTAACAGGGCTTTTAAAATTGTAATAATTCATGTAAGTCAAAATGCTTGGAGAAAATTTGATGGGAAAGCCAAAGTCATTTAGCCATTTGGTCTTCATGCTCGAACACCTGCAGAAACAGGTTTAATAACAAGCGATTTAAGTTCAAGCCAAGTTGTGCCATATTTCACACAAAACAAGCCAAAAGATACCATTTTGCTTTGAAATGTCAATTACATATCAAAATAGGAGATAATCCTTGGAAAAAGAAATTATAGAACTAATCGATAAAGGTAAGAGTATTAAAATAAACATAGAGAAAATGGTAAAGAGGCACCGCTATCCTCAAGATAATAAAAGTATGTTGTTTATAGCTTATCACAGCATTGTCGCTGAACATCATACTTCTATCCATTTATTAATTCAGAGTGGATTAACAGGATCTTCATTTGCCCTTGTAAGATCACTTTATGAACCCATATATCGTGCTCATTGGGTATATGGATGTGCTTTAGATGATCAAATTAAAAAAATCATTAAAGGAAAAGATATTTTCCCACGAATGAAAGATATGGTTGAAGAGATTGATGATTCTTTGGGTACAGGTGACTTTTGGCAACTAATCAAAAAGAATTCATGGACAGCCATGAATGATTATACCCATTCAGGTATGCGTCAAATTATGAATCGTTTCAAAGGTAATGAAGTTATACCCGATTATGAGTTAGGAGCTATTGTTGAGGTGTTAAGCGGAACAAATATAGCTCTGTTATTAATGGCTCTATTTTTTTTCAATGCTTTTAATAAAATCGATGAGGTAAAAGAATTACAAGGAATGATAGTTGAATATACTTCTTCTGATGAAGATACTCCTGAAGAATAAAAAACTTGTTTCCGTTACGCATTCTATTCGCATTTCTTCATGGGTGGTTTATAGTACAATTGAGAGAGAGCACTACCGCTAAAGACAAAGCATTTAGGGTGTTCTGCTCCTACATTATTGTTTGCAATGGCATGATTATTTAAGCTTTTAATAGGATTTTTAATACTATTATTGCTATTTGTTTTTATCTCCCACCTCTAGAAATTTGTCACCATCCAGATAGCATCCTATCCTAGAGAAATTGATTACCAGAAAGTCCGAAAGCGAATGAATATAGGCTTATTATTACCTCACTCGCCATTTACATTCCCAGAAGATTGTTTCTGCCATTTACAGGAGTGTAGAATATTAATTACACTTTTGAGGGTGGCACTGGCACACACTATCCTTTCTAATTTTTCTTTGGATATCTGAAGGTTATTTTTTATTTGTGATTACATAAATTAGACTAGAATTTGTGACATTACAATCCGCTTGGATCTAAAGAATGCCGAAAGTATATTTTAAAATCTGTTTGTTTCTTAACCTCAACCTTTGAATTGGATGCCAGGTAAATGCTTGGTAGCCTTGGAAAAGGGTAGGGGGAATGTGGAAAAAGCCGGAAGCACTATTGTGTCATTTACCTGGTAATTTTAAGGGATTTTGAAGTATAAATCGGTATAAACAGGTTTAAAACTGATTTTGTATAACATTTTGTAATTATTGAATTATTTAATGATTTCACTGCTCTATAATATAATAACAAACCCTCTTCTAATCCGCAGGCCGGGAGTTCGAATCTCTCCAGGCGCGCCATTAATATCAAGGCTTTCAAGCCTTTTAGAAAATAATAGACAAGAATAGTAAGGCTTTCAGAAATTTAATTTCCTGAAAGCCTTTTTATTATTAGGTATAAGCGTTCTGTAAATAGAGTTATTTTCAAATAATTTAGATTTGGGTGCATGTAGGGTGCATTTGGGTGTAATAAAAGATTGAGATAGTAAAAGGACAGATAACAAGAAGTCTAGGCTTTTCCATTTACCACCATCATTTGATTCTTTTCCTTTTCCTTTGTTGGCGCAGATCTGAAATCAAGTTCATCGACCTTTGATTTCTTTGCTCCAGGCATCCAATGGGAGTAAATATCAAGAGTTATTTTTATCGAATGATGCCCAAGTTGTTTTGACACGTCTTTTATATTATCACCTTTCATTATTCTTAATGTCGCATAAGTATGGCGAAGATCGTGAATCCTGATATGTCTAAGCTTTGCCTTTTCAAGAGCTTTTTTAAACACTCTCTTTCTAAGATTATCGCCATCAATCATTTCACCATTTTCTTTATAAAATAACCATTCTGGAGGATTGCCCCATTTATTTCTAAGGGTATCCTTTTTGGCCTGGGTAATGTGGCCTCTTAACACAGAAGCAAGTTCGATTGACATATCAACACGCCTGCTCTCACCACTTTTTGGAGTCGTAATTAATCCTTTAGTGAAAAATAAAAAGTACGCATAAATTAGGGCTATACGTAATCCCTTAAAGCATCCTGAAAATGTTAATAACTACTGGTATTAGTAACTCCTACCCTTTGAAAAGTATCGCTCTCTCAGGTCAAATAGATATATTTTGACATAGTTCATTTGATAGGTTAATTTTCATTTTATACTCATACCTTAACTAAACTTAAAAAATCTTTTTTAAAACCTATATAGTTTTCACAAAAGTGCATTTAGTGATAAGTATTTTTCACTCTGGATATCTCTACAAATATAAATATGTCATTGAATAACTAATGCTATGTCAAATAATCTAGATACAAATGCTTCACTCCGTAATTACAGTAAGCAAGAAATGCTTGAAGATGGAAGATCGGTCCTGGTCCGGGCGGTATGTTCTGAAGATAAACAGGCGTTGAAGGATGGATTTTCCAGGCTGACCATCGGATCGAAAATTTCGCGGTTTTTCTATAATAAGAGTTCTCTATCTGATGATGAACTTAAGTATTACACTGAGGTGGATTTTGACAAGCATGTCGCGATTGGTGTTGTCCTGCTTGAGGAAGATCTGATGTTGCCAATCGGTATTGGGCGATACGTCGTCGATGTTGATCAACCCAATAGAGCCGAGATTGCACTCACGGTTGATGAAATGTATCGGGGTATTGGTGTTGCTACTCTTATGCTCAAACACTTGTGTGCAATTGCCAGAGGAGCAGGCATTCAAGAATTTCGGGGTGTTGTTTTGGCTGGGAACAATAAAATGCAAAGTGTTATAAAAAGATCAGGATTTCCTTTTAAGTCTGTGTTTACTGATGGAGAGTTTCAGGTGACAATTGACATAACAAAGGGCTGAAATCAAACACTTAAAAAGTAGCCGCTTAGCCTTTCGTAATTATTTAATCTGGAAATTGCAATTTTGAAAAAGTGACGATTAGAAGGACAAGTCATAATTAAAGGGTTAACCAAAATTATAGTAGTGTTACAACTTCATCATAGGTTCCTTATTCTACATCCACAAAACATCCCAATATTTAACCCACCCTTATTCGCTTGGGATACAGTATTTCATTTATGAACTTATTAACCAAAACAAGAACCCAAAGTTCTTTTTATACAGTATTTTAAATCCCGTATTCAATAAATATAAACGATAACAAACGGTTATGATTAATGGCATATTTATTGCTGTAACTTATTAAAAGTATTGAGCATATTTGATATTTCAGGTTCTGTATTGGAGAGAAAAAGCCTGAATAAATCCTGGGTATGCCTAGTGCCTCAATTGGTTGCCATTCACGCTATAGGAATGCTGCCAATGTTCTCAATTTTTACCCAAAACATAAAAATGGGCAGAATTCAGAAAACTAATTTTTAGTTAGAATTCACAAAAGCAGATGCAGCAGTTCTGTATCTTGAGGTGGAAAATGTTACATTAGGAATTTTGGAAATCGATGTGGTGGATTATATGATCGAAGAGATAGCAGTCAGGGACAATTAATAAAGGAGGATTGAGATGAGTAGTTACAAGCGCCTAATTGCAATATTCGCAGCATGCATGGTTGTGATTTTCATTATCCAGAATGCTGCAGTTGTGGAGATTCAGATCTTTCTCTGGACAATAGCCATGTCGCGTGTCTTGCTCATGCTTATATTTCTAGCTATAGGAGTAATAACAGGGTGGCTGATTAAGTCTGGATTTTTTATCAAAGAGGATGAGGAAGACTACGAATAACTAAGCAGATAATTTGCCAGATGGTTGCTGGATAACAAGACCGCGACAAAGATAAAGGTTCGCGAGAAACCCGACTTTTTGGTTCATGGGGCGGTTTTTCTAGGGAATTTGTTGTAATAATTTGATTTGATAAATTGTTTTAAAAAGCTATCAGGAGAGTACCATTATGGCCCGTAAAAATTATTCAAAAACGGGGGAATTCTGTCGAGTGACATTCGAATTGCCTCAGGAATTAAACGCCGATGAGATATCGCTGTGCGGTGAATTTAACGACTGGAATCCACAGAAAAATATAATGATTAAAAGAAAAAACGGAAGGTGGAGCACTACCATTTCATTAAAGGCTGGAAGAAAATATCGATACAAATACCTGTTGGACGGCAAAAACTGGGAGAATGACTGGGATGCCGACGCATATCAGAGAAATGAGTTCGGATCTGAAGATTCGATTATAAAATTATAATATATTTAAAAAACTGAGATAGAATATTGTATTAATGGCTCGGATCGTTAAAGATAAAAAATAAAGATAAAATATTTCTTAGAGTTATTGTAAACTGCTGCGACTGGGAATATGATTATCCTAAATAAGTCACCGATCTATAGATACTGTATGGACTGTTGACGAGGCTTTATAGTCCATTCTCTCATTGGAGCAATAATTGGCATGACATTTCAAATTATTCTTGTACTCTTGATCTTAGGACTGGCTACATTTTTTCTCATTACAGAATGGATACCAATGGAAGTGGTTGCTTTGCTGGTTCTAGGCACTGTCGCACTCACCGGGTTAGTCAGTCCTTCCGAGGCGCTTTCAGGTTTCAGTAATCCGGCCGTCGTAACGATATGGGCGGTTTTCATTCTTGGTGGTGGGCTTACCAGAACAGGTGTAGGAAATTTTATTGGCAAACATTTATTGCGCCTGGCCGGCAGCCGCGAAATATTATTACTCGTGGTCATCATGGTTAGTGCCGGTGTAATGTCCGCATTCATGAATAATACAGCTGTTGCGGCATTGATGTTACCGGTTGTAATGGACATCACCCGTCAAACAAACCAGCCACCCTCAAGATTGCTTATGCCACTGGCATATGGGTCATTATTGGGTGGGCTGACAACAATGATCGGAACGCCCCCCAATATCCTTGTCAGCAATGCTCTCCGTGACAATAATCTCACGCCATTCAAAGTTTTTGATTTCACTCCTGTAGGTATAATAGTGATGATTGCCGGAGTCGCTTTTATGGCCTTGATCGGCCGTTATTTACTTCCCTCAAGAGACGTGTCTAAAGAATCTTCGACTTCCGGTCATTTAGATCTAAGAGACCAGTACGACTTACGAGATCGAGTTTTTTTCATGCTGATACCTCCAGATTCAGACCTGGTGAATAAAACCCTGAGAGAAAGCAGGTTAGGATCAGCCTTAGGTCTACATGTGCTGGGTATTATTAGAGGAGGTAGAACAGAACTGGCCCCAGACCCATCGGCTGTTTTACATGTTAAAGACCGTCTAATTGTTGAAGGTCGTTTAGAAAGAATAAATGAACTAAAAAGCTGGCATCAGCTACAACTTGAAGAGGCCTCCATCGACATTGAACAACTGCTTTCAGAGGACATAACTTTTGCTGAATTAACACTGAATTCAGACTCTACTTTTTTGGACATGACATTAAATGAAATAGGCTTTCGAAACAAATTCGGAATTAATGTATTAGCTATTCTCCGGGATGGGGAACCAAAAAGAACAAACCTTCAGGATATGACCTTAAAAATAAATGATAAACTCCTTATCCAGATTTCTAAGGAACAACTGGAAGCATTGAAAGACAAACTAGATATTGATAACATTAAGTTTGTGCCAAGGTCCCATTTGAATGATATCTATCGTTTATCCAAACGACTCATTATTATGAATGTGCCATTGGCGTCAACCCTGATTGGCAAGACGCTAAAGGAAAGCCGATTAGGTGATGCTTTAGGCATGAGAGTGCTCTTTACCCTTAGAGGAAAAGATATACTCTCATTGCCGGGGCCAGATGAAACCCTTAAAGCTGAAGATCGTCTGATTGTGCAAGGCAAATTGAAAGATTTGTTGATTCTTAAGGGACTTGAAGGGCTGCAGACTGAACAAGAGGGGCTGCCGTTGATGGAAGAACTTGAGTCCGCACGAGTCGGGCTCGTGGAGACAGTACTTTCACCTCGCACCACTATGGCTGGAAAAACATTACGTCAGATAAACTTCCGTGAAAAATACGGCTTAAGCGTATTGGCAATCTGGAGAGAGGGGCAGGTACACCGCACAGATCTTCGGGACATGTCTCTTCGTTTTGGAGATGCGTTACTGTTGTATGGACCTCGCGACATGTTGAGAGTTCTGGGTCGTGAACCTGACTTTCTGGTCTTGACCCAGGATGCCCAGGAAACTCCTCGTTTCGAAAAAGCCAAGTCTGCAGTTATGATTATGGGGGGAGTCCTTTTGCCTGTTGTTCTTGGTTGGGTTCCCATCTATATTGCTGCAATAGTCGGGGCAGCATTGATGGTGTTGTTTCGCTGCCTGACTATGCAGGAAGCCTACGGGTTTATTGAGTGGAAAGCCGTTTTTCTTATTGCCGGGATGCTGCCGCTGGGTAACGCATTAGACCAGACAGGCGCTGCTAAACTTTTGGCTGAAGGTGTTGTTGCTATGGTTGGTCCTTATGGACCAACTGCAGTAATGGGAGGTCTTATAGCACTTACCTTTCTGGGCACCTGTTTCATTCCCACTGCCGCGCTTGTTGTCCTGATGGCGCCAATTGTACTTAGCACTTCGGCTAACATGGGGATATCACCACATGCCTTAATGATGGCCATAGCACTGTCTGCTTCAGCCAGTTTCATGACCCCTATATCTCATCCTGCCAACATACTGGTTATGGGTCCTGGAGGTTACCGATTTTTTGATTATCTGAAAGTAGGATTACCCCTTACTCTGGTGGTCTTTGTCGTTCTTCTGTTAGTATTGCCTTACTTTTGGCCTTTTTCTCTTTAAGGAAGATAATGAAATAAAAATTCATTTAAAGCTTTATTATAGATATTACTAGGGCATGAGAATGATAAATCAAAAAAGAGACATTTTATCGAAATATTCACTAGGTGGATGTTAATTTGATTGTATAATGGTATTATAGCCTTGCATTTTTTTATAGAAATGGAGGAAAATTATGGACAGATACGTTTGTACAGTTTGCGGTTACGTGTATGATCCCGCCACTGGTGACCCCGACAACGGCATAGCTGTGGGCACAAAGTTTGGAGACCTGCCTGATGATTGGGATTGCCCTGAGTGTGGCGCGGAGAAGGCTGAATTTGAAAAAGTGGAATAATCCACTGGGTCTGATGAGGAACCGGCAACAGTGATGTAATCGGAGCATTTAAGGTTTCTATGGTGAAACAGTACTACCTTGAAAGTCTCTGAATCACAGGGCTATGATGCCCTTTGATGATTTATATTACGAACCATACTTTTTGAATGTTCACGGAATAGGTTTTTTAACTATATTGCTTGGCCATCTGGTGTGCGGAAAACCGCTGCAGCGCCTTTAATGGATTCTTTCATCAGACTCACCCAGGCAATACTTCTCTATAGGTTTCATACTATCATCCAACTCGTAGATGAGGGGAATTCCAGTAGGAATATTAAAACCCACAATATCAACGTCAGATACACCCTCAAGGAATTTAACAAGAGCCCTAAGACTGTTACCATGCGCTGATATGATAACTCGTCTACCGGAATGAATCAGGGGCACTATGACCTCGTGCCAGTGCGGGAGAAAGCGCTCCATAGTATCTTTCAGGCACTCCGTTAAGGGAATATCCTTGTCATCAAGATCTTTATACCTGGGATCATTACCTGAGAATCTCTCGTCGGCCTTTTCCAACGTTGGTGGTCGGATATCATAACTTCTTCTCCACCTCAGTACCTGTTCCTCACCGTATTTTGTGGTCACTTCGGCCTTATTAAGTCCCTGCAGGGCACCATAACACCGTTCATTTAACCTCCATGAGAGGTGTACTGGTATCCACATGAGATCCATCTCATCCTGGACGATCCAAAGGGTCCTGATTGCCCGTTTAAGTAAAGAGGTAAAGGCCACATCGAAGGAGAATCCCTCTTTTTTCAAAATCTTCCCAGCCCGTTTTGCCTCTTGGATTCCATTCTCTGACAGGTCTACATCAGCCCAGCCTGTAAAACGGTTCTCTTTGTTCCAGATACTCTCTCAATGTCTAAGGAGTGCCAGTTTTGTCATTATTGCACCTCCAAAACACAATTCTGTTATATCTCTTGACGGCTCAAAGGTTTGGTAATTAGTAACAGGGATGATGTGGTTAACAAACTACCTTTGTTAAGGGTTGTAAAGAAATTGCCATTATGATATTTTTACCGCTATTATTTATAAAATCAAACATATGGTTACCCCATGATGAAAAAGGAAATCTGGACATTAGAAGAGGTCATTAAGACTATCGAGATAGATGAAACTCTTATTTCAGAACTGGAGAAAGAAGGAATAGTCTGTCCAATTTGCGATGGGAATAAGGTTTCAAAAAATTTCTCCAGAATTGAAGTGGAAAAGGTCCGTATAGCCAAATTGCTTATAGAAGAGATGGACGTAAATCCTCCGGGTGTTGATATTATCCTTAGGATGAGACAGAACATGATTGATATGAGAGAACAGTTCGATAGTATTCTTGATGATCTTGCCAGGCAGATAAAGAAAAGATTTGATCAGAATAATATTTAAAGTTTTATATCCTTTCTTAGATCCCCTTGATAAAAGCTGTCCATCTTTCTTGCCGATTCCATAGCCTCTTCATCATCTGTCTGGGGAACCTTGACAAAAAGTTTGACCATCAGATCTCCTGTCTTTTTTGTCTTCAGGTTAAATGCACCTTTGCCTTTAAGTCTCAATATCTGTCCACTTTGGCTCTTTGGAGGTATTTTTAATTTTAATGGCTCTTCAATTGTAGGAACGAGAACTTCTCCGCCATTAACAGCTTCACTGATTGTTATTGGCAAGTCCATTAACATATTGTCGCCTTCACGTTTAAGAAATTTATGCGGCTTTATATGGATAATGATATAGAGATCCCCTGCAGGGCCGGCATTCACTCCTTGCTCGCCCTTCCCCACAACCCTGACTTTTGAACCCTCCTTAACGCCCTTGGGGATTGTTATCATTATACTATCGGTGCCAGGGACACTCCCTTTTCCCGAACATTGGCTACAGGCCTGACCTGTCTGGCCATGGCCATGGCATTGGGAGCATGGCTTGGTAAACTGTATAGGGCCTTCGGCAACATTAAATCGACCGGAACCTCCGCATGTGGTGCATGTTTTCATTCCTGAAGACATATCAAAACCTGATCCGTTACATTTGCTACAGTTATTCATTCTTTGAATGGAGAGGTGGGTTTGAAAACCCTTTAACGCAGAGACAAGATCAATTGTCATTTCATGTTCAATGTTTCGGCCTCTTGTAGCTGCACTACTCTGATAATAACTTTTACCGGAGCTGAATATATCGCCAAAGATATCTTCGTAACTGTGATATTTTCCGAAGTCCTCTTCCTGGCCAAAGCTGGTTTTTTGTTTCTGAGATTGCCATTCATTATATTTCCTGGCGTTTTCAGTATTAAAACCATCCCTTAGACCTTCTTCACCGAATTCGTCATAGAGTTTTCGTTTTCCCTCATTCCCCAAAACGCCATATGCTGTGGAAATATCCTTGAATTTTGTTTCAGCTTCTTTATTTCCCGGATTAACATCAGGGTGATATTTCCGGGCCAGTTTACGGTAGGCTTTTTTAATCTGATCCTTGTTTGCTATTCTGTCCACACCGAGAATTTTATAATAATCTATTGCCATTTAGATTCCTAAGAATTGAATTCTATATTGGTGATTGTATTGGTAATAGTATTAAATTTTGATATAAAAAAATCTTTTAGATATTTATGATAAGACGTCAATTAGATTATTCCAATGTAACGGTTCAGTCAACAGTATTTCATATACTGTTGACCATTATCTGATTTGTAATTCTAAAATAATGACACGGGGATTTTAGTGAAATAATAAAAAGCATTCGTTTCAAAGATAACTGTGATTGATACGCTACATTAATATTGATAATACTTTATTAATTGAGTATCTTAAATTTGGTTCTGAAATTACTTAAAATCCAGAGTGTTGAAAGTGGTCTATCTATCAACACTATTATTAAGGAGATATTTTTTGATATACACCGTAACTCTGAATCCAGCGTTGGACCGTTTTATTCGTGTTGATAAATTGAATGATGATGATTCAACGAGAATAATTGATGAGACCTATTATGCTGCGGGCAAAGGAATTGACGTGTCACGGGTGATTCATGAGCTTAGAGGCCAAAGTGTGGCAAAGGGCCTGGTTGGTGGTTATGACGGGCTGCATCTGGAGGGCCTGCTAATTAATTCTGGTGTCACGACCGATTTTACTAAGATTTCCCATGAAACCAGGACCAATGTTGTACTGAAAGAGAAATCTTCAGGTCGACAGTTTGTTATCAGTGCGAAGGGACCGGAAATCACTGCAACAGAGATAGGCCTATTCTATAACCAGGTCCTACAGATCCATGACATGGAATATCTGGTCATGAGCGGGAGTCTGCCAAGGGGTGTAAGTGCAAATCTTTATGGTCAATTGATCCTGGCGGGAAAAAAGAAAGGGGCTTTTATTTTCCTTGACGCAGACGGTGATGCACTAAAGGACGCTATTGCGTATCAACCTACATGCATAAAACCCAATATACATGAAATGTCCAGACTTGTTGGTGTAGAACTGAAAACAGAAGAGGAAATAATAAACGCCTGTAAGGACCTCCACTCAAAAGGTCTTCAATATATTCTTGTATCAAGAGGGAAAGACGGTCTCATCCTTTCATCGAAAGAGGTTACGATAAAGGCTGTTGCTCCTCCAGTTGAGGTGGAAAGCACTGTTGGTGCAGGTGATTCGGCAGTTGCCGGATTTATTCTTTCGCTATCACAAGGAAAAGATCTCGAGGATTGTGTTCGTCTTGCATGCGCTGCTGGAACAGCTACTGCTCAGACACCCGGTACTGAGCTCTGCCATCGTGATACTGTAGAAAGGCTTTTGCCGGACGTGAAAGTCGAAAAGATTTGATCCTCCCTTGGGCGCTTGCGGTGCGGTAGTTCATTCATTAACTTATCAACAAAAATAAGAAGTCAAACTTCTATTGCCTGGTATTTTTAATCCTGGATTATATAAGCACACAGGATATCCAACTGTTATGGCAGTGGAATATTTTTGCTGTAAATTATCAAAAAGAAATAAGCATATTTATTATTTCATAATCCAGATAATTATAGCAGGGGAAATAATTTAAATCCGGATTTCCATTATGTTACATATCGTATTATTTATAATAGGTCTCATCCTTTTAATTAAGGGCGCAGACCTGCTCATTGAAGGCGCATCGTCTGTTGCAAGACGTTTGAATATCTCTGATCTGGCAATCGGTTTGACTGTTGTTGCATTCGGAACATCAACTCCCGAACTATTCGTGAACATTGTTGCAAGTCTGAACGGGAACACTGATATTGCCCTAGGAAATGCCCTGGGTAGCAACATCTGCAATATCCTTTTAATTCTGGGAATTTCTTCAATCATTTATCCCCTTTCAGTTACAAAGGGTACGGTATGGAAGGAAATCCCGTTCAGTCTTCTGGCTGTCATTGTCCTGATTTTTCTCGCGAACGACCGGCTCATAGACGGAGGAAGGGTATCAGCTCTCACACGCATAGATGGTTTGGTATTTCTCTCCTTTTTCATAATATTTATCTATTACACATTTGGGATAGCAAATAGAATAGATGGGATGGAAGAGTTCATTCCGGTAAAACAGTGTGCCATTTACAGATCGATATTATTGATTTTTATCGGTTTTATTGGATTAGGCCTTGGAGGGCGATGGATTGTTAACGGTGCGGTTTTTCTGGCAGCACGACTTGGAATGAGCGAGTCATTAGTAGGATTGACCATAGTAGCAATCGGAACTTCACTGCCCGAACTGGCCACATCCGCGATGGCGGCTTATAGAAGGAACGTGGAGATCGCGGTGGGTAATGTGGTGGGATCAAATATTTTTAATATCTTTTTTGTATTAGGGATAAGTGCTATCATAAAACCACTACCTTTTAATGCAAGAAACAACATTGATATAGGTGTGGTCATCATTGCGAGTCTCTTTTTGTTCTTCAGCATGTTTACAGGTAAAAAGCTTTCTCTGGACAGATGGGAGGGAGTTGTTCTACTTGCCTTGTATATAATCTATGTTGGGTTTCAAATAATTCAGGGATGATATTTTCAGGAGGGTATCATAATGGTTCGTAAAAATTATTCAAAAACCGGGGAATTCTGTCGGGCGACATTCGAGCTGCCTGCAGAAGTAAATGCAGACGAGATATCACTTTGCGGTGAATTCAACGACTGGAATCCTCAGAAAAATAAAATGACTAAAAGAAAAAACGGAAGGTGGAGTACTACTATTTCATTAATGGCTGGAAGAAAATATCGATACAAGTATCTCATGGACGGGAAAAGCTGGGAGAATGACTGGAATGCCGACGCGTATCAGAGAAATGAGTTAGGATCTGAAGATTCGGTTGTAAAAGTATAATATGTTTGGATAGGCAAAAAGGTGGTTATTAAATGAATATAAAGATATGGGGATGCAGAGGATCACTTCCAACTCCTGGCATGAAGACAGTTAAATATGGTGGTAATACAACTTGTGTAGAGGTCAGGCTTGCGGATGGGACTATTATTATTTTTGATGCGGGTTCAGGTATCCGAAAGCTTGGAAAAGAACTGGTAAAAGAACAGAATATCTCTGAATTATACCTCTATCTTACTCATCCTCATTGGGACCACCTCATGGGATTTCCTTTCTTTGCACCTGCATATATGGAAAGATTCAAAATCCATGTTAGAGGAGGTCCTAAAGCCAAACAGTCATTAAGAGAATATCTGTCACATCAGATGGAAGCACCTTATTTTCCTGTCAGGTTTCAATCCATGAAAGCAGAATTCGACTTTACCCAAAGCGCTCCTAAAAGAAGAACGATAGGTAGAGCCGAGATCGTCCCCATAATTTTAAGCCATCCCAATGGATGTTATGGTTTCAAGATTATCGAAGAAGATAAGATATTTATTTTTTTTACAGACCATGAATTGGGTTTCAAGCATGAATGGGGGCTCGATTATAAAAAATATCTTGATTTCTGCAAAGGTGCAGACCTCCTGCTACATGATGCCCAGTATACAGATGAAGAGTATCTTTTTTCAAAAGGGTGGGGACATTCAACTTTTAATTCAGTAACGGATTTCAGTATTAAGGCCGAAGTGAAAAGGTTGGGGTTATTCCATCACGATCCGGAGCATGATGATGAAAGTATGGACCGCTTTGAAGTGTATTGTAGAAAAAGGATTAAAGATGCAAAAAGTGGTGTTGATTGTTTTGCAGTTATGGAAGGTATGGAGCTTTTGATATAATGTTAAACAGTTATAGAAAGGAGGAAAACAATGGTTACTGAAATAAACTATTAGAGAGATCTGATGGTTTATATTATCGTGTTTCACATTAATTTAAATTACAAATATATATGGCCATCTCTATTTTGATACTTCCCTCCTGACTAGATTATACAAAAATATGATTAAGTAGGAGAGAGGGAATCTGCATAATATAAAATAAAAGCTTTGTGTCAGAGGAGACTATCATGGATGAAGAAAGACATTCAGGTTTATCAATATATGATAAGGACCCGTTGATTCGTTATCTTCACAAAATAATCAGAATTGGAGTTAAGGCTCTGGCTGTATTAATGACCGTTATCATTTTGTGGGGGGTAGTGGACGTGATGTGGGTGTTCATCAGAAGACTTGGTCAGCCACCCTATTTTTTATTGAAAGTGAATGATATACTGTTTCTTTTCGGTTCTATTCTGGTTGTCCTTATCGCTATCGAGATATTCCTCAACATTACCCTATACCTTAGAGACGATATTATCCACGTCAAGCTCGTTGTCGCTACAGCCCTGATGGCCATAGCCAGAAAAGTAATTGTTTTTGATTTTAAAGAGATAAGCCCTCAATATGTTTTCGCCACTGCGGCAGTAGTACTGGCCCTTGGAATTACTTACTGGATAGTAACGAAAAAGATCGAATAAACTCATGCTCCGGGGTGAATCACTACATGATGGAAGATTGCAACTTGAACTGCTTAAACCTGAATTGATACAGCCGTGAAAGTATTTCGCTCATGTTATTGCCACTGGATGGTGGCCCAGGTATTATGGTAAACGAGAATTACTTTTCACAAAAAGGATAATCATAAAAATGAAAATAAAACTTATTACGGCCTTGATATTTCTATGCGTAATAGTCATCTTTTTTATTCAAAACGCTTCAATCGTGGAGATAAAGATACTGTTCTGGACAATAACTATGTCACGTACATTACTAATGCTTTTGTTTCTCGCCATAGGAATAGTAGCTGGATGGCTTTTAAAATACTTTTCGGAGCACTTTAAGCACGGAAGTGATAAATTAGATGATTGATATTTTTAGTACGCAATAGTATCCGGAAGGATATTTCTAGTTGTCATTTTAAATATGAATGATTCCTCATCCCCTGGATCCCGATTTTTACTCGCTCCTTATAAATCCGCTAAAGGAGAGGACACCAGAGAAATTTATGAAGAGATGAATATAATGACTAATATATCTAAATTCCGAAGAACTAAAATTATATGTACTATCGGCCCCGCTACATCTTCCGCGAATAACCTGAGGGCGCTTATGCTCGCAGGAATGAATATAGGCCGGCTCAATTTCTCTCATGGTGATCATGAATCACATTGTGAGACCATTCGGATGATAAGGAAGATCTCCAAGGAACTTAACATAGAGGTGGGAATCCTTCAGGATCTTGCAGGCCCTAAAATTCGTCTTGGAAAACTATCAGTCCCAGAACTGATTGTGCAGGCCGATGAAACAATTAATCTTGGTCTTGTAAATGATGAGAACCCTCTACGTATCCCGGTTAACTATCCACATTTCATAGAAGATGTATCAATTGGCGATCGCATTCTACTAGCTGACGGTCGTGTGGAATTACAGGTGGAATCCAAGCACGATAATTACCTCTCTGCCAAGGTGATAGTGGGTGGCGCGCTTCATTCCCATAAGGGTGTAAACCTCCCCACAAGTTCTCTTCGTATCCCCTCCTTTACGGAAAAAGACAGGGAGGATCTCACTGTCGGTATAAAAGAAGGTGTGGACTTTGTAGCTTTGTCTTTTGTTCGGCATGAAAAGGACCTTGAACCTGTGAGAGAGATCCTGAATAAACAGGAACAGGGCCCTATGCTTATTGCCAAGATCGAAAAACCTCAGGCAGTTGGTAGACTCACAGAAATTCTTAAAAATATTGATGGGCTAATGGTCGCCCGTGGTGATCTCGGAGTTGAAATGCCTCTGGAAGATGTTCCCATGGTCCAGAAAAGGATTATACATGAGGCAAGAGCTGCCGGAAAACCTGTCATTACAGCAACTCAGATGCTTCGATCCATGATGGAAAATCCACGACCCACACGCGCTGAAGCCACGGATGTAGCCAACGCAATCCTTGACGGAACCGACGCTCTGATGCTCTCAGATGAAACAG
The DNA here is from genome assembly GCA_042573485.1 of Thermodesulfobacteriota bacterium. Taxonomy (GTDB): domain Bacteria; phylum Desulfobacterota; class DSM-4660; order Desulfatiglandales; family HGW-15; genus JAAZBV01. The sequence continues at coordinate 45,643 of JBHPCX010000007.1, read as the reverse complement.
CTATAGGTGAGTATCCTTTAGAAGCGGTAAAAATACTCAATAGAATAGCAAAATCAACCGAACCGTACCTAACAGACCGGCTATTCGCTGAAAAACCAGTCTCAGGAATTACACAGAGCATTGAACTTTCTATTGGTAGGTCCGCTTGCTCTATTGCCGAGGATCTGAATGCATCAGCTATCGTGGCTGGGACTTATTCGGGTAGTACTGCAAGACTGATCTCCCGCTTCCGCCCGGCCAGTCCCATCCTTGGTCTTACTCCAAACCTTCAAACAGTTCGTCAACTATCCCTGTCCTGGGGAGTTATTCCTGACCTCGTTGCACCTTTCTCTGAAGTAGACGATATTTTTAATCTTGCAGTATCATGGTCTTCGGAAAAACAGATTTCCAAGCAGGGTGACAGAATCGTAGTTACGGCCGGCGTTCCCTCAGGCAAGCCAGGGACAACAAATCTTTTAAAGGTGTTAGAAATAGCATAGATTTATCTTTATAAAAACATGATCAATCAATAACCATTCACTTCAAATATTCTTTGGGAAAAAACCATGAAAAATGTAGTTGACCATTTGAAAAAATACATGATCAGAGGGCTTCTCGCAATTATACCGATTGCCCTTACCTTTTTTACTATTATGCTTTTGTACAATACTATCGACCAGCGAATTGTAAGTATATTCCAGAAACATCTTGGCTTCAGCTTTCCTGGCCTGGGTATTCTCTTACTACTCATCTCACTTTATGTCCTGGGTCTTATCGTGAGCAATGTTGCAGGTAAACAGTTATTCAAGCTGGTTGAAAAAATATCGAACAGGATACCCCTCATCAGGACAACATATAAGGTAGGGCAGCAACTCGGAAAGACACTATCCCTTCCAGGAAAAAAGGTATTCAAAAAAGCAGTGCTCGTAAACTACCTCAAACCTGATACCTGGACAATAGGATTTGTAACAGGTTCTATGAATGACAAAAATAACAATAATGAAAAATTGTTGAAGGTATTTGTACCTACAATACCTAACCCTACGTCCGGAGTAATGATCTTTGTCAAGGAATCCAAGACAAGAGATCCCGGGTGGACCATTGAAGAAGCATTAAATACTGTATTGTCGGGTGGCATATTAGGCCCTGATGATTTAAGATAGTTAATCAATGTACCTTTAGATTAATAAGAATATAATTTGCCTTTGGTCAGGATGAACTTACAGGTATTCTTTAATGAGGGTATTTCTTAAATATATCTTTAACGCCATAACGAGCAAGATCTTCAGCAGTAAGCCATTTTGCTCCTTTTTTAAAGAATGCTTTTATATTTAAAATATTCTCAGATAGCGATCGCTGAGTTTCTTCATAACTCCCTTTCCACAGCACATTTCCTGTGGAAACATCAACAAGACACACACAAAATCCTACGGACGCCGGACTGGATGCCGACACTGAGCTGCCAACTCTCCTTTTATATCGCCATATATACCCAACCACCATGGTATCGACCTTCAAGGTCTCACCTACCTTTTTAGCGAGGCTTCTGATTGTTTCTCCTTCTTTAGAGATACTGTCATAGGCAATAACCGCCTCCAGAAGAGGGACAACATCACTAACACCCTTCCCTTTAATTTCTTCATGAACTATTCCTGTTAAAATTCTATCCGCTTCTTCAGAAATCACTTCAGGCTTATAATTAAAGTTTGAAATGTTAGCATCCAGGGTAGCTCGAACTTCATTTCCATAACGTCCCTTTAAAAAAGGTAAGACTCCTATCTTTTTAATATTGTCAAGAGATTCGACATTACTTGTCTGTGCTTTACATGTTTCAGGTAAATATCCACTAACTAACACCATTGCCACAATAAAAAATGCTATTATCCTGCAATATATAGCAATCTGAATTTTCATAATTATTTCTCCTGTTTTATTAAAATCTAACCAATCAAGACTATTCTTGTTTTTATTTATGTTAAGACATCGATATTTTCATCTTTTCTGCTGATTTTTCGTCCCATACTTTAATTAAATATTCTTTCTGCTCTTCAAATTTTACAGCCTGCTCCTCTACAAGTACTTCGGCCTCTATTGATGACATATCCCGGCTTTGATTTACAAATGAAGCAACACGGCCAAAATATAAAGGTGTCATCATATCGAGAAGCTTATTACGGTTCATTTTCCAGAGATGATATGTCGCTGCTAATTCATAAAGGATCTTAACCCAGGCGTCTGTAGGAAGTCTGAACTCCTTTGAATCCATTTTTGCTGTATCGCTAATTTGTTTAAAACTGGCTTCGCTGAATATTTCCTTCCAAAGAGATGAAAATTGATTAAACCCTGTCTTAAAAAGCTCAATTAAAAGATCAAGATTTACATTTACTGGGTCAGGTTCAAGAGATCCGTCAAAACCAAAAGACTCTAAGGTTTCGCTTCCTCGAACAGCCTTCCAATAACTTTCATTATGTTCCATAAGGGAAAAAAGGGCAGAGAGGACCTGTCTGAACATCGGACCGAGGTGTTGTCCCGGATCTTTTACATCATGAATTTTAACACCAAGATTTGACTGGCATATTTTAAAACCCTGTGTAACCGCGCTTGTCGTCATCCAGATATCAATACCAAAACGCGCAACATCCGTGTCCCATACATCCTGTTGTGTATAAAATTTTGCTACCTCTTGTGAGATGGCAAAATCACCACCTATAGGCTGGCGTATGCGTTTCCCATATAAAGCCCTGGTCAGGTTATAAACGATATTATTTGTTATTGTACCGTCATATTTATGCCTTACATATACCGGAGAAACATACTGATACTCTTTTTCAAGAATAGGTTCCACCAGATACTTTACCCAATCTGCAGTTATACTCCTAAGGTCGGAATCTACCATGGCACATACTTTTACATTAAGCCTATCGGCCGCCTCAAACACGGATCTTAACGCTGTACCTTTACCTGCTGCACCTCTGTAAATTGAGACAATTTTCTCCTGCCACGGCTTAATCTCAAAACTCCGGGCCACTTCACGAGTGTCATCTGTTGAACCTCCATCAGCTATTATTATGACACTTTTTTTATCATTGTAATATTTGGCCAGACCATGTGTGACCATCTGGATTACATGGGCTATAGTCTGCTCATTATTATAGCATGGAATGCCCATTAGTATGTCCGCAGTTTCAATTTCCTCGATTCTTTTAGACGTATAATCCCTCAGAGCGGTATTGAAATTCATTGAGTTCTCCTTATTATATTGATCTATATTGAATAATATTATATAATATATAGTTTAAATAAACAACAATAAATATAATAAAGTATAGATGGAATAACTTTTCACTCTTATGACTATATTTGTTTTGTTATAATAGTTGGAAAGGAACCAGCTTTTCATAACTTTTCAGAGCATTGATTTAATGAAAGCATTAATATGAGTACAGAAAAAAATAATTTTCTTATATTCGGTATAGTGTTTTTCATAGTCGCAATGTTGAGCCTGTCATATTTTAAACCCCACGTTTTTGCCGGTGAACCGGGAATCTTCTATAATGTAAATATTTATGGGATCGAAGATAAAAAACTCCTTTCAGATATGAAGACTTATATAGACCTGATAAGGTTTAAAGACCGACCCATACAATCCCTACAAATATTGAAAAGGAGGGCGGAAGGAGATAAGGAAAAAATATTTAAGCTGCTCAAGGCAAAAGGCTATTTTAAAGCGGAAATAGATATTGATATTAACCATAAAGAATCACCGGTTACTGTATCAGTTAAGATAAATACAGGATCTCGATTTTTATTAAAAAGTATCTCCATTAAAACAACTGAGACACATACTCATGATTTGGCAAATATACCAGACAGCAAGAATACAGGCCTTTTACCCGGAAAGCCTTTCCAATCAGATGCTGTACTGGAAGGGCGACAAAGGCTGATCCTCTCTTTTAAAAAAATAGGTTTTCCTTTTGTAGAGATTGAGAAGTATGAAGTAACAGCCGACCATATGGACAACACGGTAAGTGTTACTTATATCATTGATACGGGGCCAAAGGCAGTTTTTGGGGAAACAACATTTGAGGGTCTTGAAAGTGTGGATCAACCTTATGTCTTTCAGAAATTAGTGTGGAAACAAGGGGATACTTATAATATTGACCTTGTAAAGAAAACACATGGAAGATTAACAGGATTGGGTCTATTCTCCATTGTACGAATTGTGGAAGGAAAAAGGCTTGACGAAAAAGGAAGGCTACCCATTACAATTGAGTTAAAGGAACGAATGCATAAGTCCATTGGTGCGGGCATATTTTATAAAACTGATGAAGGTCCCGGCATAAAATCCATGTGGGAGAATCGCAATATAATGGGTAAGGGTGAAAGGTTAAAAACATCCATAGAATTGTCAGATTTTACCTTGGCAGCAGAAGGAATATTTCGAAAACCTGACTTCTATAGAAAAGATCAGATCATCAGGCTCGCCTTACGCATTGCAGAAGATCATCCCAATGCATACAAAAGCACATATCTGGAGACAATGGCCATAATCGAAAGAAAGTTATCAGATCATGTGGATATAGGAGGCGGACTCGCTTATAAGTCATCAACAATCGAGCAGTTAAGTTCATCGGACAGTTTCAGCCTGTTTTCTGTTCCTGTTTTCAGCCGCTGGGATAATACTGATGATCTTCTTGATCCCGGAAAGGGAAACCGTATTTCCATTGAGGCAACTCCCTTTTATAATACATCGGGATCTCAATCAAAGTTCATCAAAAGCTTCATTGACTTTCGATACTATCTCAGCCTGTTACAAAGCCCGTCATTAAAACTCGCAGCAAATCTCACCATTGGGAGCATATATGGTGCCTCCAGTCATGAAATACCTGCCGATGAACGATTTTATGCAGGTGGAGGAGGATCTGTAAGGGGTTATGCCTATCAATCAATCGGACCTTATTCAAATGGAAATCCATATGGCGGCAAATCATTGATCGCAATCTCCTTTGAACCGCGTATACGGCTTTCGGATAAATTCGGACTTGTATTTTTTATTGACGGAGGAACGGCCTATAGCGGAAAAATCCTTTCTTCAAGTGAAAACATATTATGGGGAGCAGGTGCGGGATTAAGATATTACACACCTATTGGCCCATTACGCATGGATATCGGCTTTCCTTTGAACCGAAGAAAAGGGATAGATGATTCTTTTCAGCTCTATTTGAGCATCGGGCAGGCATTTTAATAATGAAAAAAATTATCAAACTTATGAAATGGCCAGCCTTAATGGCCGGCACTTTTATTCTTCTGTTTAGCCTGATATTTTATTTTTTTCAGACTGACTTTGGCAGAGAAAGACTCCTTTCAATTCTAAACAGGTCACTGGCTGAAAAATCAATACGGATAAAAATTAAAAATTCCGGAGGTATCATTCCCTTCTCTTTTACGGCCGATCAATTAGAAGTTACTGACAGGGATGGTGTCTTTCTTGATGCAAGGGACATTGCTTTCCGTTTATCAACCAGTTCCCTTTTAAAGGGCCGTTTACACATTAAGGGGTTATCTGTTGATTCCATGATTTTTAAAGCTCTCCCCCGGATTAATAAAAAGGAGATATCAGATCAGCAGAAAGCCAGCCTTATTCCCGAAATCTTTTTTCGTATGGGAATCACGCGGCTTATGATCAATCATCTACAAATCCCTGAATCCCTGTTTGGGGAATCAATGGATTTTCAGGTTATGATCAGTGTATCGGGAGACAGTAAATTAAACCAGAGCCATGTGAACATGAATGTCGACAGGATTGATGAGACCGGAAGCAGTATGTTTTTTAATGCCATAGTCAGGGGAACTCAACCCTATTTAACAATGAGTGCCGGGGTAGATGACCAGAATGGTTTTATAACCGGTTTACTGGGTTCAAAAGGAAAAACCCTGCTGTCTCTCACGGGTGAGGGCCCTCTTACAGACTGGTCAGGAGCCTTAAAGGCAAAAGTGGAAAACATCGCGTCTCTTGAATCAGAAATAGGACTGGAACTTAACAATGACCCGAAGCTTAAACTTGCAGGAGATATTGAGTTTTCCAAAGGCTTTATACCTGAAAATGCAGAAAAGAATATCGGGCAGCACGCCGGTTTTTTAATAGAAACCCGCCTTAAAGAAAAAAGAAATTTAGAATTCGAACGATTGGAGTTTAAGACAGAAAGTGCGCAGATTTCCCTCAGAGGCTTTCTGGGGTTGAAGGACCTGGCAACAAAAGGAAACTTCGATATTCTGATAAATGACCTCTCCTTAGCAGAACAGCTTATAAATAGAAAAAGCACAGGTAATGTTCGAATGAAGGGGGAGTTCACAGGCCCCTTGTTCGAGCCCAGAGTGAGTTCAGACATAAACATCAGAGACCTTAAAGTAGATACCGTTAAAACTGACAACCTGGCCTTAAAACTAAATCTGGCAATAACAAGAAATCCTGATAACAATTCGCCGCTGTTTCATATCACCGGGAATGGAATTTTTAACAACGTTGCCATTAAATATGGATCCGTGGATTTATCAGAAGAAAAAATAACCTTAAACCTGGACGTAATGGGTCCGGCGCAGGATAATATCGTCTTTAAAAAACTTGATATATCCGGCAGAGATACAAGCCTGTCAGCTTCCGGCAGGTTTAACCAATCGCTCAAAACCATTTCCGCTGGAGCATTGATAGACATTAAATCTATTTATAATTACTCGTCACTGTCCGGGCTTGATATAAAAGGAAATAATTCCCTTGAGATAAAGCTTTTCGCGGATCTTTCCGCCAGCACATTCAGCACTGTTTTTAAGGGGAAACTAAATATTCTTCCTGAAGCAAATAATTCTTATGAAAAGTTTGTCGGTCAGATCCTACAATATTCGGGACAACTAAAGTCAGCGGATTTTCATAGTATTCATTTCAGTGATATTGATGTTCGGTCCGACAGGGGCAGCCTCACAGGTTCCGGCATCTATGATTTTTCAGCCCGGGTAATTGATACAAATCTTACCATAAAAATCCCTCGTCTAGATGAGCTGTCTTCAGCCCTTGGATATAATTTAAAGGGTTCGGGTCAGTTGTACGCAGAAATAACAGGCACAATGGACAGGATCGATCTGAAAACAAAAACTTTATTTCAAAACCTGTCAGTAAATAACAGGGGTGTAGATAGTTTAACTGCTGTAATCAATACATCAGGAAAACCAATGAATAATGAAGGCAACTTATCTATTACCCTCGATAAATCCGACTACAGTATAAAGGGGACATCTTTTTTTAAACTGCAGAACAACATCCTTAATTTCAAGAAACTGGAAATCAACGGGTCAGGGATCAGGGTAGAGGGTGATTTTAATACCCGAATTGACAAGCCGCTGTTAGACGGTCATCTCCGACTCATTTGTGATGACTTAACAGGCCCTTCCTCATTTCTTGATGAAAATATTTCCGGCAGCCTTTCTATGGAAGGAGTTTTCCACAAAGGAGGAAAAGATATTGATATAGATCTGAATATCAGTGGGTCTGATTTGGTCAGCCGGTTTGTTAAAACCGAAAATCTGGATTTAAAAGCCAGGATAACAGGCCCACTTGATTCTCCACTAATCAAATCCCATATGTTCTTGAAAAATGTTAAACAGGATAATCTGATATTTGAGTCCATAAATGCTAAGGTTAACGGAAGTATGAACAATGCCGATTTTGAGTTAAAAGGCACCGGCCGATCCGGCCATGAATTCCAGGTGGACTTTGGCGGAACTTATCTTTCAGATAAAGCAAAACAGATACTGCATGTAAAACATTTTCAGGCCAAATATGGGGCTCTACCTCTAAATTTGATAAATCCATTTAACCTTACAAGATCAGCCGACACGATCGAGCTTGAAGATATTGAACTTAATTTCGATCGGGGAATTATAAGGAGTTCCGGCAACCTGACAGAAAATAAAATAAGGTTCTCGCTTGAGTACCGGGATATTCCTCTAAACAGTTTTTCTTTAATTGGAATTTCTGAGGTGAAAGGATTGTCTTCCGGAAAGCTATCAGTCGGGGGAAGCCTTTCTGAACCGGTTGTTACAAGTAATATTGATGTTGACTTTATATGGATTCTTTCGGAGCAATATGATGAACCTCTTACCATAAAAGCAACATTAAATACATTCTTTGATTCCGGCAAACTCCATGTAGATATATCAGTTAACGGTACAAAACCCGGAACATTTACCGGTTCAATTGATGCTCCTTTCCAACTCTCTATATCACCCTTTTCATATTCCTTCGCTAAAACTGGAGAGATGAGCGGCGCTCTTGCCGGACAGATTGAAATGTCAAATATATCTCCCTTAATGGATCTTGTGGGCCACAGAGTAAATGGCAGAATAAATGTGGATTTCAATATGGGAGGGACTGTTTTATCTCCAAAAATAACCGGTCAAGCCTATCTAAAAGATGGAGGTTATGAAAATCTTAAAACAGGGACAATTCTCAGGGAAATCGAGATGGAAATATCAGCAGAACCGCCGAGATTAAATATTACTAAAATTACAGCTATTGACGGTCTGGGTGGTACAGTAACCGGCAGAGGATGGATTGATGCAATACCTGATATGAAGTTTCCTTACAAATTAGAATTTGATCTGAATGATTTTACACTAGCTCAAAATGATATGATATCAATAACAGCCGAAGGCCGGCCTTTCCTGTCCGGCTCGTTGTCAGGGCACAAACTCTATGGTAACCTCGGGATTAATAAGGCGGAGTTAAATATCCCCGATAACCTTTCTCCGGAAATTACTGAACTTGAGGTAAAAGAGATTAATGTAGATAAAAAAATTATTGTGAATGAACGTAAAATAACTAAAGCGAAAAAATCTGAACTCCTTAAACTGGATTTATACGTCAACAGTCCCGGAAAGGTCTATGTCAATGGAAGAGGTCTTAACTCTGAATGGAGCGGTAACCTTGATATAAAAGGATCTGCAGATTCACCGATCATGACCGGGAAACTTTCAATAGTCAGGGGATATTACAATTTTTTGGGAAAACGATTACAAATTACTCAGGGTGATATTTTTTTCGACGGGAAGATTCCTCTATCACCAAGAATCAACATAACAGGTGAAACCATATCAAAGGATATAAAAGTCTATGTAAAAATTGCCGGAGATATCAAAAGCCCTGAATTCAAGCTTGAATCAGAGCCCTATCTCCCTTCAGATGAAATTTTTTCCAGGCTTCTTTTTGGTCGATCCGCGGCACAGATCACTCCAATACAGGCAATTCAGCTTGCTAATGCTGTCAATACCTTTATTAAGGGTGGAAAGGGTTTTAATATTTTGGATCGGACACGAAAGTTACTTATGGTGGACCAGCTTGAAATTAAACAGTCTGGAGAAAATATGGGTGATTCGACCATAAGCGCGGGTAAATATCTTAGAGATAATATTTACCTGGAAGTTGAACAGGGGCTTGGATCTGAAAGCGGAAGTGCTTCAATCAAGTGGGAATTAAGCCCAAGCATTTCACTGGAAACAGAAATAAATGCAAAAGATGAAGCGGAATCCGGAATAAACTGGAAAAAAGATTATTAAATAGCAATAAAATGGTATAGATATACTCAATCTTTTTTTGCATAGAAGGAGAAATATAATATGTACGGAACCTATGACATAGGATCGAAAATAAAAAATGATAATTTTTCTATTTCAATCCAACAGGAAAATGAATTCATATATTATTTCAGGGAATGTACAGAAGAAACTTTCGAAAGATCTATTATGGCTGACAATGGGAAAATCTTGATAAACCCTGTTGAACCTGTCAACAAACCAAAAGCCATAACGAATCATTTGTTTATACATCTAAAAAAGCCGATTATAATTGCTCCTCAGAATCCAATAAAAGTCTTTTTGAAATTTCCGATTGAAGCAGGTATTTTTCTTTTAAGGAATAAAAAAAATCATTTGATTGATATATTTACCCTGCAAAAGCCAAAGTACACATTATATGGAGATCCCAAAAATGGCGTTCTTTGCAGGTATTATGAAAGTGATATTTATCACACTATACCTGAGGCAGATCCTTTATTTGAAGGAGTTATGCAACTGAAAATAATTAATAATGATGTGGGTTGGCTTGAATTAACGAAAATAGTATTCAATGCCTATGGTATGAAACTCTTCTACAGTGACGACCTGGTGGCCATGAAATCTGAAATTAGTTTAGAGAACAGTAAGATTGCTGAAACAGTCTTTTTAAATAAACCACTCCAGAAAAACATGAAAAATTCACTTGAGGTGTATATATCAAAGGGATTTGTACAGACTTCAAACTCTTTTGTAATGGAGTATGGAATATGATTTTCAGTAAAGTTATATATGGAAATGTAACACTGTTTGACATGCTAATTGCCCTTTTTATTCTAGCTTTAGCTGTTTTTTCTTCAAAAATAATTGCTGTATATCTCAGGAGATTTTTTAAAGAAAAAATTCCTAATGAAAACGCTGACATTATTATAAAAATAATAACATACGCAGTATTCATTCTTGCTATTACTATAGTACTTCCAATGCTTGGTGTAAAACTGTCAGGTCTTTTGGTAGCCGGCGGAATAGTCGGTTTAGCTGTTGGTTTTGCAAGTCAAAGTATTGTTGGCAATTTAATATCGGGCATCTTTTTGATGATTGAACGTCCCGTTAAGATAGGAAACTCGGTAAACATAGATGGGGACGCCGGAATTGTAGAAGAAATACGCATCATGTCCACTACATTAAGGACATTTGAGGGTCTTTATCTTAGAATACCAAATCAAAAGATTTTTACTGCGAACATCACAAATTTTGTGGCAAATGCAGCCAGGCGTATAGAATATACTGTCGGAATAAGGTATGAGGATGATGCAGATAAGGCCATCGGGATAATAAAAGATCTCATAAATAGGCACACTTTCATTTTGATCAATCCCGAATCACAGGTTTTTGTTGATAACCTGGGTGATAATGCAGTTAATATTATGGTAAGGATGTGGGCGCCAACAAGCGAATGGCTTTCTATAAAAACAGAGATGCTTTTAAAGATCAAAAAAGCTCTGGAAGAACAAGGGATAGAAATAGCCTTCCCTCAACGAGTCCTGTGGTTTGCCAATGACCCAGCAGTTAAAAAAGAATGATTTAAAGCTATGATCCCTGATTATAGAATGTTTTCAGCTAGAAGAAAAATGGTATAGGATTTCGTTACCTTCTATGAAAAACTATAAAACAGCTTTTTATCAGATATTTTAAGATATTGTTATTTTGAATAAATGATTGAATAAGAGGTGAAATATTTCATTCTAATCAATTTTTTAAGAGAATTTCCATGCGCGACTATTTAAAAGTCCTTCTTCTGGATTGTGAAACTTCATTCAGTAAAATTCTCCGGTTCAGGATCGGTGATTTCTTCGGACCTGTTGACCTCGGTTTGCACCTTTCGGGAAAGTATAACAGCATGAATATTGGCACAGGACTTCTTGCCGGGTCCATCCTCCCGGGATCAAACCGTTTGATTTTTACCGGTTTTTCACCCTGCTGGGGTGGATTTTTCATCTCGTCCATGGGTGGCGCAGGTCTTGTGTTTGATAATCTTGGAATCAATATGATTTCGCTGATCGGGAAGGCAAGTACCCCTTCAATTCTTTACCTAAATAGATCCCATGGTGAGGATATACACATAGAAACAATTCCTGTGAATATCAATAAAATATGGACAGTGGGCGAAGGTGGCATCTTTTCTCTTGCGGATTACACATTAGAACAACTTTCTGAAAGGTGCGAGAATGATCCCCGCGTTCTGGTTACAGGACCAGCCTCTATGACCACAGATTTTGGAGCTGTTGCTTCGTTTCCAGTTAATAATGGAAAAAGATCTAATGTCGATACATGGGCCGGCAGGGGCGGATTCGGGTCCAGAATGTTTCAGGAGCATGGTATCTGCGCCGTCATTTATGGTGGTACTTTTATTGATGAAGATTTCAGGAATCGTAAAGTCGCTGATAAGTGGTTTGAAGCCAAGTATCAAAAAAAGATGACCGCCAAAGACTTTGAAGCAACATCAAAGTATCGTTTTGAGCCCTCCTTTGATACTGGCGGTACATTCGGGGTTAATTTCGCAACTGTTGGAGGCCGATTACTTTGTTTTAATTATCAGAGCATCTACATGGAAGAGGACGAACGCCTGACTATATATGATAGATTTATCAACAAGCATTACCTGAAACAATTTAATGAAGAAACGATTAAAACAAAGCAGCAACATAATTGCGGAGAACCCTGTGTTGCCGTTTGTAAAAAGATGAATAATATGTATAAAAAGGATTATGAACCCTATCAGGCTATGGGACCTTTGATGGGCATTTTCGATCAACGTGCCGCAGAAAAGCTTAATCATCATGCTAATAAGTATGGATTTGATGCTATATCTGTCGGAGGTATTCTGAGCTGGCTTATGGAGAGCCTTTCGGATAAACAATTAACCCCGGAAGAACTTGGCATAAACAGATATCCGGTCTTTTCTGCCGAAGGCTTTTCTGTTGAAACCGATTCAATGCATAATGCTGAAACCGGCATGGCTTTGCTTGATTCCATCATTGAAAAAAAGGGGATACTGAACCTTGAGGAAGGCCCCAGGAAACTTGCCCGACGTCTCAGCAGAGAAAAGGGTGAAAATATTCTGAACACCTTTATGTACAATGGATTCGGTCGTAAAGGCTGGATAGTTCCCAACCAGTACTGGACTCCCGGAGTTTTATCACCCATGGCCATCATGGGAAAGTATTATATGCACTATGCAAATGAATATCTGCCTCCCCGTGAACTCGGCAGAAAAAATGCATCTCGCATGATCAGTGAACTTACAATGGATAATCTGGGTTTTTGCCGTTTTCACAGACTATGGGCAGAGGATATGCTTCCGGACATTATGGAAGCACTATATGGATTAAAGGATGAATATAAAAAGAATATCATGATGACTGCAGCACGGATTAACAGCCGCAATTCATCTGTGTTCTGGGAATCAGAGAGAAATATTGATTTTATATATACTTTCTTAAAAAGATGTAGGTCTGTGGAAGAGGACAACAACCCAGACCTATTGAAATGGATTAACGAATTCGAAAAAGATAAACAGGAAGCAGCCCTTAACTTCTGGTATGAAATTCATAAAGGCATTTCGGAATCTCTTAGAGAATTCTAAAAACGATGTTATTGATACTTTGCGTGTTATTTTCAGCTTAAAAACATTATATAAAGGGATTATAACATGAAGGATGTCCTGACATTTGTGATGGCAGGTGGCCGGGGAGAAAGGCTAATGCCCCTGACTGGCGATCGTTCTAAACCTGCCGTTCCCTTCGGTGGAATGTATCGCCTGGTTGATTTTACATTGAGTAACTGTGTTAACTCTCAACTTTATCAAATTATAATTCTTCCCCAGTATAAATCCCAATCATTAAATGAACACCTCGCTGTTGGATGGAATATATTCAGCCACAAAATAGGTCATTTTCTGAAAATTGTTCCGCCACAACAGCGTATCAGTTCAGATTGGTATAGGGGTACTGCAGATTCTATCCGACAGAACCTGTACCTGATAGAACAATACAAACCAAAACACATCCTCATCCTTTCCGGTGATCATATTTACAAAATGAATTATTTCTCATTTCTGCAATATCACAGGGAAAATGATGCTGACCTAACTATATCTCTGCTTGAAGAGCCAGTGGAATCAGCGAACCAGTTTGGTGTTGCTGAAGTTGATGACACATTCAGAATATTGCAATTTCAGGAAAAACCGCAAAAAGAGGTGAGGACAATTCTAGGGGACCCAAATCACGTTTTGGCATCCATGGGTATATATGTTTTCAAAACTGAATCACTCCTTGAAATACTCCAGGCAGGCAAAGAAAATGATTTTGGAAAAGAAATAATCCCAAACATCCTGGATGATTATAAAGTCATGGCCTATGCATACCGCAAGCAAAATCACATCAAAGATTATATAAACGTAATATCAGAGGACGGGAAGAGGCATACGCAGCTTGAATCACATACAAAGGATTCCTCTTACTGGCGGGATGTGGGGACACTGGACTCCTATTGGAACGCCAATATGGATCTGACGGGAGTAGACCCATATTTTAATCTATATGGCCGCCTGTGGCCCATACACACCTATCAAAAACCCAGTCCTCCCGCTAAATTCATATTTTCCAATGAACATTCAAAAGACAACAGAGTCGGCAAAGCCTTAGATTCGCTGGTATCACCAGGCTGTATTATTAGCGGGATTGTGAGGAACTGTGTTCTTTCACCTGATGTAACAGTTAGAAGCTGGGCTGCCGTGGACGAATCGGTAATATTGGGTGGGGCGACAGTGGGTAGATATTGCAGGATCAAAAAAACGATTATAGATAAAAACAATGTGATTCCTGACAATACCGAGATCGGATACAATCCAGGAGAGGATAATGAGCGCTTCACGGTTACTTCCCGAGGGATCGTGGTTGTACCAAAAGGATACTACAAGGAGGAAGATATGGAATAAAAAAACAGATTAATTTCTTTGGGCCTTAAAAAATACAACTGCTAGAGGGGGCAACGTTATACTTATTGAAAAGGGACGGCCATGCGCAGGTTCATGAACTGTCTCTACCAAACCAAGATTGCCCTGGCCACTACCGCCATAGTCCACTGCATCACTGTTTAACAACTCCTTCCACGGGCCTGTCCTGTTTACACCTATCCGGAAGTTTTCTCTGGGAACAGGTGTAAAATTGCACGCAATGACTATTAAATCATTTTCTGAAGATCCCTTCCTTAAAAGGCTTATAACGCTTTGTTGAGTATCATCACAATCTATCCATTCAAATCCCGCAGGGTCGCAGTCCAATCTGTATAATGCCGGTTCATCTTTGTATGTATTGTTGAGATCTCTGACCCATTGTTGGGCACCACGGTGAAAAGGAGAATCCAGCAGATTCCAGTCAAGGCTTGTCTCATGATACCACTCATTCCATTGACCGAATTCATTTCCCATGAAAAGTAATTTCTTCCCGGGTTGTGCGTACATGTAGCCGAAAAGGAGTCTAAGGTTTGCGAATTTTTGCCATTCATCTCCCGGCATATTTCTTATTAATGATCCCTTGCCATGCACTATCTCGTCATGGGAAAGAGAAAGGATAAAATTTTCATGGAAGGCATAGAGCATACGAAAGGTCAACTTGTTGTGATTATATTTCCTGTGGACCGGGTCTTTAGACATATATTCAAGGGTATCATGCATCCAGCCCATATCCCATTTCATTCCGAAACCCAGCCCTCCAGCAGATGTGGGTTTTGACACCATCGGCCATGATGTGGACTCTTCAGCGATGGTAATGGCATGAGGATAGTTCATGTATACTTCCTCGTTTAATTGTTTTAAAAATGAGATAGCCTCCAGGTTTTCATTTCCGCCGTCCCTGTTAGGCACCCACTCGCCCTCTTTTCGTCCATAATCCAGGTATAACATAGAAGCCACTGCATCAACCCTTAGACCATCCACATGATATTTGTCCAGCCAGAAAAGGGCATTACTTATAAGAAAGTTCCGCACTTCATGGCGTCCATAGTTGAAAATCAGGCTATTCCAATCAGGATGTATCCTCTGGCGTTCTTCGGAATGTTCAAAAAGAAATGTGCCGTCAAAATATCCCAGGCCATGCTCATCACTTGGAAAATGAGACGGCACCCAGTCCAGAATTACACCGATGCCAGATTGATGCAATCGGTCGATGAGAAGCATCAATTCCTGGGGATTACCATATCTGCTTGTCGGAGCATAGAAATTGCTAACCTGATACCCCCAGGATCCATAGAAAGGGTGCTCCATTATCGGCAGGAATTCCACATGGGTAAAACCCATGTTCTTAAGGTATTCTACAAGCTTGAGGCTTAATTCTTCATAGTTAAGTGGCCTGTTTTCTTCCTCCGGGACGCGCATCCAGGAACCCAGGTGGATCTCATATATAGAAATAGGTGCGGTGGTATTATTTTTCCCGGCACGGTTGTTCATCCATTCTTCATCCGACCAGTTGTAGTCCAAGTCCCAGGCAATGGAAGCAGTTTTTGGGGGAGTCTCGGAATAAAAGGAAAAGGGGTCGGCTTTATCGACACTGTATCCATTATATCGGGAGGATATTCTATACTTATACCTGGAACTCTTTACAACATCAGGAACAAATCCTTCCCAGATTCCTGAATTATGCTTCTGATAAAGGGCGTGACTCTCCCTGTTCCAATCATTGAAGTCTCCCATTACACAGACATTCTCGGCATCAGGCGCCCAGACAGAAAAATATGTTCCCTTTCTTCCCTTATGATCTAAGAGATGGGCCCCAAGTTTTTCATACAGGCGAAAATGGCGCCCTTCATTAAAAAGGTAAATATCCTTTTCCGTTAACAAGCTTATATCATTGTAGACTGCACTCATTATTCCCCGACACTTGTAATTTATACAACTTTTGGTTTTTTTAGAACTGATTCATAGACTTTCATATAGGCTTCGGCAGATCTGTTCCAGGAAAAATCACACTTCATTCCTTCTAATCTCAACTTGTTCCATATTTTGGAATTATCATACATTGAAACAGCCTCTTTAATGGATATAAGCAGGGCTTTCGCATCATAATTATAGAACTTGAATCCATTCCCTTTACCTGTTTTTTTATCAAATTGAACTATCGTATCGTTCAATCCTCCTATTGCGCGTACAATCGGAACCGAGCCATATTTCAGGGCATACATCTGGGTAAGTCCGCAGGGCTCATACCGGGAGGGGATCAGGAACATATCAGTTCCTGCAATTATTCGATGTGATAATGATTCATTGAGCCCAAAAAAGACTCCCATCTTTCCTTTGTTTTTTTCTGCAGCAACCTTAATTCTTTTTTCTAAATTAGAATCACCCTCCCCGAGTATGACCAGGCCGACATCCAGCTTAAATATGTCTTTGAATATTTTGATCAAAATATCCAATCCCTTTTGTGTAGCTAGACGAGAGATAATTCCGATCAATGGACGATTATTTAATGCAGGATCAAGGCTCATTTCCTTAATCAATTCCTCTTTGCATCTTCTTTTTCCGGCCATTTTACCCGGAGAATATTTGCATGTGATATGTGTGTCTTTTGCAGGATTCCAGCTATTATAATCGACACCATTAAGGATGCCATGCATGAATTCATGGCGGCGCTTGAGAATCCCCTCCATTCCCATACCATATTCCGGTGTCAGGATTTCTTTTGCATAAGAAGGACTTACAGTCGTGATTGAATCGGAGAAGACAATGCCTGACTTTAGCAGACTGATATTTCCCCAATACTCCAGTCCTTCCGGATGAAAAAATTTATCTAAGGGTAAACCTGTAACAGGCATCTTGTTTGCAGGAAAAATTCCCTGATAACCCAGATTGTGAATTGTGAAGACCGATGATGCAGATAAAAAATGATCAACATTTAGATAAGGGCCTTTTAGAAGAGCAGGAACAAGACCGGTCTGCCAGTCATGGCAATGTATTATGTCGGGTTTGAATTTCAATCTTTGAGCTGTAATTAAAGCAGCGCGTGAAAAAAAAGAAAATCGTTCAATATTATCATAATAATCATCACCAGCGATTCCATAAAGATTCGGACGGTTATACAGGTCTTCCCTTTCCACAAGATAGACCGGGATATTTTTGCCTAAGGCTGTCTTATGGATGTCTGCCTTGAGTTTTCCCGTTTCTACTGGAATCTCCAGGCCTTTTATTATTAAACGAGTGTCTATGTTTTTTTTCTTTATGGCTTGATAGTATGGAATGACAAGCCTTACATCAACGCCTAATTTTTTCAGGGCAATGGGCAGAGAGCCTGCTACATCAGCGAGACCTCCGCTCTTAGCAAAGGGCACAACCTCTGAGGCTAGAAATAGAATTTTCAAGGTTTTGGTTGGCATAAAGTTATTTTTCAGTGGATTTTTCTTCCCATATAGTAATATACAAATTCTATCCGATTTAATTATACTTCCCCTAATTAGCCAGTGGGGTTTCAGCATCTAAGGGGAGAAATGTTTTTAAAGGAAATCGATTATTAATCAAATCTTAAAATTCAACCTTAACCCTCCCCCCAAAGAACCAACCCCATTGTGTTTCTTCTTTCCTGACTGGGATGATTCGGTGTGATGCGTATATTAAGGCCAAAATGCCCTACCTCTTTAATATTTATATCTGCGCGAAAAGTGCATGTCTTATCCTTTGGAGCTTCATCGTATTGCATAATGGAAGTTCTACTTTCTATAAAATTGCTTGAAGGGTCTATCTTTCCAAAATAAGCCTCCACCATTATATCTTCCGGTGAAAGTTCTCCTAAAAATATATCCGATTCTACATGAAATGATTCTCCCATCAAAATCTCATCAAGTTCACCTATTCGAATATCCTTAATAGAAATGTTAGACCAGTTATACATAACCTTCTCATACCATTCTGTAGTACTCCTAAGCTTTTGCCATTCATCCTTCATAAGCTCGAATCGGTTTGCAGCCGAAGGTTCATAAAATCGCGTCCAGTATTCAGTAACCATCCGGTGAGTATTAAAGGTCGGGCATAATTGATGCATGGAATTTCTCATCATGTTAATCCAGCCCCTTGGAAGATTATCAGATTCCCTTTGATAAAACAGTGGCACAATGTCTTTTTCAAGGAGATCATAAATTGCCCGACTCTCCAAATCATCCTGATAATTATCATCATCGTACTCAACTCTGGTTCCGATTGCCCAGCCAATCTCAGGATTATAGCCTTCATCCCACCAACCATCCAGGACGCTAAGGTGGAGCGCGCCGTTTGCGACAGCTTTCATCCCGCTTGTACCACAGGCTTCTAAAGGTCGCCTTGGAGTGTTGAGCCATATGTCCACACCCTGCACCATATACTTCGCAACCTCAATATCATAGTCCTCAAGAAAAACCATGTAGCGGCGAAAATTTCCCTTACCGCAAATATCAATAATCTGTTTTATTAATTCCTTTCCCATATGGTCCTGAGGATGGGCTTTACCTGCAAAAATAATTTGAACCGGCATTTTGTCATTTCTCAGAATTCTCTCAAGACGATCCAGGTCCCTCAATATGAGATCAGCACGTTTGTAGGGCGCAAATCTTCTTGCAAAACCGATCGTCAAACATTCCGAATTCAGGACTTCATCCAGACCTGCCATATCTTTCTGAGCTGTTCCTCTTTTTGCGAACTGTTTTTTTAGACTCTGGCGAGTGAAACTTACAAGCCTCTCCCTTGCCCGTTCATGGGTGCGCCACAGTTCAGTATCAGGGATTTTATCAACCCGTTCCCATACCACGGTATTATCAGGGTCCTCTATCCATAAAGGGCCCAGGTATCTGGCATAATTTTCTGCCATCCCCTTGGAGATCCATGAAGGGATATGAACTCCATTTGTTATATGTCCAATGGGCAGATCTGTTTCCATAATCTTAGGCCAAATACCCTGCCACATTTTTCTACTTACACGGCTGTGAAGCTGACTTACTCCGTTGTTTTGATTTGAAGCCCTAAGGGCTAAGACTGTCATGCAAAACTCTTCTTCCTTGTTTCTTGGATCTTTTTTTCCGAATCCAAGCAAGACATCTGTACTTATTCCGAGTAGTTTCGCAAATTCATTGAAATAATTACGCACCAGGTCCTGATGAAACATATCATTTCCTGCCGGGACCGGGGTATGGGTTGTAAATATATTCGTGGCACGAACAAACTCCATTGCTTCATTAAAACTTAAACTATGTTCCTCTATATGTGCTCTTATTCGTTCGAATACGGCAAAGGCGGAATGCCCCTCATTCATGTGGTAAACGTCGGGATTAAGGCCGATAGCTTTGAGCATCCTGACACCGCCTATACCCAGTATAATTTCCTGGCGGATCCTCATCTCTTTATCGCCACCATACAGTTCGGAAGTGATATTCCTCGCAGCATCAGAATTTTCTTTAAGGTTTGTATCAAGCAGATATAGTTTGGTGCTGCCTATATTTACAAGCCAACACTGGACATTTACTGTTTCTCCCTTCAGGTCTACGGTTATCTTAACAACATTTCCGTTATTATCCTTAACAAGTTGCATTGGCATTAAGCTGAACTGGTTCACAGGGTAACTTTCAGCCTGCCATCCTTCGTGGGTAAGAGATTGTCTGAAGTATCCTCTCTGATATGCCAGTGAAACACCTGTTATGGGGAGATTGAGATCACTGGCGGATTTTAGATGATCTCCTGAAAGAATACCCAGTCCGCCTGAATAGATAGGTAGGCAGTCTGCAATACCGCATTCGGCGGTCAGATAAGCTACTGAAAAAGGCTTTCCTGTCTTTTGAAAAAATTTATCGGAGATTTGTTCAGACATATACCGGTCAAAATCCTGTTTTACCCTTTCCATATGGGCCAGGAAACCTTCATCAGATGCAAAATACTCTAATTCATCCTGGGATATGCGCCCAAGAAATGCCACTGGATTTTTACATGTCTCCTCCCAGAGATCATGGTTCATTCTGCGAAAAAGCTCCTCAACTTCGTGATTCCATGTAAACCATAGATTGTAAGATAGCGCCTGTAACGCTTTGAGCTTTTCAGGGATGTTTGGTTTAACATCAATTGTCTTAATAGGTTTTGTCATTTCGGTTCCTCTTTGATATTAAAAAAATGGTAATCTCCCGGATCAAGGCCAACATACAAGCCTTCCTTCACAACATCTAAAGTAGCACGCTTAAAATTTTCATTTTTTATGGGATCACTTATGATCAGGTTATTGTGAGTGAACACCCATTCTTCTGGTAGTTTAACATATCCCTGGGATGAAAAGTGAGAAAAGTTAATTATTATTAATCGTTTTTCGTCTTTTTTTCTCCAGCTGTAAACTAATAAAGTGAGATGGCTGTTATTGTCAGGCCAACCGTAAGTAGAACATACTTTAAACTCTCCCTCATGAAATACAGGATGGTTAACTTCTCTGAGTAAATTTTCGCCAAAGGATCGTAAGCTATTATCAGGAATCTCCTGCGGTGCGCGCCTAAGCTGGACCGGGACTCTGTGAGTTCTTCCTTCGAGTTGTCCATGATTCCAGAAGCGCATTCCGGGCAGGGTAGCATGCATTATCATAGCACTTTTAATACGGTCAGGGCCGAATGCCTGGAACGCCCTGGGTTCATCATGGTTTTCCAGGAATCTTGCCATGTTCTCCTGCTGATCAACCGGTAATAAGATATGATCCCTGATTTTTTCAATATTTCCTTTAAGCATTAAATCATAAAGATGTTTATCATAAACATAATTAAAACCGTAATCTAATAATATATTTTCCATTCCCCAGTAGACCTCTGCCATGAGATAAAAAGGAGCTCCAATTTTCTTTAAACGATCGATGGCATATGGCCAGAATTCCGGAGCCTCGTTTTTTGTATTTAAATAATTACTCCAGGTCTTTAAGAAAATCCCTTTTATAGACAGCATTGCCATATCACATCTTAACCCATGACAATAAGCTGTGACATCCAAAATTGTTTGAGTCATGGCATCCACTGTTTCTTGTCTTGCGTAATTTATCTGCGCTGTGTCAGTCCATGGAGGGAAGTAGGGGTCCTTCCCATGGGCCACACATTTGTTCTTAAGCCCATCTACAGGCAGAAAAAAGCCTTCTTGACAAAGACCTTCATCATTCACCTCTTTGATAATGTAACGACTAGGGTATCTGTAAATCCATTGGTGGTCACAGGCGGTATGGTTGGGTACAAAATCGAGAAAAAGAAGAAGATCCTCCTCTTCGAGTATTTCCTTTAATATTAAAAGGTCTTTTTTGGAACCAAATCTGGGGTCAGGAATGTAATCATAAACAGCATATGGTGACCCCTCAATATCATCAATTGAGAAGTCAGAGAGAATATATTCGCCTTCTTTTTTTAGAGCGGGCTCATTTATTGCCCTTTCTTTCGAGTAAGGGCTTCTCTGCCACATACCCATCAACCAAACGATATCCATTCCAAGTGACTTCAGGTATCGCCACTCCCCCCTTGGAATGTTGTCCAGGGTTATCGTATGACCCTCTTTAAGACTCAATTCTTCGAGCCAGGTCATTAAATTAATCTCATATATATGGGGATTTTTTCTTATTTTCATATTTCTCTAGGTTTTTATTCCCTAAGCCCTTCCATAGATTTCAGTCATCTTTCGCAGTTCCTCCCTTAAGGAAGGGGTTAGAAGATCTTCATCCAGGCGCCATTCCCAGTTTCCTCTTGGAACACCGGGTTTATTCATGCGCGCTCCCCCACCCAGGTTTAAAATATCCTGAAGAGGAAAAATAGCTTTGTCAGCCACCGACATCATGGCGAGTTTCACGAGTTCTCTTGAAATATTATTTCCTGTCAAATCTTTTCCGATGTACCGGTTCAAATTCTCTTTTATACTGGGAGTGGCATCTTTTTGAAACCATGCTCTTGTTGTATTGTTATCATGTGTTCCGGTATAGATGATACAATTTCTTGGTATATTATGAGGGGCATAGGGGTTGCTGGCTGTATCATCACCAAATGCAAAAAGCAGTACTTTCATACTTGGGAATCCAAACTGTTTAATCAATGCAATTACATCTGGCGTTATAACTCCCAGGTCTTCAGCTATGATTGGCAGTTGTGGAGTTTCCTCTGTTATTCTAAGAAAAAAATCTTGAGCAGGCGCTTCCACCCAGCGGCCATTAATCGCATTATCATCTCCCGCAGGGATTTCCCAGTAGCCTACAAAACCTCTAAAGTGGTCTATCCTTATTAAATCATACAGTTTGATATTATATCTTATGCGTTCAAGCCACCAGTCATATCGTCGTTCTTTAAGAACATCCCATCTGTAGACAGGATTTCCCCAAAGCTGACCGGTCGCGCTGAAGTAATCAGGCGGAACGCCTGCTACTGTATATGGCATTTTATTTTGATCAAGGTTGAAGAGTTCAGGATTAATCCAAACATCTGCGCTGTCATGTATTACATAGAATGGAATATCACCAATTATTTTTACACCTTTATCATTGGAATATTTTCTAAGAGATATCCATTGCTTCTGCAAAAGATACTGAATTACGCTTGTATTATATATATATGTTTCAAATCTTTCTTTTGCTTTACGAAGGGATTCCGGATTTCTATCTCTTAAATCAGATGGCCATTCATACCACGCCTTCCCTTTGAAATGGGTTTTTAACGCTTTATAAATACAGTAATCATCAAGCCAGTGATTGTTTTCGTTTTTAAAATGTTTAAAATCTTCTTTTTCCAGGAAAGCAGATGTATCTTTAGCAATGAGAGCCATTAGAGCATTCTTGAATCTGTAAACAGAAGGATAGTCAACACGGCATGCATCAAATTTTGGCAGATTATCCAACATCTCTTGTGAGATTAATCCCTCCTGTAATAGTATCTCGGGACTGATAAACAGGAGATTAACAGCAAAAGCGGAGTCACTGTGATAAGGTGAGTTCCCATTTATATCATCTGTGGGTGTCAGGGGAAGAATCTGCCAGTATTTTTGTTTGGTTTCTTCAAGAAAATCCACAAACCGCTGCGCTGAAGGACCGAAATCTCCCACACCAAAGGGGGAAAAAAGTGATGAAGGATGGAGTAATATTCCGTTTCCCCGGGTATTTAATTGATCCTGATCAATAGAATCGGCCATTGTATATCACCCTATAAGTGACAACTCTGCAATAGATTATTTATAAAGTTAATACTTCTATTAATTACTCTGTATATGAAAAAAGAGGGGTCTTCGGTTTCCTGATATAAATAATCCAGTAAATTAATCCGACCATAACAACTCCATCTATTATGTTTCCAATGGTAGCAGGATTGAAGTTTATTAAAAGAAAAATCTTCCAGTTAAGATAGGCATAATCTATTGCTGATTTCGATGTTGAAGTTATCTCAATTATATCAAATGAAAAGGGGGACGTCTATAAGATTATAAGTTGACTAAAAGTTAAATATTGTTTAATCTCGTCTCATGCCCAGACAAGCCAGAATTGATGCACCCGGAGCCCTGCATCACATCATGATCAGGGGTATTGAGCATAAGAAGATATTCAGGGATAATAATGACCGTGATGATTTTCTGACACGACTTGGAAAAATATTTTCCGAAACCACAACCACTTGCTATGCCTGGGCATTGATGTCCAACCATGTTCATCTTTTAATCCGTACAGGATCCGCACCAATATCTCATGTTATGAGAAGGCTACTAACGGGATATGCCGTTAATTTCAATCATAGGTATAAGCGTCACGGAAAACTTTTTCAAAACAGGTATAAATCCATCCTGTGTCAAGAAGATCCATATCTATTGGAACTTGTCAGATATATACACCTCAATCCACTTCGAGCAGGTCTGGTAAAAGATTTTAAACAGCTAGGCCTATTCCGGTTTAGTGGACACAGTTTCATGCTTGGAAAGAGAAAAAATGACTGGCAGGCTGTAGATTATGTGTTAAGCTTTTTCGCTAAAAGGAAAAGGACAGCGATAAAAAGATATTTGGATTATGTCAGTAAGGGTATAGAGAGAGGAAAGAGATCGGATCTTGTGGGAGGTGGGCTCATAAGGAGTCTAGGGGGTTGGTCTGAGGTAAAAACCCTTCGAAAATCGGGAGTTCGCTTAAAAAGTGATGAAAGGATTCTCGGTGACAATGAATATGTTCTTGATGTTCTCAAAGAAGCCAATGAGAGATTTGAACGAAAATATGATCTGAAATCCCGTGGATATAACCTTGAAATTCTTTCTCGCAGGGTAGCGGAGATATTTAATATTAAATCGGAAGAGATCTATTTACCGGGAAAGTACAAAAAAAGAGTTAATGCAAGGAGTGTGTTTAGCTATTGGGCGGTTCGTGAACTTGGAGAGACTGCATCGAATCTTGCAAAAAAGATTGGTATATCTCAACCTGCTGTGAGTCAGGCTGTTGAAAGAGGAGAGAGACTTGTCAAAGAAATGGGGCTTGAGTTATGATATCAGTAATCTTATAAACTTATAGACGTCCCCTCTTTCCAAAGGCAGACTTGATCCCTTTGCAGGATATTGTTAAGAAATATGAGAAGAAATTGAAGAAATAACTTTTACAAGAGGTTGTTATGAAACGTTTTATCCTTTTTGTTATTCTCTTAGGTTTATTCGCTGCCTACCATTATCAAGATCAAATATCATTACTTTACTATAAAATAATTAATACTCCCCAAGCGGAAATTGCTTTTAAGGAGAATTTAATAAAAGCTAAAGACGGTGATGCAACTGCCCAATTCAATTTGGGTGTAATGTATGCCAATGGTCAGGGTGTAAAACAGGACTATAAAGAGGCTGTAAAGTGGTATCGTGTGGCTGCCGATCAGGGTGATGCAACTGCCCAATTCAATCTGGGAGTAATGTATGCCAATGGTCAGGGTGTAAAACAGGACTATAAAGAGGCTGTAAAGTGGTATCATATGGCTGCCGATCAGGGTGATGCAGCTGCCCAATTCAATCTGGGAGTAATGTATGCCAATGGCCAGGGTGTAAAACAGGACTATAAAGAGGCTGTAAAGTGGTATCATATGGCTGCAGATCAGGGTGATGCAACTGCCCAATTCAATCTGGGTGTAATGTATGCCAATGGCCAGGGTGTAAAACAGGACTATAAAGAGGCTGTAAAGTGGTATCGTGTGGCTGCAGATCAGGGTAATGCATCTGCCCAGTTCAATTTAGGGCAAATGCATACTGATGGTCAGGGTGTAACACAGGACCATATAGAAGCCTTGCTATGGTATCGCAGGGCTGCAGATCAGGGTAATGCATCTGCTCAATTCAATATGGGAATAATGTATGCCAATGGTTATGGTGTTAGTCGGGATTACATAGAGGCATATAAATGGATATTGTTGGCCGAGATGAATGGAATTGATGTATCTAATACTAAAGATTGGTTAAAAAAAATAATAACAGAATCGCAGATTGCAGAGGCTCAGCAACTTGCAGAGGAAGAAGCTGCTAAAAGGCAGTGAAAGATTAACTAAACGTATCTGGACTCTTAAATGTAAAAATCAAGAGTCAAAAGCAGGCTTGATCCCTTTACTGATAGCTTTCAGCCTAAAACGCTTCAGCCTGTATAATTATTATTTATCTTAACTGCGATTTTTTTAAATAGTCATTTATTTGACTAATTCTTAATTGGGCTTTTTCCTGCCAGCGTGTATTTTTTCCCAGCACTTCATATACCCTCTTTTCAATTTCTAAGGGGAAGACAGATAATGTAATCCCTCCAAAGTCTTTTTCAAATACCTGTGCTTTATTTTGTAATCGCAGGCCTTCATCAGACTCAGCAATTAAATGAATTTCAGGCTTCCAATTTAATCTTTCATCTGCAAAATTAAATCTATATGTTAAACAGTTTTTTTGGATTCTGGGAGTGCCTGTTGCCTTGGCTTCAAGCGATCCTAAACCCAGTGCCTCTTCAACAAGGCCTATGTCTGAATTTTTAATTACAATATCAATATCGTCCGGGACTCTTCCAATATCAATTCCTTCAAGCACCAGGCGTGAACTGCAGACAGGATGCCAATCAAAAGGTTTTTCTGAACCTTCAAACCTCTCCTTAATTATCCTGTATATTTTAATATATTCATCTCTTGATTCTGTACCTGTTATCTCATGCCCGGCATTACATTATATTTCAATCCAGTATTTTAATATCAGAATACTCCTCCTCAATGATCGCTCTGAAGCGTTTAAATATTATGCCCGCGTTTACACGCGTTCTGGATCTTCTCCTTATAAATTTACCTTCGGGAAGTACTTCAAAGTCAATATCCATGTCCAGTTCTTTGACAAGCCTGGGTTTTTTAGAAGGTTTGATCCGGGCTTTGAGGACATCATATGTATTCCGGTCAATGTAGTATTTCCCTTCAAAAAGCTGATCGTCTTTTTCTTTTGCCACGGCCTCAATTACATAAACCGGTATTTTATTAATGGTAGTGTCATCCAGCCTGTTAAATTTAAATTTAACCTTTTTGTTCTCGCCAAAGGGTAAAAATGCTTCTGATGAATCCTCTGTATCTTCTTGATCCTTGTTCTTTGCCCGCTCCTTATTAGCACTTTCTATCTGTTCTTTTGTCTGTTCAGCCAATTTTTGAGTAACGTCCCTTGTGATCCCATCTTCTATTTCTTCGGCTTTTATCAGTTCGCCGGTCAGCATATTATTTGCATCTTTTACGATAGCCGTGGTTATTGTTGTTTTTTTCGGCCTCCATTTTTTATCCATTTCCGTAATTCTATTAACAATCCTGTAGGTCCAGTTGCTGTTGTCCGAATAACTATTCAATCTATTTGTGATTTTCTCCAGCAGAGGGGCAATATCTTCATCCCCGGCTAAAGCAGGCTCCAAGCCGTTTATGAATAAACAACCCAACAGGAAAGGGATTATCAGGTATAGTTTAATTTTCATAGAGGCCCCTTCTTGTTTTGACAATTCGGTTTCTCCTATAACTCTTCAAACTGTTTTTCTTTTTCCTTATCAATGACAATCGTTTCCACATTGGCCATCCGGTCCTCCAATCGTTCAATATGCTTCCTAAGGTAATCAATGGTTTTCTTTGATTTATACGCGCCTGTTGTCATCCGGTATCTATAGGTTTTATTAAAGGCCCCTATTGCCACTATTATTACAATCATTGTAAAGAGGTCCATAATCTGCTCTCCATCGTCTTAAATAAATATAAGGTGTTAATCAATTGTAAGACTGCCCAGGCCATCGACTTTGATACTGTTTTCTCTGATATCGCCCGGCGCAATCATTATACCAATACCATCCAGCCTCCCTTTTAACTCTCCGCCGTTCATAAGCATATTAATCATATAAATACCGTCATGATTAATATGGGCATTGGTCACAGGCAAATCATTCATCGCGACATATAACACGCCGTCACCTTTCAGGAAAAATTGATAAATAGTGCTGTTCTTCCCAGAGACGTTTAAAACACCATCCATTTCAACAGATGTTTTTATGTTTTTAAAATTTACATACTTTACCGCGGCGACTCCATCAATATCCAGCCCGGATATTACCGGCAATGATATGTTTATTCTTGGTCTTTTATTGATGGAAAAAATGGAATATGAATTCTTCTTTGATAAAAGCTTTAATGTCCGTCCTTTTTTATCTATTGTTATTTTACTCATCATGCTTTCCGGTGCCAGAAGCTCAACATTAAAATTATCATCATATAATAAATTTATGTCCCAGACTCCTTCTGCTGATATATTTTCAAAATCTCTAAAGTCAAAAGACCTTTTTTCACTATTTATCTGTTCAGCATTAATCTCTTCGGAATTTAAAAGAGCAGGATCTGCTTCTTCACTCATGATATTTCTAAGGGAAAATATCATTATTAACGCGATGATAAAGGGGATTGCACCGGTAAATATTATGATTTTATTACTTGTTTTCATCTGTTTCCCTTTCATATTGTGAATACAATGTTTTCAGTTCATCAAAATCCATTTTCAATAGTTTTACGGCTTTAAATATCTTTGGTAGTTCATCTTTAATAAAATTGCCTTTCATGAGTTCAACTGTCTTTTCATAGGCATTCTCAGATACAAAATAACCGATTCCTCTTTTCATAAAAATAACACCAATGTCCTGGAGATAGGTATATGACCTCATAACTGTATTCGGGTTAACCTCAACAGTAATTGCAAGCTCCCTTACAGAGGGGATTTTCTCCCCTTCCTGCCAGCGTTTCGCGAGAATGTTTTCGCAGATTTTTTCGACAATCTGGAGGTAGATCGCGTCTTTCTTTTGAAACTCCATTATTGCTCCAATTCCTTAAAACTGAAAAATCCTGAAACCAGGAAGAGAACAGGGGCCGCATAACCGAAAAATGCCTTTATAAAAGGTCCCCATGTTTCTCCGAACGATTTAAATATCTCAAACACAGCCATGGCGTATACTGTATCCACTTCTCCAAATTCGACTGTCCCGCCTGTCGAGATAAAGCCGGGCAATACGAGCTTCATATGTTCACCGATATAATCATTGAGAAAATAATTTCCTGTAAAAAGTGTAAATGTCAAGAATATTGCAAAGTATGAAAAGAGACATAAAAAGGTATAACTTATAGGGTTTTTCCTGAAATAGACGGCACCTAGAAAATAGGGGGACAGGATCACAAAGTAATTGGCAGTCCCTTTTAATATTTCCCTGCTAAGGGGATTGAAATGGCTGCTTCCTGAAGTAATGAACAGGCTTATGCAGAATTCAATTAAATATGAAGCAACTGTAATATAGATAATAAGTCCGCATGCCAGCAGTAATGTCGGCAGCAGCAGCAGGGCAATATACTTTTCGAGGTTTGTTGCAGGCAGTAAAAGCCAGGTGTTGGCCTTTCTTGTATCATGCAGTTCCCGGGAGATCTTCATAGTAAGAACAAATCCCGCTATATAAAGTACCAGGAAATAAAGATCAGTGGAAGTTCCCAGTATTCTATTTTTTAATGCATCCAGGATCAGAAGGGTTAAGATAACAGCTGCAATGGTAATGATTAAATTCCGGTTGATTAAAATCGAATTACGGATCAGCAGCAGCAGCCGGTTCATATTTATACTGTAAGCGCTTTTCATGATAGCCTTCCTCCTTTAAAAACAGAAAGGATTTTATCCCTGCTGGTCAATACTGTAGTAAAAAGTGTTTCAAGATTAATGTTAGACTCTTCAGAAGTCCTGTTTTCCGATACCGTTATATATCCATTAAGTGTTTTTTCCATGTAAAGCACACTTTCAGGTTCGGGTGGATCTGCTTCATGCGTTACTCTC
Source organism: Thermodesulfobacteriota bacterium (assembly GCA_042573485.1). Lineage (GTDB taxonomy): Bacteria > Desulfobacterota > DSM-4660 > Desulfatiglandales > HGW-15 > JAAZBV01. The sequence continues at coordinate 15,711 of JBHPCX010000007.1, read as the reverse complement.
AACCTGCTGTTAATCTCTTCCATAGAATGATTAAATATTATTTGCCCCTCATCCAGTATAATTACTGGATCAATTAGGTTTTCCAGATCACGCACCTGGTGAGTTGATATGATAATCGCGCTGTCATCAGCAGCCTCAGAGGCCATGATCCTTCTTAGTTGACTCTTCGACGGTATATCCAGGCCGTTTGTGGGTTCATCCAGCAGCAGAAACCGGCTCCCGGATGCAAATCCGAAAGAGAGCAGGAATTTTTTCTTTTGTCCGAAGGATAAATTTTTAAATTTAGTTTCCTGGGGCAGCTCAAATTCTGAAAGAAAATTTTGATATTTTTCAAAATCAAACGCAGGGTAAAAAGGGGCATACAGTTTTGAATATAGCCCCGGAGAAAGGTCGGGCAGCTCAAATTCCTCCGGCAGGAAAAAGAGGTCCTGTAAAAAATAAGGAGACCTTTCCGCCGGATTTTGTTCCATTATGTTTATTGAGCCTTCACGGGGAAACAGGAGTCCGGCCATGAGTTTTAAGAGGGTTGTTTTGCCCGCGCCGTTTTTACCCAGTAGACCTGAAATACTTCCCGGCGCTAACGAAAGATCCAGGTTATTGAATAAATTTTCCCGGTTGTAACCGAAATTGAGATTTTGAATGTTTATCATTTAGAACCCCTTTAGTGTATTAGTTAGCTAGTACACTAGCAATCCTGGTAAAGATTGTCAACTCTTTTTTTTAAAAAAAAATATTCTTTTTAATTCATTAATAGAAAAATATAAGAAAAGGAAGTAAAATCAGGTGGTTAATGGGGGGTATGTAATAATTGAAGCTGTCAGAAATTACAGGTGTTAAGATTAATATCTTTATCATTACATATTTTCAAAATTAATTTATTAAGTTTTCGGACACAATTTAAAACAAAACATAAGTCGGTATGAGGCGGTTCCTTAGCAGTTCCATTCTTTCCGTAAAATACTCATTAGATAGCAATTCCAGTAAGTGTTGCCTGTCTTTGCCGATTCCCTCATTGTGCCTTCTAAAGAAAAGCCTAATTTTTTATAGCACGTTATTGCTGCTTCATTGAAATCAAATACTCCAAGGGCAATACGGTTCAGATCCAATGTTTCGAACCCGAAATTCAGAACCTCTTTAAGCATTACTGCTGCCATCCCTTTATTTCTATGCCACGGTGAAATGATTACGCGGGTTAATCTTGCCTGATTTGTATGCCTGTGAAAAGCGGATAACTCACAATAGCCGATAAGGCGATTATCATTGACCATAACAAAAGGAAATAGTGTTTGAGACTCTTTTTTCCCTTTTTTTATGTGTTCCTTGAATTGTTTCTGAGTCATGGGCCAGGTGAAGACTAATCCAGCCCATTGAACCATATCAGATTCTGATTTGATCCAGGAGACTATCTCGCGAATATATTTGGATTTAAGCGGGATGATTTCCATGACTTTAGATCTCGAAACAACTGCCTGTCTGTATATCCGCGATACGGTCCCCCATGACGTCTTTAAGAACTGAAAATGCCTTCGTGCCGGTGCAATGTCCCGTATATGTCATTTCTACCGGGTATTCCAAAACTGCTTCGGCAAGCTCCTCGACTTCACTCCTGTTCCCCGCCATTAAATTGAAAGGCGGGGTTGAAACAAGGTGAAAACCGCCGATTACAGTCTTTATAGGAATCCCTTTGAACTCCTTTGCCACAGTATCTATCATATTGAGAATTCCATTATGGGAACAGCCTGTGAATACTGCAAGTTTCCCATTTTCTTTAATTGCCATTACAATCTCGTGGCTGAAATTATCCAGAGTAAAGGAACTGCCTTTTTTCATATAAAGACGTTTATTCCCCCGGGGTTTTGGGTGGTTACTGGCGATTTGGGGAAACAGAAAGACGCCGGGAAGTACCTCCATAGGTTCTTTAACTGTTATTAAACGGTCAGCATTGGCTTTTATAACCTCATGGTCCAAGCCTATATTCTTTTTCATAAACCCGAAAACCTTGCAAAAACATTCTCCATCGTGCGCCTCCCCGAGATACACCTTAGCCTTCGGGTTTAACTCGAAGAAACGCTTCAGGCCGCCTCCATGATCGAAGTGATGGTGGGACAGGACCGCAGCCTCGATAGAGGCGATATCGATTGAGAAGCATTCAGCGTTTTCAGCAAATGAACCTGAAGAACCTGTGTCAAATAAAATATTGCGGCCGTTGAAATCAATGTGGAGCGACAGACCCCATTCAGCCTTAAGGTCAGGATTGTTTTTATCCGGTCTGTTCTCGATCAAAGTGGTTACTTTCATAGTCTCCTCATGTTTTATTCAGCATTATGTCAGGCGAGGCTTACAGGTTGCTAAATGTGCTTTTCAAGTGCAACGCATCTTTAAGCTTCTGTCTACGGAAGATAGTTAACCTTTATAATAATTTTGATAAGTCGCATAGCATTTCAATTAAAATTATATCACTTCTACCTTCCGGAAGATGAATTTCACCTGTCTTTTCAAAGCCTGATTTACTGTAGAACACCTCTGAGTAAAATGTTGCCCATGTTTTTAGACTTGTAAGTCTTTCATTAACTGCCTCTAAAAGTACTTTATTCAATAGTGTGTTTCCAATTCCCCGGTTTTGATATTCAACATCCACAAAAAGTGTCTGTACTTTATCCATGTCATATCCGCAGATTCCGATAATCCGGTCTGCCTCGCATGCGACGAAATACCGGACAGCTTGCGCTCTCTTTATTAAATTTTCAGGACTATTCCACTCGATTTGAAGTTGTTTACCTTCTTCAGTATGCCCGCCCAGATTAACAGTATTAAAACATTTTTCAATGAGAACGCTGACAGAGAGTGCATCTTTACATGTAAACTTCCGAATTTCCATATCATGTAAAATCTCAGGCTGTGTAAGCGGTTCCTGCTATATTTCGCAAGTCAGGCCTGTCACAGGGGCTAATCCTGCCTGCTTAAAGGGATCGCTCTCGATTTACCCATAGCTGCACAGAGGGTCTTTCCCATTGATGGCGCGCATAGACCGCTAATTTATCAGGTACATCATCACCATTCAGGATGAGACGGTTAAGCATTAACGCTAAATCCGTATCAGCTATACACCAGTCATCGAAAAGATTAACAGTGCCGCTATTTATAAGGTTATCAGCGGCAGCAAACAGTTTTTCAATTTCTGCCTTTGCTGCTTCTGAAAGGGGTTTGTCTGTTGGTTTGCCGAATACGACCTCGGTTGAGCGCTCTTCCCTGATCAACAGGAAATCACTTCGAATCCAGGCCTGAATCTGCCGGGCCCTTGCTTTTAAACTCATATCCCCCGGGTATACAACCGGATGATCCGGCGCGGGATACAGCTCGTCTAAATATTCTGAAATCGCTGATGATTCCGATAAATGAAAATCACCATGTGTAAGAGCCGGTACACGCCAGGTAATGGACATATCCGCGTAGCCGGGCTGGAGATTCTCTCCGGCTTCCAGGTTGATCTTCTTAATTTGAAAAGGAATTTTCTTCTCAGTAAGTGTCACAAATACTGACATCGCGTAGGGACTTATAAACTGGGAATCAACATAAAGAATAAAATTTTCTTTGATCAAAATAATTCTCCTTACTTTTCTATTGGTTAACAGCAGCAATGAGAAGCTTACGGGTTAATGGAAACAATGTTCATTATTTCATTTTGTACCGGTCGGATTCATTGAAAAAGGTAATGTCTGCATACCCCGCGTATATTTTTCCCGAATGCTTTTTACCTTCAGGGATAAAATATATATCACCCTTTCTAAATTCATTTTTAATGTTGTTGATTGTTAATTCAATTTTACCTCGAAGCACAAAACCGACCTGGGCGGCATGAGAATGTTCAGGGAGGTCAGCATCCTTTTCAAACTGCATAAATATCAATTGATGATCCGCGGCCTGGGATAAATAGGCCCTGATACCGTCAATCGGTATATCAGCTTCAGGTAAATCTACGATAGGACCAGGAAATATATTTTCCATTATTGATTCCCTTTCATAAATGCTAGTTAAGAGACAGTCTGTTATTGTTCGATGACCTGTCAGCATTTAATTAACGGTTTATAAACCTGCGCAGCCTTGTTCGACCTTCGCTCTGCCCGGCCGGCTAGCCCAGCCCGATCTCCGGGGCAACTTCTCTCATCCCCATAATCGCGTCTGAAATCAATTCGTTAGTCTCAATGCCAAGCATCCCGGCGCCCCGCTCGATCACAGCACGATCTGCTCCCGCGGCGAATCCTTTAGTCTTCCACTTTTTCTTTACCGACTTCGGCTTGAGGTCCATGACACTCTTCGACGGACGAACTAATGCACAAGCGGTGATCAGACCGGTTAACTCATCAACCGCGTACAGGGTTTTTTCAAGGAGGGATTGCGGTTCCACATCCGAGCAGAGTCCCCATCCATGAGAAACGACTGCCCGAATATATTCCTCCGGCCATTTTCTATCCCGAAGGATCTCCCCTGTCTTTACGCAGTGTTCATCCGGATATTTCTCATAGTCGAGATCATGAATAAGGCCTATTACACCCCACTTCTCTTCATCCTCGCCGTATTTCCGGGCGCTGTACCGCATCACCGCCTCAACAGCAAGTGCATGGTTGATGAGTGACTGATTGCTGTTAAACTCCTTGAGCAATGAGAAAGCCTCATCTCGGGTCGGAATATGTGTTGTCATATGTCATTTCTCCTGTCATTTTTGTTGCTTGAATAAACGATTATCGGGCATTCGGCGGCCGTGTTTTCTGTTTTGTTAGGCGGAATTCTTTTTGCTTTTTGCTGATTTCCAGGGTTTAAAAATAGAAATAAATATTGTGATCATCAATACCATGACCTGAATACAGCCAAAAATCAAGTTCATCTTTTCATTATACAGGTATTCGGGATCACTGAATGATAATATGCCGATTTCCCCGGAAATTTCCATCATGTTTGTTTCCCAGGGGCCGAGGAAAAATGTTCCAAATAAAATAGCGGCAACAGTGACAATCCACTTGAATATCATCCATGTATGTTTGAAAAAGCCCCAGCTGCTGAATAATGAGTAGATCAAGCCTGTAAGCAGACATCCAAATGCTCCGGGGATTACGATCACGGTCATGTCCACATGATGAATGCTCCGGTTTATTCCATACAGCACATTGCCATCGGTCACACCATTTTTAAGGTAATATAATAATATCAGGGCAACGGCACCGCCCACCCAGCAGGAAACTGCAATTAAGTGGAGTCCTTTGAGCCATTTGAGATCTCTTGCGTTTAACTTTGCCATATGGTCCTCTTTTTTTCACATACAACGGTGCTGGTGAAGCGCGACGGCAGGTTGTAGCATGAATCCTGCCTGTCAGGAAGTCTCCAAGATTGATGCCTTCAAATCATTGACAAAGGCTTTGATCGTTTCCTCGGTCGTGTCCCATGAACACATCAACCGGGCACCGCCGGGTCCAATGAAGGTATAAAATGCCCATCCCTTCTTCTGCACAGCATCAACCACTTCTTCCGGCATCTTTACGAATACGGAATTAGCTTCCCGGGGATACAAGATTTCCAATTCGGGAATACCCATGATTTCCTTTTCAAGAATCGCGGCACAGTCATTCGCGTGCCTGGCGTAACGGAGCCATACATCTGCTTTCAGGACACCTAACCATTGGGCGGCAATGAACCTCATCTTCGCGGCCAGCTGACCGGCCTGTTTGCAGCGATAGTCAAATTCCTGCGCCGCCTCCAGGTCGAAGAATATGACAGCTTCGCCAATGGCCAGACCATTCTTTGAGCCGCCGAGACACAGAACATCAACACCAGCGTCTACCGTGATTTCACGTGGTGTTGTGCCGAGGTGGGCAACGGCGTTTCCAAACCGGGCCCCATCCATTTGCAGCTTCAACGAGTGTGCCCGGGCTGCCTCATGGATATTAAGAAGCTCAGATTGCGTGTATACCGTTCCCAGTTCCGTGGCCTGTGTCAGGCTGACGACCCTTGGCTTGGGGTAATGAATATCAGCGCGCTTGGTTACGATTCTATCTATGCCTTCGGGATCCATCTTTCCATTGTGACCTTCTACCATCAGCAGTTTCGCGCCGTGGGAAAAGAACTCAGGCGCGCCGCATTCGTCGGTTTCCACATGCGCGACCCGGTGGCAAATAATGCTGTGATAGGACTGACAGAGCGAAGCAATGGAAAGAGCGTTTCCCGCAGTACCGTTGAAAACAAAGAATACTTCACATTCCGTCTCAAATGTCTCGCGAAAAAGATCGCAGGCTTTTCTCGTCCAGGGATCTTCTCCATAGGAAGGTTCGTGCCCGGAGTTAGCCTTCCGGAGGTACTCAAGCGCTTCCGGACATATGCCGGAGTAGTTGTCACTGGCGAACTGCTGTGAAAATGATCTCTCTGTGGTCAAAATTCTTTCCTCCTGTTGACGTAGTAATAACCGGGCCGTTTTTTTAACAAGCTAAATAATGTAAGCCCGGTTAAATTTTAATCTTTTTCATATAAGGATCATAGAAGGGAGTCAAGGAGACTTCAGCCGGATAAATATTTCCGGCAATTTCGACTTCCCATTTTCCTTTAACGATATAGTCAGCATTTACAGGTTCTCCAGCTTCAATCATAAATAACCCTACAGCTCCGCCAAGAGAAAATCCATATGAGCCTGATCTAACATAGCCCACAGCAGTTCCATTTCTTCTGACAACTTCGGCATGAAATAAAAGTGGATCAGGATCCTTTACTAACACTTTAGCAAGACGTCTTGTCACAGGAGCCTGAGCTTTTTTATTAGCAACGGCTTCTTTACCAATGAATCCACCCGGCTTTTTCAAATCAACGGTAAAGCCTAATCCAACTTCATATGGATCGTCAGTATTGTCCATGTCATGCCCGTAATCGCGGTATCCTTTTTCCATTCTCAAACTGTTAAGCGCTTTTAGTCCGGCGTGGCGAAGGTTGAATTTTAATCCGGCTTCAACAATATGGTCATAAACATAAGCCGCCTGTTCGACCGGAATATACAGTTCATAGCCCAGTTCACCTATATAAGTTATGCGAATACAAAGAACCTTCGCATAACCGATCTCAATTTCACGGGCACACCTGTATGGAAATGCTTCGTTTGATAAATCAGCTGTGGTAACAGTTTGCATTAATTCTCTAGACTTCGGTCCTTGAATATTCAACTGCGCGTATGCTGATGTAACGTCAGTAACAAAGGTATGGTCATCATATGAAATATGCCGCTTTAACCATGTTGCAGCATGCCGATGCATTGTATCCGTAACAATAACCAAATATTTTTCTTTATTCAGTTTTGTTACGGTCAAATCTGCTTCAAGTTTTCCGGCTTTGTTCAACCATGGTGTGTAGGTAATTTGATTTGCTTTTTCATCAACATTGTTGGCTGAAACATAATTCAGCACTTTCCCGGCATCGCGGCCCTGCACCATGAATTTTGACATGAAAGACATATCCATGAGGATAACACCTTCCCGTGCTGCGGTGTGTTCAGCTTCCCACCATGAAAACCAATTCTCTCTTCCCCAGGACAATTTATCAACCTTTGGTTCAAAGCCTTCAGGTGCATACCAGTCAGTTCCTTCCCATCCGCTGACATCCTTGAAATAGGCTCCTTGGTCCGCTAAGCGATCATGGATAGGAGATTTCTTTACTCCTCTTGCCGTCTGATATGTCATCGCAGGATAGTGGCACTTATAAACCATACCAAGTGATTCGACAGTACGATGTCTTCTGTACTCCGGCGTGTTTTGGTAAACATGAAGCCGATCGATGTTAAATCCGGTAACGTCAACATCAGGTGCTCCATTAATGATCCAGTGGGCCATAACCCGGCCAATACCTCCACCCAGTATAATTCCAATGGAGTTTAATCCGGCAGCAACAAAATAATTTCGCAATTCCGGAGCTTCACCAATAATGGGCTGAAGGTCGGGTGTAAAACTTTCAGGGCCGCAGAAAAATTTCTTTATGCCGATTTCCATTGTTACTGGAATACGAGACATCGCTTTTTCTAAAAATGGAGTCATCCGGTCCCAATCAGGCTTAATTTCACCAAAGGAAAAGTCGTCCGGAATACCCTTAATTTTCCATGGAGCGCAAACCGGCTCAAATATTCCAACCATGATTCCACCCATTTCTTCCCGGTAATATCCATAGGAAGATGGATCTTCAAGTATCGGCATATTGGGAGGAATATCTTTTACTTCATCAGTTATTAAGTAATAATGTTCTGCCGCTTGATTTGGGATATTGACTCCGGCCAGCTCACCAAATTGCCTTGCCCACATCCCGGCACAATTGACGACATAATCTGCCTGGACATCACCCTGAAGAGTTTTTACTCCGGCGACGGCACCATTTTTCTTTATTATTCCGGTAGCTGATACACCTTCAATTATTTTTGCTCCCTGCTGCTGTGCCCCCCTGGCCAGAGCTATGGTCAAGTCTACGGGATTAACCCGTCCATCGTCTTTTACATAAAAACCCGCGAGTAAATCATCAACGCGGGCCAGAGGGAAAAGTTCCTTAATTTCTTCAGGTGAAATTTCCTGTACATCAACTCCGCAATATCTATTAAATGCGGCAACACGGCGGTATTCTTCTAAACGATCCGCGTTACTGGCTGCTTCGATAAAACCAATTGGTTTAAAGCCTGTTGAAAATCCTGTTTCGGCCTCAAGACGGCTATAGAGGTCGCGGGTATATTTGCGAAGTTCGGTCGATGTTTCAGAAGTTGAACCAAAGGTCACCATCAGACCAGCCGCATGCCATGTTGTCCCGGAAGTCAATTGATCACGTTCCAGGAGAACAACATCTTTACATCCCATCTTTGCCAGGTGGTATGCCACAGAGCAACCAATAATACCACCACCGACAATAACCACGCGTGCATGTTCAGGAACGACTGCGTTTGACATATTCCCCTCCTTGTCTCACGTTTTGCTGTTGATAGAAGAAAATTAACAGATTTTCTTATTTAATAAAACCGAATTAAAGAAAAAGGCAGATAAGTAACGATCATCTATCAGCTGTCAGTGCGAAAATGAAAGAGAAAACAGGAAATAGAAAAGAGAAAAATGTCTCGACTATGTGCTCTTTACTATATTCTCTATACTCTTCACTTAATTTACTACAGGAACCACCTTATCAATAAGAACAGTCTTTCCACCGCGTATTTGATACAGGTACTTTGGTATGGCTACTCCCTGTCCGTCTACAATATCAAAGGTATACTTCAAGCCATTAAATCCCTTCTTATTATTGGCATAATCTCTTATTTTTATACGTTCTTCCTTGAGTTTTGCCGGATCACCGGTGATGCCCTGGGCTTCAAAGGCTTCCTTTATCAAATACAGCAGTTCGGCATTGAAATGGCTCATGAATTTTAACGGTTCGCCGTCATGGGTATCCATATAATGTTTAAGGTATTCATCATATTTCGGATTTTCACTGTATGTGGGTGATGTGCCGGTATAAAGGCCTTCATTGTATCCTTCGGTTTGTCTCAGAAAAACAGGTCCCATTGAATTGGCCCACAGCCAGATATGATTAGGGTTTACACCCCTTTCGATCAATTCCTTAACTACCTTTGCCGCGGTCTCTTCAGAGCATGCGACATAGAAGGCGTTAGCTCCTGTATCAATTGCCCTGACTGCAATGGTGCTGTAGTCAAGCATTCCTGACGGGACTTCAATTCTATCAAATGTCTTTATTCCCATTTCATCTGCTTTAGCTTTATGAGCTTCCCACACGGTAGTTATATATGTATAGGTAGGTTCAATGATACCGGCCATTGATTTGATATCAGGTACGTGTTTGACCCAGAGCGGTAAGGCATATTCCTTGTCTTCCTCAACAGTACCGGAAGTATTTAATATCCAGGGTTTAAACTGCTCCAGTATATGGTCTGTAGCAGTTCCTGAGAAGGCGTATATCCCCTCACGCACTGCAAGGGGCATTGCTGCCTTGCACTCATCACCATTCATAGGGCCAAGCAGGCAAAGGGCTTTTGCATCAATTATCTGCGCCATACAGGACCTTGCCTTTGGAGGATCCATAGCAGTGTCATAGAAATCAACAACAACAGGTTTTCCCGCAATACCACCTGAGCTGTTGATCTCTTCAACAACCTGGTTGGTTAACCATTTATGCATGGCCGCGTCACCGGCAATTGGACCGGAGAGAAAGATAAGGTATGGTATTTTCCATTCATCGGGAGGGCCGGCAGTCTCAGCCTCCTTATTACCGCATGCCATAGTCATTAAAAGAGAAATTGATGTAAAAATACTGATACAAAACAGCAGGCACTTTTTCTTGCATATCATTTATACTCTCCTTATTGCAGCTTAATTATGTACTTATGGTGTTTGACCCTTTTAACAGTTTATTAATTAAAATAGATATTTTTTTCAATATACTCCTGTCAATTATTCCGCCCGGGCGTACCAGCAGCATGAATATCAAGAGTATTCCATATATAATAACAGAAAGACCTGTCATATTTTCAGGGAGAAAGTGGCTGATGCTCCATAGAACCGGTGCGGAAATTATAACACCCCACATGGTAAACATGCCTCCAACTACGACTATGGCGATCGCATGCATCATAAAACTCATGCTGAATGCGGCAGGAAAAACACCTTCCATAGTATACGCATAGAGGACACCGGCTATTCCCCCGATTGCAGAGCTTATAACCTGGAACTGGACACTCAACCTGCCTGCATTTATTCCAAGCGAAGCTGCGACATTCCTATCAAAATGTATGGCATCCATGGCTCTCCCTATGTGGGAATAGTCCAGGTGGTAAACCAGGTAGCCTGCCAGCAGGAGAAATCCATAGGTTATCATTAATGTAATATGGTGGGGCATAAAGGGTATGCCGAATAGGCCGTAACGTGCTCCAAGGGCATCTGTGTTTTTAACGATCGTCTGCACTATTAAAAGGATTGCCAGGCTGGCGATTACCATAGGGAAGGGGCCCAGTTTTGCAAGCCTGAAGGCAGGTATCAATGCAACCAATATGCTTGCGGTAACAGCTCCGATGAATATTAACCAGATGGGCCATCCCCAGTTAATGGATGCATAGGCCGCGAAATAGGCACCGATACACATGGAATAGAGAGAACCAAAGTAGGGCTGGTTGATCCTGAACATTATATACACTGCCCAGCCTATTAATATGTATATGGCAGAGAATTCTAAAAAATAAAATTGAAACTGAGTCATATTCGTCCTATTAATGCTGAGATCCGAATATTCCTTCCGGTTTAAATAAGAGAGCCGCAAGGATTACTGAAAAGGCAAAGGCCTTTGTCCAGTCGGGTGATAAATAACCCATTACCATACCTTCAACTATGCCCACAAAAATCGCACAGATAAGACCGCCTTTTAGATTACCTATACCTGCGAGAAAAAGTATGGCAAGGCACATAAGGGTGATGTTGTCACCCAGTTCTGCCGAAGCCGAACCGATACTTACAGCCATTAATATGGCCACGATCCCTGCAAGCAGCCCGCCCAGGGCAAAACTTTTAAGCATTGTTTTTGGGATTGAGATGCCGATCATAGCTGCCACTTCTGTGTCCTGGGCCACTGCCCTTAAAATTCTTCCCTGTTTGCTTTTATATAAGAAATTAAAAAAGACAAATAAAAGAATAATCCCTGCAACCAGCGATATAATTCTTCCCATACCAATACTTGCAAGGCCGAATTTAACGGCTGAATCTGACATTTGAATTGATTTGGGAAAAGCTATGGGAAGTCCATTATTAAACCAGTGGGACATTATTTCTACGCTTATCAAAGAAATGCCTATGGATATTACAAGTGCTTCAAGATGTGCTTTCTTCTTGATAAAGGGAAGAAAAAGCGGTGTCAATACGGCGTTTATAATCACTCCTGAAGCTATGGTCCCCACGGCAGCCAGTATAATATTATTCGTAGCCTCAAGGATAATCCACCCTGTATACATTGATAGTACAAGAAGGTTGCTGTAGCTAAAGTTAAGTACTCCGGTAACAAGAATCAGGAGGTTGAATCCTATTGTTACTATACCATAAAGAATACCTAATTGTATTCCTGATATCAGATAGCTTATAAAAGCTTCCATAGGGTCTCCATAAAACTATCTGCCTCCGAGATAGGCCTGTTGAACCTCAGGATTATCCATCAATTCCGTTCCGGTTCCATGCAGTAATACACTGCCGGTCCGGAATACATAGGCACGGCTGGCATGCTGTAATGTCTTCCTGGCATTCTGCTCACTTAACAAAATGGTGTACCCTTCCTCCTTGAGGTCCAGGATAAGCCTGAAAAGCTCTCCCACAACCTTTGGAGCCAGTCCAAGTGATGGTTCATCAAACATGAGTAGTCTGGGGGAAGACATGAGTGCCCTGCCGATAGCTAAAATCTGCCGCTGCCCACCGCTCAGGGTGCCTGCCTGCTGGTCCTGTCTCTCCTCCAGGATAGGGAATCTTTTAAATATTGTCTCTAATTGTTCATTGATATTACCTTTGAAATGAACAGCTCCAAGCTGAAGGTTTTCCAGTATTGACATAAAAGGGAAAACTCCTCCCCCTTCCGGGACATAGGCAATTCCCGAGGATACAATGTTCGGAGTAGGAGAACGCGTGATGTCTCTATCCAGAAACATAACGCTTCCTGTGCTGACCCGCCTGATTCCAAGTATTACCTTCATTAAGGTTGACTTTCCGGCGCCGTTCGCGCCAACCAGGCCCACAATCTCATTCTCATTTATTTCGAGGCTGATGTCCCTGATGGCACAAATGGGACCATAGAATGCCGAGATATTATCAACTTCCAGGATTTTTTTATTCTGTGCCAAGATATGCCTCCAGAACCCTGGAATCATCCTTTACACTGTCCGGGTGTCCCTCACTGATTTTTTCTCCAAAATCAAGAACTGTGACCCAGTCAGCGTTATCCATAACAAGTTTCATGTCATGGCTGATCAATATTATGGTAACCCCGGTGTCTCTTACCTGCTTGATAATTTTTCCCACCATACGGCTCTCTTCAAATCCCATACCGGCTGTAGGCTCGTCCAGAATAAGCAGCTCTGGATCAGTCGCCAGCGAACGGGCTATTTGAAGCAGCTGACAATCCACCCAGGAAAGGTTATTGCCTGAACGCTCAACGGCGTCAGATAGACCCACAAGATTGAGAAGATTCAGGGCATTTTCCCTGATCTCCCTTTCTTCTTCTTTTCTCATAAAACCGGGGTAGAATAATGTCTTGACCATGCCGGATTTTATACGGGGATGACAGCCTGTCATTACATTCTGCAGGCAGTTTAGCTGGGGAAGAATCTGGGCCTTCTGAAAAGTGCGGGATATTCCAATCATGGTAATATGGTGAGGTTCGAGAAGAGTAATCTCCTTATCCTTAAACATGATTTTCCCGCTGTCAGGCCGGAGAAGGCCTGATACGGCGTTTGTGAAAGTTGTTTTGCCCGCGCCATTGGGGCCGATAAGACCATGGATAGAACCCTCTCTAACGTCAACATCTACATTATTCAGGGCTACCAGCCCTCCAAAATGTACACTCAATCCTCTGGTGGAAAGAATAACATTGTTATCAGAGTCAGTAATAGTCTGTTCAGCTGAAGAAATAATTAGATTCACTCCTCGTTGGTGCCTGTTCTCTGCTCTAATCAGAAATCCAGCAATGCTTTCTCAAAACGACCCGTTTCTAAGCATCGCATTAAATGGTCCGGAACCGGGTACAGGCCGAAATAAAACGATTTTCGGAATTGGAGTTTATGGATTTAGGGCTGGTGTGTCAATAAATAATACATGTCCCTGAGCTTCTCTCATTTCTCCCTTTGGATATAATTCTTAGTCGTTTGTTGCTGGTTGTTGGTTGTGAGTCGTTTTTTTCGTAAGGCGTAAGGGAACTTTTAAAAGCTTGTTAGACAGGATTAACAGGATTGTCTGGATTTTTATTTTCACTCTTACCAGATGAAAGAGTGAAAGAAACATCCCGCAAAAAAAACCTGGATTCCGCGGTCAAGCCGCGGAATGACAGACTTTAACCATATTCGATTATTTGTCACCAGATACAACGACCAACTATAGAAATGCATGCTCTCAGTATGTTAAATTTGCTACCCCGATAAACATGATACCTTTTTGCCTTTCTTCCGGAAAGGCAAAAAATATCCTGAACATCCTGTTTACCCTGTTAAATGCTGCTTTGCAGCCCGTTGCACGGATTTAACAGGGTGAATCCTGTCCGATAAATGTTTTAAGATTTTGCTATCAGTCTAATAGCCTTCAGCCTAGAAGGCTAAAAAAAGGCTGAAGGGCAGTAACCTGAAGGTTAAACCGCTTCAGCCTTATAAAGTGATTATTGTTAAGCCCGATCGCTACATCATGCAAGGGACAGTATTGCCCTCTTTACCAGGGTTTTTGCCACCTGCTTCTTAAACATGGCCGCCTTTGGAAATGATTTGACTCCCTTTACCGCCGCCTCACCGGCCGCGGCAGCGTTCTTCTCGGTTATCCTCTTACCCTTTATGGCTGCTTCAGCCTTTTCAGCACGGTAGGGCTTTGGCGCTACAGCGTTGAGGCATATCCTCGGGCTCTTTCCCCCAATCATAACCGCGCAGTTGACAATGGGAAAGTCAATGGATTTCCTGAAAGCGAACTTGATAAACGCGCTTTTAGCTCCTTTGGGGGGCGCGGGAATCTGAATCTCCTTGATTACCTCGTCCTTTTCAAGAACAGTATTCCCGGGTTTCTTCACGGCAAAAAACTTCTCTGCTTCGATGGTCCTTCGATCGGTTACCACCTTTGCATCAAGGGCTATAAGGGCGGGCGCCGTATCGCTGATATTTACCGCGATACAACCCCCTTCCGCGCCGTAGATGGAGTGGTAACGGTTATCACCACTCATGGCAAAGCACGTTTTTCCGCCCTTCCGTTTACAGTCAAAGCGGTTTTCAGGTTTACGGAAATACCAGCAGCGGTGAAGCTGTGCTATGTTGCCGCCGATAGTCCCCATATCTCTCACATGAGGAGTGGCTACCCTGGAAGCCGCCTGGGCAAGGGCAGTATATTTCTTCTGTACGGTCGAATTGCCCGCTATATCTGCCAGGCGCGTGGCCGCGCCTATTTTGAGCATGCCTCCGCTTTCCTTGATGAAATCAACATTGGGAACAGTCTTGAGGTTGATCAGGGTAGAGGGATAGTCACGGAGGATATTGTCCTTGAGGGTTCCCAGGAGATCCGTACCGCCGGCAATTATAGCTGTTTTACCGTCAGCCAGGGCGGTGCTTATCTCTGCAAGTGATGTCGCGTTTGTATGATTAAATGGTTTCATATTTTCCTCCTATGCCTTGCCTAACGCTTTAAGCACTTTGTCCGGCGTGGCCGGTGGGTCAACCCATTTGCCTATAGCGTTATAAATGGCAGCAATTACGAGATGAGTGTTAGCCAGAGAGTGGCTGATGCCGTTGGATCCATAAGCGGCATTTCCTGCCCGTGTTTCCAGTAAGTCCATATCAACCGGCGCGCGGTCCATGATAGTGGGTTTTTTATATTCAAACATATTAGTGTTTAACCTTACACCTGTATCTTCGTCGAATATAAAATCCTCATACAGCTGGCAGCCTTCGCTGAAGAACATCACCTGATCAATCTGGCTCTCCAGTGA
>JBHPCX010000079.1:0-17212 GCA_042573485.1 Thermodesulfobacteriota bacterium | reverse complement strand
AACCGAAGTTGGCTAAAACAGACAGTACACTCAAACTAATAAACAATTAAAAAGAAAAAGGAGGAACGAGATGAAAAAGCTATTATTAATATTGATGATGCTGTTAATATCTGTCACTCTGGCCTGCCTCTCAAAGAAGAGTCAGAACCTTGCTCCAACAAGCACAAACATAAATGGAATATGGATTGGAACGCGGGGAGCCGGAACGGTGACCTTTGAGTTCAGAACTGAAGGTAAAGAGCTTTACGGTTTGTTTCAGGGCGCAGGGGGAGGGGATGAAATAAAAGAGATACAAAGAGGCAATATAAAAAAGGATGAAATAAGTTTTGAAGTACCGATGACCGAGGGAATGAGAAAGCTAATCACGCTTTATAAGGGAAAGATATTAAACGATAATGAGATTGAACTAACCGCCACGATGAAGTCCAGGGGGCCGAGAAATGCAAGCTTTGGATCAAGCGGCGCTGGTGGAGGTTTTAACTCTGGCTTTGGCGGCGGCTTGGGCGGCTTTGGTGGCGCCTCACAAGAGAGTCCACCTTTTGTAATAAAGCGAAAGCGGTAAAAAAATAAAAATGAATATGTATGAGATAAGAGTGAGGCAGTTTATAGTGTCTTATATCTAAAATGCTGTTATAAAAAGCAGGAAAATACTCTCATATTCAATATCTTGCAGTTTATTTTGATGCGTGTAAGACACTCAGCTCGATATACACCCGTGTTATGTCAGCGGCTATGAGTATCTGCCTACATACTCATATAAGAGGATGCATCTCTGCCTGTCATGTTTCAGAAAAGGGTTGCAGAGTTCGGAAAGTAGCTTTGTGAAGAAGAGCTTAAGACCATGTTTTACCTCCATTATAGTACTTTAAAAAAGCCTCCTGTGTTTTTTATTATTAACATAAGGTTTTTTTTGTTGCATTAATTTTTTCTATGTAATAGATAACTTTAGGTTGTACTTAGTGAATTATATTTTGTATAATATTGGTGTCAAAATAACTTGATGAACAATGGCAGAAATAGGAGAAACAAAATGATCAAACGTATTTTTATGGCACTTCTGATACTGGCCTGGAGCGGGTCAGCCATTGCGCAGACCGCCCCTAAAGAGGTCCATAGTAAAGTGTCGAATGCTATCAGCACTGAGTCCAGGGCACAGGAGGCGGCTGATGAATGGAGCTGGGAAAAAGAAAGTGTTTTGGGGGAGATAAGAGACCTGAAATACCGCATCACATGGCTGCAGTACCGTCAGCAGAAACATAGAATTTACATCAAGGGAGTCAAGGATAATATCAGAGACCTTGAATTCGAAAAGGCGGAGATCAATAAGCTGCGGGAACAGCTTGAGCCCTACCTGGAAGAGGTAGTTGATCGGCTGGCTGCCTTTGTGGAAAATGACCTTCCTTTTCTGCCCGGAGAGAGGCAAAAGAGAATTGATAACCTGAGAAACTCACTCAATAATTATAACGTGCCGTTGAGTGAAAAATTACGCCGCGTATTTGCCGAGGGCCTGCAGATAGAAACTCAATACGGGAAAATGATCGAGGCTATCGAGGACGAAACATTAAACCTGAACGGCGCTGAAACCCAGGTAACCATCTTTCGGCTTGGCAGGGTGAAGATGTTCTATATGTCTATCGATCAGAAACAGGCAGGTGTTTATAACAAGCAGTCAGGTCAATGGGAGGCTTTGCCTGAAGATATGATCAAAGACTTTAAAGTAGCCTTTACTATGGCTATGGGAAAAAGGGCAGCAGAAATCGTCGAACTTCCTTTAGGAGCAATATGAGAATGTCTAATAATTGGAAAAAAAGCATAGTTACATTATCGGTGTTGGCTTTATCTTTCTTTGCAGGGCAGGCATTTGCCCAGGATGAATGGGAAAATACCGCCAGTAACATAAACAAGGAACAGGATAAAGCTTTGAAAGATGTCGCTGAAATGCAGGAATATGTAAAAATGGATGAAGCGGCATTAACGAAAGAACTGGCAAAGCTGAAAGAGCAGGAGAAAAAAGAGGAACGTACTCTTAATCAGCTCGAAAGAGAGTTTGCAAATCTGCGGAAAGTTGAGGATCAGCACAAAAAGGACCTTGCGGACGAGGAAGAGGAAATAGAGTCTATTAAAGGTACTACTCGAGCGACAGGAAATGACGCTGTGAGTTTCGCCCGCGACAATCCAATCACTGCTGAAGATCCTGAAAGAATTGATAAGCTGGATAAAATAGTCAGCGCGAAAAGGCTTCCCGGCCTGGATGACTTGAAGTACATCGTGGAATTCTATTTTCAGGAAATGGCTGAATCAGGCAAAATCCTGAAAAGAACCGGGGAATTTATAGGACCTGATGGAAAGAGTACTACAGGGGACATTATCCGCATAGGCAGGTTCACTACATACTTCCGCCTTCCGGACGGAACAGCAGGATTTCTGAAACCGGAAGCATCCGGAAAACGCCTGGTTGCCTTTACCGGAGAGCCCCCGGGATGGATGCTGAGTGAAATTAAGGATTATTTTGAAGGGAAAAGCGAAGAGGGTATTGCACCTGTTGACCTCTCAAACGGCGGATTTTTTGTCCAGCTTACAAAAACCATTACTGCTGCCGAAAAACTCGAACAGGGCGGTACCATAATGTATGTAATTTTGGGTGTGGGAATATTCGCCATTCTTCTGGGGCTTGAACGTATCATAGTTCTCGGAACCAAATCCAAGGCATCGGTAAAAGTCATGAACGAGATAAAAAATATGACTAGCCAGGGTAACTGGAAAGAAGCCCAGGAATTTTGCTCATCAAAAAGCCGTATACCGACATGCCAGATGCTTGACAGTGCAATGGATCATGTAGGGGCATCCCAGGACGTGCTTGAAAATGCTTTGAACGAGTCTATACTAAAGCAGATCCCTAAACTTGAAAGATTTATCCCCACACTTGCTCTTTTTGCGGTAGTATCTCCATTGTTAGGGCTGTTGGGTACTGTTTCAGGTATGATTAAGACCTTTGAAATTATAACCGAGGTCGGCACGGGCGATCCCGGTATGCTGGCCGGCGGTATTTCAGAGGCATTATTGACTACTCAATTTGGATTGGTCGTCGCGATACCTATAATGCTTCTACATCATTTTCTAAAATCACAGGTTGATAAAATAGCGAATGACATGGAGGAAAAGGGTACGGCGTTTATCATCACATTGTCAAAAGAAAGCGGCAACGGCGACACAAAGGAGGCTTGATGTGATTTACGAGCTATTAGGCGCTGCCCTTGATCAGATACGGATTGGCGGATGGGTTATGTATCCGCTGGTATTAACATGTCTGTGGATGTGGTATCTGATCATTAAAAAGTTAATGGACCTGCATTTCTTTACACAGGGCTGGCGTCCGGTCATGGAAGTTGTACGCAACGCGGAAAAAGCCGATCTCCAGTGTGCTCCCTGGCAGCGTAATATTATTGATGGTTTCACTGCAGAGCGGAGCGACGATGACAGAAATAACAAAAGAATTCTTGAAAGTGTGAGAATAGCCCAGGAACTGTTCGTGAAAAGGGATGTCGGTACTATCGCCCTTCTTGCCACTATCGCTCCCTTACTGGGGCTGCTGGGTACTGTCGGAGGTATGATCAAGACTTTTACCGTAATTGCCGAGTTTGGTACGGGTAACGCAAAGGAGCTGGCCGGAGGAATTTCAGAAGCACTGTTAACAACCCAGACCGGTCTTGTTGTTGCTGTACCCGGCCTTTTTATGGCGACTTTTTTAGCCCGTCGTTCAAATGGATTGCTTGAGAGAATGAAACGGTTTTGTTTGAGGGTTTCAAGATTAAGCACTAACGTTAATTGATTTTATTAGGAAGGAAGTTCTTATGAGACAATCGTCATTTGGGGCTAGTCGAGGAGATGATAAAGTAGAACTAAATATGGCTCCGCTCATTGACATGATATTTATACTGCTCATCTTTTTTCTGGTTACCACTACTTTCGTTAAGGAATCGGGAGTCGATGTTAACCGCCCGATCGCGTCCACGGCAAAGGATGAGGATAAGACCAATATTATTATCGGGGTTACAAAGGAAGGATCTATACATATTGAAAACCAGATGATCGATATACGGTCAGTTAGGTCCAGAATGGAGCGCTTTAAACACGAAAATCCCCTGGGAAATGTGGTTATAACCGCTGATAAGGACAGCCGGTTCGGTGTAGCCATAGAGGTACTTGATCAGGTACGTGCGGCGCAAATAAAAAATGTGGTTGTTGCTGCAAAGAAAGAGTAATTATGAACCGTGTAAAAACAATTGCTAATATTCCTCTAAGTCTTCTTGTGGCTTTATTAGTCACAACTCTGCTTTTTATCGGCCTTCCTTTACTGACTCAGTTTCAGACGGGTATGGAAAAGAGGGATAGGGTACAGGCCGTATTGATCAGTCAAAGAAAACCTCCTCCGCCTCCGGAGCCTGAAAGAGATGAGAAGATCGAACAAAAAAAGAAACAGGAACCAAAAAAGGCCAAAAAGGCCCAAAGGGTAGCCAGGCCAAAGGTAGATCTTCAGCTTCCTTCTTTTAGTGGAGGGATCGGTGGCATATCAATAAGTGGTCTTATAAATAAAGATGATTTTGCCATGTCTGATTCTCTGTTTGTGTCAGCATTTAAATTGAACGAAGTTGACCAGGAGCCGAAGGTTTTGAGGTCCATGTTACCCAGGTATCCATTTGAAGCAAGGCAGAAGGGAGTTGAAGGCAGGGTTACACTCCGTTTTGTAGTAGATAAGAATGGAAAAGCACAGGAAGCGCAGGTGGTAGCAGGGGAGCCGGAAGGTGTATTTGATGAGTCTGCGCTTGCGGCGGTTGCTAAATACAAGTTCAGGCCGGCCTATAAAAATGGGGAACCCGTTGACTGTATAGTTAACTTACCCATTTCATTCACATTAAACCAATAATAAATTCGAATAGGATTATGAACATAAAAAATATTATCAGAAAAACACGCATATTAGCGCTATTCATACTTATTAATTCACTGTTTTTATCCTTTGCCTTACCATTGTATTGCCAGGAAAACAAAGAAGAGAAGAAAGAAACAAAAAGGCTTACACGGGAAGCGCAGATGGCCATGGTTGAGTCCCAGAGATCCTTAGAAACGAATGACTTTACCAGCGCCAGAAAGCCTATCCTGGATTTTATGGCCCTGGAGAAGGCTAAGGAAGAATATACACCCCAGAGTATACCTGAACAGATGTTTATCATGCTTGCCTTTTGCTGGTACAATGATGGGAAACTTGAAGAGGCAATCAATGTATATGCTGAGGCACATAAAACCTACCCGGAAAATAGTGATATTCTGACACATTATTCAGTTATGCTCTATGAAGGGGAAGAATTTTTAAAAGCCGCTCCCATGCTTGAAAGGGTTTATGAAGAAAGAGAAGAGAAGGAAATTAGATATTTAAATTATGCCTCACAGGCCTATTATCTGGGTGAAAAACTGGAGGATGCAAAACGGGTAAAAAAGAGGATGATAGAAATATCCGAAAATCCCGAATCCCCCTGGTTTGATTTTCTTATCTCCATATGTTTTGATCAGGAAAAGATGGATGAAGCTGAAGGCTATATATACCAGGCCCTGGACTTATTCCCGATGGATATAAAATACTGGAAATGGCTTGGTAACATAAGAATTGAGAAGGAAGACTATGTCGGTTTAGTCAGTGCCTATGAAATAGGATACACTGTAGAGACGCCGAAGACTAAGAAGGACTGGAAAAACCTTATTGATCTTTACAGATCAATGAATGCGACATCAAGAGTTGTAAAAAGCTTCAGGGGATCCTTAAAAAACGAAAATGTCACAGAAGAAGATCATCTACTCATTGCCAATTCCTATGCAAAAATGATGAAAATTGATGAGGCGGTTTCCTACCTGGATGGGGTAATAACCAAAAACCCTTCCAGCAACCTTATGCTGGAAAAGGGGAGGATACTCTATCAGGCCCGAAGAAATAAGGAGGCGATTAAGGCGTTCGACGAACTAATCGCTTTTGATCCAGAAGTGGGAGAGGCCTATATGATGAAAGGAAACGCTGCCTGGGACCTTAAGGACTGGGATACAGCGAAAAAAGCATATAGAAAAGGTAGAAATTTTAAAGATCACAGGCCCCAGGCAAAAAACCTCATCGATTTTATTGAGAGCATTGAGGAGGCAAAAAACAAGATAGAATATCCTGCTTATTATCACCCCTGATACTAAACAATATTATCTAAAAAGTTGGTTTTAAAATAGTACAAAAGCGATAAATATAAATCAGACATAGAGTAAAAGAATTCATAAAAAAGCTATTAGTATAAAAATACTAATAGCTTTTTTAACTTTGAATACTAGACATCTTCCACTATTATGAAGAAATTGCTATAAATACGTTTGAGCGGATTAACGATTGAAACCCGTATTGAAGACGGTATTTTTTCTGTCACAATGCCCTTCTAATAGGTGAGAAAGAAAATATAATTTTGATTAAAAAATATCTGTAGGGGCGGCTGGCTAGCCGCCCGATGATATGACAGGCATACAATTGAACGATTTTGGCAGAATCGTAGACGAAGAATAAAAAAATCCCAAATCATTAACGATGAAATCATTCTGGGTCAATATATCATTATGCCCAACCGTATCCACCGCATAATCGGTATTGCCGCTGGAAACAACGTGGGCGGCTAGCCAGCCGCCCCTACAATTTGTTCTTTTAAATCCCGGTATCTCCCGATTGAATTAACAGCCGTATTATGTTTTACTGAAAGCAAACAGTAATTTCTATAGTCGAGGGATCCGCTGATGAAAGAATCAAAATATAAGAAGTATTTTCTGGAAAATCCATGGGGAATAAAGCACGATCCGGAAGTTGAAGAACCGACCTACATTGGAATCGGCCAGGAATCACCCGTAGAAGGCTGGGATGAGCCGTTAACACAGGTCCTGCGCCCAATTTTCAAGCCCTATATGATGATAGATAAGTCCCACAGTCATTCATGCTCTGAGATACTCTATTTTATTGGAGGTGACCCCATGAATTTTGAGGAATTCGGAGCTGAAGTAGAACTGGCCATGGGAGAGGAGGAGGAAATACACACAATCACAAGAACAACATGGGTTTATATACCTGCTGATGTACCCCACTGTCCTCTGAATTTTAAGATAGTGGATAAGCCTATCATGTTCGGACACATAATGTTCGCACCTACCTATAAATCTACTATGGGTGATCAGAACCTGTTTTGAAATAAGGTTGCTTTTTATATAATTTCAGCCTGTATTAGTGTCCCTCTCGGGGATGATTGAAACACCTCGCCTTTAGGCGAAGGAAATTTTTATTGTTGTGTAGCGACCTTTTAACTTCCCATCGCAACCCCGATTAGTTAAAGGCAATCGGTTGTGGATTCCGTGGTCGAGTCACGGAATGACATAATATGTTATCGAGGAATCACCACTCCGTCATTCCCCGACTTGATCGGGGAATCCAGGTCTTTCATCTTTTACAAGCTGGACCAAATAGTTGGAGAAAAATAAAAATGGATTCCCTCCTCCGCAGGAATGGCGCCTCATGGTATAGTTGATTTTAACCAACTTATTTTGAATCCCTCATCATATAGAAGATGGGTATTCAGTTTGAATTTATTTTAAATTGTCTAATCATAGTCTTGATTATAAATCATCATATAAATAAATAACAATTGAGTGTTATGTTAGAATCTTGTTAGGATCGTTTTAGCTCTTGACTGAAATGAGCTGTTTGAATACGATTTGAATCGGGAAAATAACTTAAGTAAAAACCTGATATAGAATATAAAAAAAATAAATTCAATTAATTGAAAGGTATCTATCCATGGGTATTGAAATAATCTTCGCTATTGTTATTCTTCTTCTGCTGTTTGCTGTATTTGACATAATAGTAGGGGTTTCAAATGATGCGGTGAATTTTATAAATTCAGCAATTGGTTCGAGGGTCGCACCATTTTTTGTAATAATGACAGTAGCCAGTCTGGGTATCCTGGCCGGGGTTACATTTTCAGGCGGTATGATGGAAGTAGCCAGGAAGGGTATTTTTCACCCTCAGTTTTTTACGATGCCTGAACTGATTATTATTTTTCTGGCAGTAATGATCACAGATGTTTTACTCCTTGATCTTTTCAATTCCTTTGGGCTTCCCACATCTACAACAGTATCAATAGTATTTGAATTGCTTGGTGCTGCGGTTGCAATGGCACTTTTACGAATACTGAATACACCTGACAGTAACCTTAATCTGGTTGATTATATAAATACTTCAAAGGCCATGATAATAACATTTGGCATTCTTCTTTCTATTATCGTGGCATTTTGTTCCGGCGCCATTGTTCAGTTTATAACCCGGCAGATTTTTACATTTGATTATGAAGAAAGGCTAAAACGCTACGGAGGGATCTGGGGCGGAATAGCCATGGCCTTTATCACATTCTTTATACTTATCAAGGGCGCAAAAGGAGCAACCTTCATAACCCCGGAAATGTACAGCTGGATCAAAACACATTCTATGCTTATTTTAACATCGATGTTTATAGTGTCAGCCTTAATACTTCAGGTGCTGATGATACTTTTTCGTATCAATATCCTTAAAATTATAGTGCTGGTAGGGACTTTTGCTCTGGCCATGGCCTTTGCATCAAATGACCTGGTAAATTTCATTGGTGTACCTCTTGCAGGGTTGCACGCCTATCAGATAGCTGTTGTTTCGACTGATCCTCTGAATATTACAATGGAGGCATTGAGCGAAACGGTCCAAACTCAGGGCAATCTCCTGCTTTTAGCGGGTATAATAATGGTATTCACCCTGTGGTTTTCAAAGAAGGCCAGGACAGTTTCAAAGACGGAATTAAGCCTGGGGCAGCAGGATGAAGGGACAGAACGTTTTGAATCAATCTGGATTTCCAGAAGTATCGTGGGCATGGTTGATTCAATGTTCAGCTACTTCAAAGTTATTGTTCCAGAAGCTTTGAGAGAATTTATTTATCAGAGGATGAATCCTGTAAATAAAAAGGTATCTGGTAATTCGGACAAAAACCCACCCTTTGACATGTTGAGAGCATCAGTCAACCTGATGGTTGCCAGCGCCATAATCTCATATGCCACATCACTGAAACTTCCCCTTTCAACAACCTATGTCACCTTCATGGTATCAATGGGGACCTCATTTTCTGATCAGGCGTGGGGCAGGGAAAGCGCGGTATACCGTGTTACGGGGGTTTTGACAGTCATAGGCGGATGGTTTATGACTGCCTTTATTGCCTTTGTTACTGCTTTTTTGTTCGCAACATGTATATCATCATTCAAGTTGACCGGCATTATCATGGTTCTGATTTTTGTTATATTGTTTATCTGGAATAATCACCAAAAACATAAAAACCGTACAATCGAATCAGACGAAAAGGATATTTTTAACCTGAAAAAGGTAAAAGATTCTCAAATGGCTGTTTCCAGCACGTTTGATCACCTGTCGCTCCTGCTGAAGGAATTCAGAGAATCCTTTGATGTCACCCTCGAAGCCTTATTTGATCAGAATATCGATGAATTGAACAGGCAGAGGAAAAAAGTTAAAAAAAGTCAGATTTGGATAAATATTATTATGGCCAATGTTTTCAAAGTGCTCAGGCTGCGTCAAAAAGAGGATTATAAGGTCTCCTATAAGTATGCCCAGACAATCCGCAGACTACAGAAATTATCTGATGGTTTAAGGGATATAGTATTACGCTCACGCCTTCATGTGGCAAACAAGCACAAAGGGCTGCTTGAAGTGCAGATTGATGAACTCAAGGAGATCAAAATCACCATGCTCGATATCCTCTTGAAAGTGGAAACTTCATTTAGAAATAAAGAGATCAAGGACTACCAGAATATCGTAGACCAGTATAATTATATGAGAGAAATGGCTGAACGTATGAATATTGAGCAGATAGGGCGGATACAGGATGACAGTTCAAAAACACGTTTGAGTATTTTGTTTTACGCTATTGTAGGAAACTGCCTTATGCTGGCAAAACAGAACATTAAGCTGCTTGAGATCCTGAATGAGTCTTTTATAATTGATAAAGAATTGTCAAATTCATATGCGGAAGTTGAAAGTAACTAATTGTTTAAGACATGTCTATATATCTCTTCACAGTGCGCCTGTCGAGCTTCATTCTGCGGGATACTTCTTCATAGGTTCCGAATCTTTCATACAGGAGTGAACAGTAGCCGCTTATCAGCTCCTGTGAATCAAGACTGCCTGAATTGATTCCGGAGATAAGTCCCTCCCTGATACTCTTATCGGGAAAGACCTTATCCCCGTTGTATTCCCTTGTAAGCAGTATCCTGCGCGCAGCCTGCTCCAGTTCTCTTACATTGCCGGGCCATGGATACTGGTTTCCAAGTTTCCCCTCTATAACCTCAGCTATAAGTGCAATAAGCTCGCTGGATTCTTCGCCTGTCAAACGTTCTATTATATTAGAAAGTATAAGCCGGAGCTCATTGGGATTCTGTTGTATGCGCTCGTAAAGGGAAGGCACAACGATACAGTCGGAACAGAGCCTGTAATAGAAGTCATTCCTGAACAGACCATTGTCTCTCAATTCTTCAAGAGACTTGTTTGTTGAAGCAATGACTCTTCCGTTAAAACGAAGAGTTTCATGGCTGCCGACAGGAGAAAATGTGCGTTCCTGAAGGAGCTGTAACAGTTTTAACTGAACCGGCAATGAGACATCGCCTATCTCGTCAAGAAGTATAGACCCAAAGGGACTGCACCTGGAAAAGATACCCATGTGCTGTTTTATGGCTCCCGTAAATGCCCCCTTTTTGTGGCCGAAAAGCTCTGACTCGATGAGTGATTCGGAATACTGGGAAAGATTAATGGAAATAAAATTGCTCATAAAACTTTCCTGAAATATTATTTTGTCAGGAATATAGGGGATGAACCCTGAACGGCCGATAGCTGCAGCAGCGGTTCCTTTACCTGTGCCCGTATCACCCAGGATCAGGGTGGAAAAATCTTCCATCCGGTTTATCAGGTATCTCTCATAAAGCTGGATATCATATGTAAATACATTATTCCATAAATGCCGTCTCAGGTCCTCCATGCAGGGGCTCTGTCCGATCAGCGCTTTGTCAATGAAATAATAAGCCCTTTTTAACTGGTAAATAACAGCAAAGTACCGGCATGCCTCTTTAATGTTGAAACCCCGTTTAAGGAACATCGATATGGCATCTCTTCCAAAGAGAACATGGCAGGGGGTTTCATCATTTTTTATCTGGTTTGCAATCAGTTCATCGAAATTTTTTGTAAAAAGGAAAAATATTTCAAAAATAAAAGCAAGCTGCATCATGACCTTATCTTCATCACGATACAGGTCTATATCTGCCTTGCCGTCCTTTTCAAGCCTGCCGACCCGCTCTTTCACCTTTTCCAGTACACAGCCAAGCCGTTCATCCAGTGATATGTCAGGGGGACATTCAGCAATCCGTATATCCAGCTCTGTCCTTTCATCACTGAAGGGGTTGGAAAGGGCTGCACGGGATACCAGTTTGAAAAAATCCCTGTCCTCTTTTGATAGTACAGTTCTTTTTGGCATGCATTATATGTATATAGTTTGTACATATAATGTCAATCAATGATTGCGTTATGAGCTTAAAAAACTTTAGAAATGTGCGTAACTATCTGTAATTAAATAATTAATTCAGTCAGTAAAGTCTGGCATATTTTATGCCACATATAAATATATAGTCGATGCATTCTTTAATTCATTATCCTTTTGGAAGGAGAAAAAATGGCCCGGACAAACAGTAAAATAAAGGTACACAAAAAAGAGTCGTGCACAGATGAATGTCAAATCAATACCGGCAGGCTATTACGCATGCCATGGACAACATCAGATAACGCTTTTTCCTGGCTGGAGATTACAAGGAGATGTGATTTGAATTGCGGGTATTGTTACCAGAGCAATGATCTTTCAAGTGATAAACCTATCTCCCAGATAGAAAAAGAGTTAAAAGCCATTCTTCATCTTCGAAAAACAGATTCGATTTTTATATCAGGTGGTGAACCTCTGCTTCATCCTGACCTTGAACAGATTGTAAAGATGGTTAATTCCCACAGTGTAAAACCTGTAATTTTAACCAATGGGAATAAATTAAGTAAGGGAAAAATAAAAACACTTAAAGCTAACGGACTTTTCGGGTTTGTCATTCACGTGGACCGGGGGCAGTCACGACCCGGATGGGCGGGCAAGTCTGAAAAGGAGCTTAACAGCCTCAGGCAGAAATATGCAGACATGATTAACAAAGAAGGTGGTTTGATATGCGGATTCAATACTACGATACTGCCTGAGACATTGTCCGAGGTCCCTGATATTATTAAATGGACTATAGAAAATATTGATAAAGTCTGTACCAACACATTAATACCTGTTCGCGTTCTTAGTGAGGATGATCCCTGGGACCTTTATGTAAATGGCCGAAAGATCGATTACCGTGATACGGCATTTTCTTCAAATGCATATAACAATCCTCACAGGAAAGAATTAACTGCCCTGGATATATATAGCCAGGTAAAGAAAGTAATGCCCGGCTTTACCGGAAATGCCTTCCTTGGAGGCACAGAGGTTCCTGACGCACCAAAATGGCTCTTCGCGAATGTAATAGGTACAAATAAAAAGATACATGGATGCATGGGGCCTAAAACAATGGAGCTTCTTCAGAATGGTTACCATTTTTTAAGAGGTAAATATCTGTCCTTTTTAAAACCGGGAATGTATGGAATGGGCAAAATGATGTTCTCCATGGGAATATTGGACAGGGAGATTAGAAAGAGCTTTTTATCCTTTCTTGCCACAGGGATTAAAAATCCCCTGAGCATCTTTAAAAAAATCTTTGTACAGAGTCTCCTTATTATGCAGCCCCAGGACATTTTACCGGATGGCCGGCAGGACCTTTGTGACGGTTGTCCCAACAAGACCTATCATAAGGGAGAACTGGTCTCTGCCTGCAGAAAGGAGGAATATCTCCGTTTTGGCGGCATGGTCGAATTAAAGAAAAGAGAAGACGGAATAGTTCAACATGGGGAATGGCTGAAAAGAAACCAGTCTAATATTTCCTGTTAGTGAAGAAGGTACGTATTCAATGAGAACGAAATTATTGTTGATAAAAGGATTAACTTTACTGGTATCTGTCATTTTAATGTTTAATGAAAATTCAGCTCTGGCTTCACAAAAGGAAATCGACCTTATGATTGATAAGAGTATCAAACAATTTCAGCATGTTTCAGACTATAGGTGTATTCTAGAGAAAAAAGTAAATAAGGACGGTAAAATATTCTATGACCCGAAGATTCATGTGAAATACAGAAAACCGGCTCAATATTATTTTAAATGGATAGAAGGAAGGTTCAAGGGACAGGAAGTGATTTATGCTGAAGGAAAAAATAACAACCATATTATGGCGCATTCAGGAGGTTTGTTTGGTTTTATTACTCTCAAGCTTGACCCGGGAGGAAGAATTGCCATGAAGAGGAACCATCATTCCCTGCGGAAAAGCGGAATGGAAAAGGTATTTGATATCCTTGATGACAGCTACCAACGGCACAAGCTAACCGGTTACGGGGAGATAGAGTTCAAAGGCGAAGAAAGGATAGATGGAAGACCCGTATTGGTAATTCAGGGAGATTTCCCTGAGAAGAGCGGTTTTTATGCCTGTAGAATAATAATCTATCTGGACAGTGAGTTGATGCTTCCCCTTAAGATAACGGTATACGACTGGTCCGGTAAACTTTTTGAAGAATATACTTTTCATGATCTCAAGCTGAACGTTGGGTGGAGTGAAAAGGACTTTGATCCGGAAAATTGTGAATATAATTTTAAATAGAGGTTTAAATATGAACAGCATAATATTCGCGGCCGTTATATCATGGTTTATTACTCAATTTGTAAAAGTTGTTTTCGGTTTGATTAAGTATGGATTGCGGGACAGGTCGCGTATGATATGGAGAATTATCTGGGCAGGAGGAATGCCAAGCGCACACAGCGCGGTTATTACCGCGATGACAGTAACAATATTACAGGCCTCGGGCCTGGAGAGTCCCGTATTCGGACTTTCAGTGGTTATGTCTTTGATTGTAATTTATGATCGCAGCAGGGCATATTCAATTTACAGTTCATTTCAGAAAAAATATCCGGAGTTTGCCAGAGAAGTTCAGGGAGACCCATTATTAAATGACCTGGTCGGACACAGGTTTTCAGAAATAATTGTTGGTGTTATAATTGGAGCAGGGGTGGGGATGATTATGGCAAAGCTGTAACTGGCTGACGTCTGATTGGTTTTCCTCCCGAGAATGGTTGTTCATCCCCGCCTTTAGGCTAAAAAAGATTGTAATATTACATAGCGACTTGTCAATTCCGCATTGCAACCCCGATTAGGTAAAGGCAATAGGTTGTGGATTCCGTGGGCAAGCCACGGAATGACATAATATGGCACCACAAAATTCACACTATCGTCATTCCGCGACTTGATCGCGGAATCCATTTTATTACTTACCGAATATAACTGGCAAAGCTTCATCATGTATTCTCTGCCAGAGTGATTCCCCCTCAAAACTTTCTATATATACTTTCATCTTGGGCTCGGTCCCCGACGGTCTTATGGCAAACCATGAACCTCCGTCAAGTGTTACTTTAACTCCTCCAATGGGCGAGTTATTACCCGGAGCGTGAGTCATAACACTGCTGATCTTTTTACCCGCGATAAATACTGTTTTTATATTTTCAGGATTAAGGGCCTTGAGTATTCCTTTTTGTTTATCATTAATCGGGCCGTCCTCCCTTTTGTAATAAGGTTCACCATATTCGGGAACCAGTATATCCTGATAGATCTCGGAAGGGCATTTACCTGTTCTGGCAAGTATCTCAGCTGCCAGAAGCGTCATGCAGAAACCGTCCTTGTCCGTTGTCCAGGTTGAACCGTCCATTCTTAAAAAAGACGCGCCCGCGCTTTCTTCTCCGCCAAAGGCGATACTCCCATTCAGGAGCCCCTGGACAAACCATTTGAAACCCACGGGCACTTCGTAAAGTTTTTTCCCTCCGGATTTCACGATCATGTCAATCATGCTGCTGCTGACCAGTGTTTTGCCGATTGAGATATCACTGTCCCAATCAGGTCTCTGCCTTAATAAATACCATATGGCCACAGAAAGGTAGTGATTGGGATTCATCAAACCATCAGGGCATACGATGCCGTGCCTGTCAAAATCTGGATCGTTTCCCCATGCGATATCATATCTATCAGCCATTTTAATAAGACTGGCCATGGCGTAGGGTGATGAGCAGTCCATCCTTATCTGGCCATCTGAATCAAGTGTCATAAACTTGAATGTGGGATCTGTATTTTTGTTAATCACTTCAATATCCAGGCCATAATGATCGGCAATCGGCTGCCAGAAACCGACCCCTGAGCCGCCCATCGGATCGGCTCCCATTTTTATCCTTTCTTTTTTTATAATATCCATATCTACTATCCGGGATAGTGAATGTACAAAGGGAGTTATAAAGTCCTGTGTATGGACCCTGTCGGATTTCCTTGCCCTATCATAGGGCATTTTTTTGACGTCGTCATTCCCGGCTTTTATCAACTGGTTCGCCCTGTCCTGTATCCAGACAGTTGCATCGATGTCGGCGGGTCCTCCATCGGGAGGGTTGTATTTAAATCCGCCGTCCTTTGGAGGGTTGTGTGAAGGTGTAACAACGACACCGTCAGCGATGTTGTCCCCATTATTTTTATTGTATTCCAGGATCAGAAATGAAATCACAGGCGTCGGTGTAAATTCATTATTGTCATGGATGACAGTCTCCACTCCATTTGCTGCGAATACTTCGAGAGCGGTTTTAAACGCGGGTCTTGATAGTGTGTGGGGATCAAACCCCATGAAAAGCGGACCTGTAATACCGTTTAAACTGCGGTATTCGCAAATAGCCTGGGAGGTCGCGGCAATGTGTGTTTCATTGAAAGTCCCGGAAAGTGATGTGCCCCTGTGTCCCGATGTCCCGAATGATACAGGGCCCTTAATATCGCCATTGTAGTATTCCAATTCAAGTTTTTCAGGATCGATCAGAATGGAATCCGGTGCAATTTTGCCTGCCAGTTCATGTATTTTGCCTGCCATGAATATATCTCCTGATGTTAACGATTCCATCCTTTATCAATCGATGAAGGATGGAGCCCTTTTAAAGTGTGGTTACCTTGTATGTTTTATAACCCCCGCTAAGGTTTCTGGATTTAAAACCGTTTTGTACAAGGATTCTATAGGCAAGATAGCTTCTCAGACCAATCGCGCAATATAGAATATAAC
Organism: Thermodesulfobacteriota bacterium; assembly: GCA_042573485.1. GTDB lineage: Bacteria > Desulfobacterota > DSM-4660 > Desulfatiglandales > HGW-15 > JAAZBV01. Next base: position 831 of record JBHPCX010000079.1, on the reverse strand, counting down.
TTTTTGATCTGTCCAGTTCATTCAGTCTTCCCCTGAGTTCATTTACGGGAATGTGGAGGGCACCTTCCATATAGCCTGATTCATCCAGCTCTTCCTTATCCCTCAGGTCGATAAGTATCTCATCTTCAGGATCAATGTCTCTTAAATTATCCCAGTTTATTTTTTCTAAATCACCCTTTAAAATGTTTGCCGCCACAAAACCGGCGATATTAACCGGGTCTTTGGCAGAAGAATAGGGCGGGGCGTATGCAAGTTCAAGTTCCTCAAGATCATATACAGTCATTGATCCATGTATGGCAGTTGCAATTACGTCAATTCGTTTATCCACTCCTTTACCGCCGACAATTTGTGCCCCGAGAATCCTGCCGCTTCCAGGGGAAAAGATAAGTTTGACAGCCATCATCTGTGAATCCGGGTAGTACCCGGCGTGAGATCCTGAGTGGGTATAACTTATTATGTATGGTGTGTTATTCTGTTTAAGAGTTTTTTCATTATTACCGGTTGACGCAACAGTAAGTTCAAATACCCTGGCTACTGCCGTCCCTATTGTCCCCCTGAAGGCCGCGCTCCTTCCCATAGCGTTATCCGCTGCTATTCGCCCCTGTTTGTTCGCGGGACCTGCAAGGGCTGTCATTGTTGGAAGGTCTGAAATAAAGTCCTTTACCTCCACCGCGTCACCAACAGCATATATGTCCGGATCTAATGTCCTCATGGCTGAATCAACTACTATTCCTCCCCGATTTCCAATCTCAAGGCCCGCTTCCTTAGCGAGCGTGTTTTCAGGTCTTATGCAGCACAGCACCCATATAAGCTTCCAGCTGACTCAATTCG
>JBHPCX010000078.1:0-17303 GCA_042573485.1 Thermodesulfobacteriota bacterium | reverse complement strand
TGCCTTAAAAATGTATAATCCAGAGGCTTTTTCATATCCAATCGCGGATTTTGGGAGAGAGGCAAAATAGGTATTAAGTTTAAAAATAGTCAATAATGGGGAAAATATAATATGATTAAAACAAAAGAATGGGCGGAATCACTTGCTATAAACACAGAGGACATTTTACCGCCTGCTGAAGATTTCAATGAACAATACAAACGTACTGCCGAAGAAGTTGCTGTTAGAACAATTATCCTTCACGCAGTCGCTGCTGCCGGCGATGGACTAGACCGGACCGCTCTAGTCAAGTGGCTGGAAGAACAGAACCTGTGGGCGAATGCATCACCCCGTGAGCAGACCTTTCTTCTTTCACAAAAATTATTCCGTGAAGACCTGTCCGGAGCTCTATGGGTTCTGGAAGCTCAATGGGCATTTTTATGGACAATCCAAAAAACCGAAAGTCTTGGCTTGCCGAATAAAACCTGCGATACTCACCGGATAATAAACGAGATAATGCCGGTGCCTGGTGATGAAACCGAGGCATTTATTACATCCGCTGAGCTCAGGAATGCTCCGGAGCTTCGCGCGGAGGAAGAACGCACTGATAAACTCTATTATGCCTATCAAAATGGGGAAGAGGCAGATTTGCCAGAAGATCTGATATTTCCGGTTTTGCTCCAGCGCCAGTATGCTTTTAATTGGCTGAGCTGTGAAGATGACTGGGATAATGTAAAAACAGAATAATAGAATGAAATAAGGCTTTACACTCTATGGATAGAAATTTTAAGACAAAAATCATATCCTGGCTGGTTAGCATTATAATTGTCCTTTTGATATTTGTCGGGATTATCGGCCTTCTTTTTCCTTTGCTCATCAAATCAGCTGTTGAACACATAACAGTTACATCAATTATATTTTCATTGATCGGCCTGGCAATCATGATTTCCTCAAAATACTGGCCAATACTCAATGTCCGCTCATTTGTCGGTGATCCGGAAGAAAAAAAGGTTAAACAATATGATTATCTTAAATCCATGATAATTGGATTGACCTTTTTAATGAGCGGTTTCCTGTATGCCTATTTAAGAAATTATAACGCAATGATAATATCTTTTTTAATAGGTATTGTACTTTATAGATTGATAGTATTTTACCTGAATTTAAATAATAAAAAGACAGATACCTGACAAGCAAGGAGGAGTATTTATTATGCCGGATAAAAAATATGAACACCTGATAAAACCATTAAGTGATGGCAGAATAGAGATACCGCAGGGAGAAGGGTTTTCCTATGGTCCCGGGAATGCTGATAAAATTATATGGCTGAACGGCAGAGACCACCTGGAAGGCCTGGAAATTAATTTCACCTGGGGTTTTTACAGCGGTATTGGCGACTGGCACACGGGCCAGGATCCCCATGTGCACCCCTATCCGGAATGTCTTGTATTTGTCGGGCTGGATTCCGCCAATCTTAACTACCTTGGTGCCGAAATCGAAATCTACCTTGGTGAAGAACAGGAAGTATACACCTTTGATGAACCTTCTGTTGTTATAATACCGGCCGGATTTCCCCATTGTCCCCTTATAACAAAAAGAGTTTTCAGTCCCAAAGGTTTCGGCTTTTTCCTTGCTTCCCTCGGAGCAAATCCTGAAACCACCTGGATGGGTGAAGGGACATCGGAGGATGCCATGAAAAAGATGGCCGAAATGGCTGAAAAACAGGGCATAAATCTGCCTATGAAATCCCATGTAGCAAAAGAGAAGGTTAAGAAAAATCCAACAAAAGCGACAGGGAAATACGCGCATTTAATAAAACCTCTAAAATCAGGCCTTGTAGTGAAACGCGGTGACTTTAACAGGGAAAGGTTTACCCCTGAAGAACTGACACACTATGATGAAATGATTAAAAGAGGCGAGATCCCGGGCCCGGGGAATGCCGATCATTTGACATGGATGCCCGGTAAGGATCTGGAAGGATTAAATATGAACTTTACATGGGGTTTTTACAGTCAACCGGGAATCTGGCACCGCGGTATTAAGGCCCATGAACATCCTTCCCCTGAAATCCTAGTTTTTGCGGGCCTTGACCCTGGAAATATAGATTACCTTGGCGCGCAGATCGAGATTGAGCTTGGCGAAGAGCATGAAAGGCATATTATTGACAGACCAACGGCAGTCATCTGTCCGGCAGGACTGCCACATAACCCGATAGTAACCAGATGGGTTGACAGGCCCTATGCCTCATACAGGCTTGGACTCAGCGGTGAATACCAAAGCGCTGCTGTCAACTAGAATGCTATTCCAGAAATTTATACAACAAGGGCGAATAGTAGGGTCGGGATTTATTCCCGACCGATCTTTATTTTCAAATAACGCAGAAATTTAAAACTGGTGGTGTATAAAACACCACCCTACAAAAAGATTTCTTTATTATCATCTCGATTGTAACATTATGGTACTAGAAACAACCTCATAATAATATATTCTCAAAAACTCTTACTTATCCAGGGAGGATTTTCAATATGGACAATAGGAAATATCAACATCTGGTCAAACCCCTTAGCATAGCGGCAATGCCAGGCGCTGAAAAGTTTTTCAGAAATACGGGAAATGCCGATATAAATCTATGGTTAAACGGACGGGATCACCTTGAAGGTCTGGCACTTAATTTTTCGTGGGGTTTTTACACGGGCCTGGGGGACTGGCACCCCGGGATGGACCCCCATGTACACCCCTACCCGGAAGCACTTGTTTTTGTCGGTCTTGATCCCGATAACTTAGAGTACCTGGGTGCGGAAATGCAGTATTGTCTTGGGAAAGAACTGGAAGTACACAATTTTAACAAACCTTCCGTAATAATCGCTCCCGCAGGTTTTCCCCATTGTCCCTCCATAACAAAGGAAGTCACAAATCCAATCGGCTACAGCTTCTTTATAATATCCCTCGGTGCAGAACCCAGGACCACATGGATGGGAGATGGTATAAGCAAAGAAAAGGAAGAACAAATGTCGGGTGCAGGTGACAGTGATAGAAAACCCCCTATGGTGTCAACATTTTCAAAGAAAAAGATAAATTTTTCGAAGGAGAATTTGACCTACGGAGACAAATATACACACCTGATAAAACCGCTGGCACTGTTGCATGATGCCGGTGAAAATATGTCGCCGGAAGAAAAGGCGAAATATGAAGAAGATTTGAGCAAAGGCAATATTATGAGTCCAGGACCTGGAAGCGCGGACAAAATCTTCTGGATGAACGGAACTGACCTGGAGGGAATGGAAATGAACTTTACATGGGAATTCCATAAAAAACCGGGCATCTGGCACAGGGGGCCGGGAAAATCAGACGGGGCCCATGTTCATCCCCATGATGAAGTTCTGGTATTTGCGGGAACGGACCCCCGTGATATCAATTATCTCGGGGCTGAAATCTCGATAGATATGGGTAAGGAAGGTGAAAGATATGTTTTTGATAGGCCTACCGCCGTGGTATGCCCGGCCGGGACACCCCATGCTCCCATAATAACGAGATATGTTGACAGGCCCTTTGCCTTCTTTAATATAAGCCTTGCGGGTGAATATAAAATTACTTACGTGTAATACTTTTAGAAAAAATAATTAAATTCCAGGCGATACTCGCTGTATGAAACATCCGTTTTCAAGCTTCCGTTAATGTCGTAAGTATTATTATCACTATCAGCTGTACCGAACCGGAATTTCGCTTCCAGGTTATCCGCCAGTTTTTTTATTATATCCAACTGAATCACATTACTATCAGGCTGTACCCCGGTTTTTAAATCATCAAAATTCTGAATAACAAACCTGGCAAGCATTTTAAATCCAGAGATCAATCTTGCCTTGTCTAGATCACAGTCAAACCTCATTAAATAACTTTCGGTATTCGCATACCAATTATACTGGGCCATGGCCCGTGTAAACCCGCCGGTGGGAAACCCTCTCCAGGGCGCGATAATATCGGCGTCATCAAAAACTTTTGAATATCCAATTCGAAAAGATAAAGGTCCCTTTTTTATATCCAATCTGGCTGCATACAATTTTCCATCCAGGTTTTCAGGGTTGTGGTAACCACTGATTTTACCCTTTAAATTGGCAACCGGGAAAGTTGTATCAAGATGATCTCTCTGGAGCATCAAACGCATACCCGGAATAACAGACCATTCGCCCAGAGAAAATTTATAATGTGATTCCAGGACAGTATTGCTGATAATATGTGGAACTGAAAGATAACTTACCGTAGCATTAAAGTTTTTTATTTCTTTAATGTTTGCTGTAGCAATTAATAGTTCGTTATCAGTGCCTACCAGTGCTTTTGTCAGACTCTTGTTCACAGCACTGTCATCATTTTCATTCCAGCTGTCAAAAGCTATTACATCATGGCTGCTGGTGTGATCTCTCAACTTTTGGGCAGCGAAGTAGGCAAACTGAATTTTTGTTTTTGAAAAGGGCTTTATTTCGGCTGAAATACCGTCAAATGTGTTGGGTACCATCTTGGTATCATTTGATGCTGTAAAAACTGATTCAAACATGTGTCGACCAATATCCAGGAAAATTCCGGAGGTATCGTACCTTAAATATGCCTGACCTAAGACCGTCATTCCGTAACTGCCGTCATATCTACCACCATTATTAACTTTACTGCGACTCAGTGTATCTTTCCCTGATTTTAAATAACCCACATTTATCTTGTCCTTACGAAAAAACCACGGGTTCTGGCTGGTATATAAACCAATAGTCCCACTGAAACCGTTTAAAGGCGCGGATTTATATATTAAGCTGCCGCCAAGACCCATAGCACTGTGACTCTTGCTTTTGCCACCCGACATATAATCTTCCAGTTTCCAGTCATAATAGAAAATATTGCTCCTTATTCGACTGTAAATGATACCATTGGTAAACGCATCTGATAATGAATCTGCGTCGGACGGCATTCTGCTATAGACAACCGTCATGTTACCTTTTAATGTTTGCTTCTTTGTTTCAATGGCATACAGATATGTGTGAATGGACAAAATAAGAATAACAAACAGACTAACTTTAAAACACTGTTTCACGAGTTTCTCCAGCTTTCTTTATGTTGATTGTCTTGAGATGTGCAGGTCATGAATAATCTGCGGGACGACTATATTAGGAAGTAAATAGAAAATCAATGTTTCTTATCTTTTTATTAGACCGACTGATAAAGGCGGGGTTTAAAACCCCGCCTTGTTAAGAATCCGGCATACTTCATCAGTAAATTTTATAACTTTTCATCGGGATCCGGTTCATTATTATTTTCTTCATCAGGTTTGGATATAAGATCATCTTTTTCTTTAGTATCCTTTTTTCGGGACTTCCTATATATTCCACCTTCATTGAAACATCCCCATGCCCAGGGGAGCCATTTGAGTATAAGAGAATATGAAAGCCATAAAGCCCAGAGAAGCATTAGTGCTTTAAAAATAAAGATGTGTACCGAGATCACTGATACTGATGGCAAATCTGATGTAATCCTGTCCTGGGTCCACTTTAGTATAAAATCTGAAGATCCATTCCCGGCAATCTGCATATTGGGTATACCAAGAAGTCCCCTTTCAATGGAAGACCACAGACCAGACATTGCACCGACAAACCATATTGTCAGTAATACCTGAACCAGATTGTAAACCCATGCCTTTTCCGCCGAAACAGCTTTTTTTCGGATTCCCATTGCCAGGAACCATCCGGCAATCAATATTGCCGTGGGCGCAGGAACCTGTGTCAGACCCACCCCCATCAATATCCACGAAGCAGTTCCCAGCGGTGTCCACTTGATCCTTCCCAGTATTACCCCGGCAAGCACTATTACCATAAGATAACTCCAGAAAAGTACAGCAGGTCCCATCAACGGTCCCTTTACAAATAAAACCCAGCGATTTTTTGGAATATTAAATGTAATATTAGAGTTCACCGCCTCAGCACCTATACTCACTTCCGGAGTAACAGTCATCATCTGGGAACCCGTTCCCTGCTGCCATTCAAGACTGACTGTCTGAGTACCGGGATTAAGCGGAATTGTGACATTTTTATCCTGCTGATTTATCGGCTGGCTTCTATTATCTATTTTCACCTGCCTCAAACTGGCACCATCAGGAAGTTGTATTTTTTGCTGTCCACCCTGGCTGCTCCTTAAAGTCATAGAGAGTTTTGATGAACTTGTTCTTATTCCCGGAGTGTGGTTGAGATTTGCACTTTCGACAGTGATTATTTTGCCGGGAATTGCCTTTGGCCTTGATATTTTTAAAACTATACTTTCGCCCGGCCATGGTTTCCATTCAGGCCGCCATTGACCCGTATTGTCCTGGTGGTGAATCAAGGGTATTCCTGAAAACTCGCAATGCCATATGGGACTTGCATCCAGTATCCACGTTTCAGTCCATTCACTTGATTCATCGGCTGTAAGAGATATTTCACTCGCAGTCTCAAGAGTTGATACCCAGCGCTTTTCAGTTTCTCCCGGAGACATGCTCAAAACTGTTTTATCATTCTCTACCTTGATACCACCGGTAATTACAGACTCACCCCTGACCAGAGGGATTGTGACAACAACAGGATCATTTGCAGGTGTAACTCTCGTTACGGTCGTTAGCAGCTTCCATTCAATTCCCAGTGACACAATCCTTTCAATATGAAAAAATGGCTGGAGCTGTGCTACGCCCTTGTCAATTTCCTTTTGTTCCTTTTTATCCTGTCCTTTTTTACTTTTTTGATCCAGTCTTATGAGCTTAATACTCCCCTGTACACGGCCTTCCCTGTCAACTCCATGTACCGACCATCCTTTCACCTCAAGATTCACTGAATGAGGGATCATGGGAAGCGGGATCTGGAATTCGTTTACATGAGGAGCCTTCCCCTGTAAAATTATATTATGTATACCTTTGGGAACCAGGACCCATAAAGTACCCTTTCTGTCCCTGTACAGAGTGTCTGCGGATTTTGAACCAATGTATATATTTTCAGGGTTCCAGAGAATTGAAGAGCCCGGTAAAGGAACAGCTGTTTCAACGGAAGCGTTTACACGAAAAACTATACGAACATTATTATTATCTAATGTCATAAGCATATTGGGACTGTCTGCGCAATATGGAAAACAATCATCTTTTTCCAGAAGCCTGCCCTGTAGCTCACGTAACATTGTCTCAGGAGGAAAACCATCCTGTTCTGAAGCATTCGCCATATCGGAAAATGGTGCTGAAACCATTAAAAAAAGTAATATCGGCACGGCAGTCTTAAGTGCTTTTATCTGAAATGACTTTAAATCCATGATAAACAAGACAAGAAAAGCGAGAAGGATAATTCTGAGAAACGCGAGTATACAGTTCATGGCGGGAGATATCAGCCAGAGCCTGATTTCCTGATTCGATTCAACAGGACCGTTCCATTGCATATCATAGGAGTGCCACTGCCACTGGGGAAGACCGGGCCCGGTCTGTATCAGGGCATTGGGATCCTGAAGCATGACATTCCTGCTCCCACCGTAAAAGGCTTTATCTCCCCTCGAAGCCGTTACTGTAACTTCATCCAGTTCAAATGGTGCAATCTGTGCTTTCTGGAGTTCAGCTTGCCTGATTTCTCTGTTTTCATATGGGCGCATCACCCTTTTTTGTGATATTAAATTTAATGCCGGTCGATCATATCTTGAATAGTTGCTTATCCTCTCAAGCTGGGGGTAAAGACCCGTACGGACCTGTTTCAGCATAAAGGGAATAGTTATGATTATAAGAGCTATAATGGCAATAACTCTCCACAGGCTTACTAACTTCCTGATCCAGCCTTCGGGTATATAGCGTAATAAGGCTGTTGCCGCGAGAAGATGGATCCAGACTGTCCGGGGGGAGCTGGGCTCATGATAGATCAATGCGAGCGTAACCAGAGCGAGTATACCTGCCCTTATATTCCACATTTTAAAGACAGCCATTGAGATTACCAGTACAAGAAAAAGATCCAGCAGGGTCCAGTTCTGCAGCCAGGTGCCTTTTATGGAGTCCACTCCCTTTACCGTCATAAGCTTCCAGCCGGGGGGAAGGTTTAGTCTGCCGGACAGGGATTGTACATTATGATCCCAGCCTACAGCAGGTATAGCTCTTATCCCTGATTCCAGGCGGGACTCGCCTTCAAGGTTTAATACTCCTTTACGGAGTTCAACTCCCGGTTTATTTTCCTTTTCATGGCTTGTAATTAACTGGTCTACCCCATCCAGGGTTACCCTTCCAAGCTTCGCAGGAGGGTCCATAACAAGAAACCACTGTCTGCTCATAGTCCCGTTAATTCTGTCCTTGAAAGTATAACCTTTACCATTAAAATCCAGCCAGATTATCCTGTGCAGCTGAAGCTGGTCTGGTGCCGGTGAAGGATCACCTCTCTTGATCTGTTCGAGAATAATCTCATCTCCGTTATTAACTATATAGGCCGGATAACTTTTCCAATCCCTGGGCAGGTCTGTTTGCCCCGGGTCTATTGCCTGAACGCCACTGATCTTTATCATGCGCAAATGGTTCTGCTTTTTAATAACCCAGGTTTCCTGCCCGAATACAGTCTTAACAGGACCGATATTATTAACGGAATTTTTCGATCTTGCGGTGATATAAATGTCCCATATCCCAGGTCTTGCCTGAACAACTACCTCCCTTTTTTGATTGATTAGTACAGGCAGAGGACTTTTTAATTCCATTGGAATAAAATTCCCGGGTAACAGATCATCCAGTTTTATCTCCCTTGCCTGCCCGGATACCCATAGCCTGGCAAGAGTTGTTATAATCATCGGAATATTATCATCCAGCATTCTGAAAACTTTTATATCCGATTTATCTTCTGTTGTTTCCGTCACTCTCTTATTCTGGAACCAGAGCCGCCCGGCGGCGTCCAGTAAGGGAGACTCAACAGGTTTATTATTAACTTTAAGCTCCACAAGACCTGTCTTTAAAGGGACGTTTATCATCTCAGGCATATTATTCCATTTGAAAACGCCTTTGACAGTATGATTCCCTTTCTCCAGACGAATACTCGGCACACCATTCCTGTTTGTAACAGGGACTTTTACCTTATCAACGGCCACCTCATAGGGCCACGCGTTTTTATTCCCGGAAAGAGGAACCCAGCCTTCAGAATATATAATCCATTCCTGGGTGAACCGGCCTCCCCGGCCATCAAGCTCCATTTTGAGCCTTGATGGCCATATACAAAGATACTCATTGCCGTTATTATAGGGATTCGGGCACATGTAATCTTCTTTTCCATGCAGGACCCAGGATTTCCATGACTTGAGTTGAGAAGGAATGTTCTTTTCGTCAATGGCTTGTACACTTGACGGTAAAAATGAGAACAATAAAAAGAGACACAGGAATTTAATGTATAGACGATTCATTTTTTCCTCCTCAAAACATTATAAAATGACTGTTGTGTAGAATGGGGTTACTGTGATATGACAATTAAATATTATAGAATAATATAACCGGAAAAATCAAATATTCCCTTATAACAGCAGATTTATTCCATGACATTTATTACATGCAGCAGAAAAAAATCAATGCCCAGGGTCAGCACATCTATTTGTGAAAAATGCACCAGGGCGCGGAAATGCCCTGATTACAGCCTTTTCTGCCAACCAATGCTTTTTACCGATTTAAAGAAAGATAACAGGCCTGTCAGAAAACGGGCTTTGAAGATATATGAAAATGAAAAAAGCAAAAATATAAAAACCGAAGAGCAGTTGAAGCTAAGCTTTATTGGCTGAACCAATCCTTAATCCATTGGTGGAAAATATCTCGAGACAATATACGTTACTCTAGACAACCATTTTTTACGCGTTTCATCCGAACTGGTAACAATCACGGCAAATATTTCCCTGTAAAATTCTCTTACACCACAGAGATCAAATATACAATTTTTCCACAACAGTTGAAGAGGATCACCAAATACATCCTGTTCTCTTTCAGGAGGAGTATTCGCTGTATTGAAAACAATAGCTGTTTCAGCCTTTAACAATCCTTCCGGGACACCTTCTCCTTTATCGCCTTCCAAAAATCTATAGGCTATATCCGGTCTTAAAACACGATCAATCCAGCCTTTAAGTATGGCAGGAGGCTGTCCCCACCAGTTAGGATGAATTATAATAATACCGTCCGCTACCTTTAATTCCTTACAGTGCTCTTCTATTTGAGAAGGCAGAATACCTTCGGAAGGTATTTCCTCTGAAGGAAGCAATGGATCAAATTTTTCTAAATAAAGATCATTAAACAGAACCGTATGTCCGTTCTTTTTTACTTGATTGACAGCTGCTTCCGCGATCGAATGATTGAAGCTATTGCTATCAGGATGTGCCAGTATTATTAATATATTCAATTAAAGTTCCTCATAATAAATCACTATGATTCTCAAAACAATACCCTAAATAAAATTCAGATAATAAAATTGAGGTTATAACCTCCTCCAGGTATTGGTCATAATGGATATTAGAGAATGTCTAAAATGCTAATCCTCTGGCTACTTCTTCCGTTACAGTTTTATTCACTGCCACATTAAGTGAATCATAGGTATGATCTTTCGGATAAACCGCCTCAAGAAACTTCACTTCAATCTTTTTTAAAGGCCTGGGGAAGATAGTTCCTTTTGGAAAAGCCTCAAAGGCACCCTTGATTGCTACCGACACCACCGGTACATTCAGTTCCTTTGAGAGAATGGCAAATGTTTTTTTAAATTTTCCAACCTTTCCGTCCATTGTTCTTGTTCCTTCAGGAAAAATTATAACATTCTTACCTCTCCTGAGCACCTCGGCAAGCTTCTGCAAAGAAAGCTTTAACTCGTTATTGATATCCATTACGATAACATTGCTTCTTGAGGCAAGAAATTTCACCCACCAGCTTCTAACGTGTTTTTTCTTTGCGTAGAAATAGGAATTTTTATTCAATTTTTTCTTAAAAAATGAGAGGACAAGTAATCCGTCTATAAAACTCTGATGGTTCGAGACCAGTATAAAAGGAGATGAAGGCAGGTTTTCTGTACCTTTACCTTTTATCCTAAAATAGAAACCAAGCAGGACCTTCAATATATTCTTCATGGGGTTATGGGCAAACCAGCTTTCCGGGAGTTTGACATCCACTTTTTCCTTGAATATCTCAGCCCATTTTACAGTAGTAATACTTATTTTTTCCTTTTTTTCCGCAATAAAGTTTGAGAGTTTTTCAACTGTCGGGTGATCCAGAAAGTTATCCTCATTCACTTCGATTCCAAAGGTTGAGTATAGAAATGACTGAAAACTAACCATGTCAAGAGAATCAAGCCCAAGATCCAATTCGAAGTGATCCCGGGGATATATTTCTTTTTGAGCCTGGGACATCAGAAATTCTTTGATCGCGTTATATTCCTGTGTTTCAGGTTCCTTTCCCTTTTCTTTCTTCCTGTCCGGTGCCTGGATGGATGACGAGAGCATAAAGCGCTTGATTTTGCCAAGCCTTGTCTTTGGAAGCTCCTCCTTGAGTATGCTTAACTTCATGATCTTCTTGTAAGGTGAAACAGACCGGTTGAATGGCTCTATTACTTCGGTTCTTATAACCTCTTCAAGGTTTTGCAATCCTTTTTCCCTGACCTTCCTGAAATCAGGGTATACTACGGCCTGCAATATGTTATCGTTAAAAAATACTGCAGCTTCCGCGATATATTCCGACCTGGCTTCCATTTTCTGTTCCAGTTCCACAGGGTTCACATTCTTCCCGTTCGGAAGGATAATAATCTCCTTTTTTCTTCCTGTGATATGGATAAAATTCTTTTCATCAAGGTATCCCAGATCTCCGGTGTGAAGCCAGCCGTCCCTAATAATTTCCGCAGTTTCTTCCGGCCGGTTATAGTAGCCCTGCATAATATTGCGTCCCTTTGCAACTATTTCTCCGTCAACAGTCTTAACTTCATTGCAGGACATTGGCCTCCCCGCGGATCCGATAAGAACTTCTCCGGGCCTGGTGAAGGTGATCATTGGCGCGGCTTCAGTCATACCAAAGCCTTCCAGCATTTCAAATCCAAGTGTCTTAAAGATCCTGGCAACATCCTCATCGAGCTTGGCCCCGCCACTTACCAGGTACCTGATCTTTCCGCCAAAACCTTCATGTACCTTTTTAAAAATAACCCGTGAAAAGGCCCTTGAGCTAATATAGCGCGCGGATGTATAAAGGATTTTCGCGAGGATACTTGAATTGATCTTGCCCATTATACCCTTACTGATAAGGTTATAAAGTCTTGGAACCCCGATGAATATCGTGATTCCATAGTTCTTGAGTGTGTGCATCAGATCTTCTGAGGTCATGGAAGGAGAAAATACCATGGTTCCGCCGACGTACAGAGTCGCAACCATAGTTCCAAGAAGGGGGAAAATATGGTGAAGAGGAAGAAAAACCAGGACATTGTCCTGCTCCCTGTAAATTTTAAACTCCTCTGTTACGGACTCTATATTTGCCAGCAGGTTGTCAAAGGAAAGCATTACACCTTTAGGACTGCCGGTGGTGCCGGATGTGTAGATAATTACCGCCGTGTCTGTTGGATCGTGCTCTGGAAATGAGAGGTCAGCATATTCTTCAGAAGGCTTCATCTCATCAAAATCAAGGATTTCAACATTGTATGATAATTTTTCAACAACCTCATCAATAACTGCGCGGGTTTCAGAAGAGCAAAAGATCAGTTCAGGCCTGCAATCTTCAAGAATATATGAAACATCCTCGGCTGTACTCATAAAATCAATGGGTACAGCAATAGATCCCCCTTTCCACGCGGCGTAGAATGCATATACCCACTCAGACCGGTTTTCAGAAAAAATCGCGATCTTGTTACATTTTTTTTGGGGGAATGCCCTGAGAAAGTTACCGGCGCTCTTTATAAGTGACCTGTAGCTTAGCTCTTCACCCTTCCATATAATAGCTGTCTTGTCATATTCTTTTAGAAACATCCTGTTCATTGTCTCCTTTCCATCACATCCCTCGCAAACTCAGGGATAGAGCTTGACCTTATGCCGTGGATTTTTTGTTCTTCACCGAAAAACTATACTGCTTATCTTAACTAATGATTTCTATCCGCCATTGAGTGAGGTTATTGAAAGCAGTTAAGGATCAAGGTATTATTTAAAACCTTCGGATAACTGAAATCCTGCGCCTATCCATTCGGTCTTAGGCTATAATACAAGTATATTATTATCCCAGCGACGATCGTCCCTCCGCCATATAGCAGAACAAATGGATTGTCTATGATTGAATATATTATTATCCAGAGGTTGCTCAATATGAATAACGCCGGTGTGACAGGATATCCAAAGGTGCGGTAGGGGCGTTCGAAATCGGGATTTTTCAGACGGATGACTACCAGGCCAATGACAGTGAGTAGAGCGAAAAGTGAGAGTGTAAATCCTATATATATCAGGAGTTTATTAAATGATGATGTAATGACCATGATTATGGAAATAGCCGCCTGAAGTAATATCGCCTTTCCCGGTGTTGTATGTTTTTGACTTACATTCCCAAACCAGCGTGGAAAAACACGGTCTATTGCCATTGCGTAATAAACCCTTGGTCCGGCCATTATCATGGCGCTTATAACAGACATGAGGCAAACAGTAATTGCAATAGAAAAAATGCTCCCCATCTTTCCTCCGAACAGGGCTATGGCTGATTTTGCGCCAACTTCGACCACACCGCTCATTTCAGATACCGGAAGGGCATAAATAAATAGTACATTAAGGAGCAGATAGAAAACCATTACAATCATGGTCCCCCAGAATAGTGAAAGCGGTATATTTTTTGAGGGATTTTTTATTTCTGAACCAAGATAGGCAGAAGCATTCCACCCGCTGTAGGCAAAAGATATAAAGATGAGAGATGTTGCAAACCGCCCGGTGAACAATGAAGAATGACCTGCGTTTGAACTAAAATTATCCATGCTCCCATTCCCGATTGTAAAACCAAGCAGGATAAAAGCAAGTAACACTGCTATTTTAAAGGAGGTTAACAGGTTCTGCACTCTACTTCCAAAGTTCAGGCTGTACCAGTGAATGACAGAAAAGATGACAATAACAGAAATCCCGATAACAGTTGCGGGCGTTATTATTAAACCAGATATGGAGAAAAGAGCTTTATCCGCGTAATCCGCCGATATACTTTGAAAAAAATAGGTAGCAAAGGCAATGGCCGCGGCAGCAATCGGTGCCGAGAATCCGACTATTAATGAGATCCATCCTGATAGAAATCCAAAGGGCTTTCCAATGCTCTCTCTTAAAAACACATATTCACCGCCAGCCCTCGGAAACATGGCACCGAGTTCTCCGTAACAGAGAGCTCCTGACAGTGCCAGTATGCCGCCAATGAACCAGCAAAGGAGCATTGAATTGGGGTTGGCAAGAGACTCTATAATGAAACCGGATGTAGTAAATATACCTGTTCCTATCATATTGGCTATAACCAGTATAGTTGCAGTTCCCAGGCCTATATTTCTTTTCAGTTTATTGTTATCATCCATCATTTAACCCGTTACAGTGTAAATTTTATTTAATCCCTCTCTATCGCATGCATTTGATCCGGAATAGTATATACATAAAAGGTCCTTACCTTATAAAAAAACCCGGATATTTTTCCGGGATATTCCCTTCTGATAGTCTTCCTTATTTTTCAAGTCCGCATATAACACCATATGTCATTAAACTGCCTGTTGTAAAGAGAATATATGATACCGGTCCGCCATAAATCATGACCTTTTCCCATAATTTATCCTGTGTATCTTATTTCTACCTATATTTCTTATAATTATTATTTCCACTTTACAATATACATCATAAAGCTGTATGTTTCTGGCAGGCTTATATGATTGAATAAGGAGACATAATGTCCTCTAAAAGGAGTACAAAAACAGTATCTAAGTGGTATGATCCACCGACCTTTTATATTCTGTTCCCTATACTAACACTATTCATGAAACTCCTCCTGTTTTCCTACAGGCTGGTAAGAATTGAGGGAATTGAATTTGAAAAAGAAGCCATTAAAAAATCAGGAAAATGTATTTACTGTTCATGGCATCAGAGAATCCTGTTTCACCCCTACTACCTTTCAAAAAAGGGAGTAACCGTTATGATAAGCCAGAGCCGTGATGGGGAACTTGCCGCGAGACTTGTAAACACACTTGGCTTGAGTGATGTTAGAGGCTCATCAACACGTGGCGGTATGAGCGCCCTTAAACAACTGACTCAAAAAATACTTGATGGAGAAACAAACGGCGGTATGATTGTGGACGGTCCGCTGGGACCGCCAAGAGTCGCAAAAATGGGGACTGTAATACTTGCACGAAACAGTAAAGCACCTCTTATACCGATAATGTGGGCGACCGACAGGTGCTGGATATTGAACAGCTGGGACAGATTCATCATTCCAAAACCATTTGCCAGAATAGTGTACTGTCATTCTGAACCAATATGGGTGCCGGAATCTGCCGAAGGAGATGAGCTCGAAAAGTATAAAACACTCCTGGAGGAAAGTTTAAACAATGCGGCCAGATGGTGCGATGAACAGTTTGGAGAAGAAAAACCCTGGAGAAAAGTAAAAAATGATGGTATTCCAGAGACAGGTCCTGTAAAGCATGCATAAAAAATCATGGCAGACTAGATACTTCCTGGGAGGGAGAGATTTTTATATCGGTAAACCTAGTCTGCCACGTAAAACTCACTTCACTTTACAATTACTTAAATAAGCATACCTATTTTCTCTAACCTCATGACTATAAACAAGTTTAAAAGTATGAATTGAGAATACAGTCAATAGAATGAAAATAGCATGAATGAATTGCATAAATTAGAGAAAATAAGCAATTATTCGAATATTTAAATAAAAATATGTGATATTCTATATATTAATTGTTGTTCGAAGTTTTTTTATATTGTTATATATCCATTAGAGTCGGCCTGGAATTACTCGTGCAGCGCTGACAATTCTACACGCCATATTCTTTGCTGTAATCCTCATCTGTTTTAATACTTACCCATAATTGGTTTGACACATATCTATTAAATTTTTATATTCAAAAAATAAGATATTTTTATATTTAATTTTAACTTTGAGGAAGAAAGATGACCGATTATAAAGGAAAAACAGCTTTTATTACCGGAGCTGCAAATGGAGTAGGTCTCGGCATGTCTGTTGCCTTTGCCAAAGAGGGTATAAATGTAATCATGAGTGATATTCGTAAAGAAGATCTGGATAAGGCTGCAGAAGAAGTAAAAAAACACAATAAAAACATATACACTATACCTGTCGACGTTTCGGACAGGGATGCCATGAAAGAAGCGGCAGATGAAGCTGAAAAGGCCTTTGGCAAACTCCACATTCTATGTAATAATGCCGGTATTAATATCTTTGGTCCCCTTGATGAGGCAACATTTGATGACTGGGACTGGATGTTTAATGTATGTTTTTTCGGTCAGGTCAACGGTCTGGTTCACTTTCTTCCAAAAATCAAGGCCCATGGCGAAGGAGGCCATGTTGTGAACACATCCTCTATGGCAGCATTTGTAACCTCCCATGGAACGGGAATTCACAGCGCTATCAAGGCCGCTATAAGAGGAATGTCCGAAACATTATGGTACAACCTCGCACCTCAGAACATCTGGGTATCAATTGTCTGTCCCGGTTTTGTAAATTCAAAAATAGGCAAGACAGAAGAACTTCGCCCTGATAAATACAAAAACAGTGGGTACAATGTTGAAGAAGGTAAGTTTATCGACATGGAAGATCCCACGAAATTCCCCGGAATGGCCCCGCTTGAAGTTGGAGAGAGAATTCTACAGGGTATGAAAAACAGGGATCTTTTCATCTTTACACACGCGGAGATGAAAGCAGAAGTGGAAGAAAATTTTGAATGGATATTATCCTATTTCCCTGATGAAAAAATTAATGAAACAAGGAAGGCTTTTGAGAATAACCGCAGAAAACCCAATGTTGAAGCAAGAGTAAAATATGATACGCGGGGTAAAATAACCCATAAGCCGTAATAAAATAACAATTAAAATATTAGCGCCCGAGCAGCCGTCCTCGATAAGTTGAAGGAAGAGTCTCAGGGCGTTGCTTTTTCTTTTAAAATGGATTCCCGCCTTCGCGGGAATGACATGCACACTGTACCAGCATTTCAAACTTTATACCTTGCACCTTGAACCTTGCGCCCTGTGCCTTGCACCTTGTTTTTACTTTTCTATCCCAACCCTTGCTGCAACACCTTCCTGGTAATAATGTTTGATTTCCTTCATCTCGGTAACAAGATCAGCAGCTTCAA
>JBHPCX010000077.1:0-17397 GCA_042573485.1 Thermodesulfobacteriota bacterium | reverse complement strand
GCAGTGGAACAATACAACATCGGCCTGGAGGAGAAAACAGGGATCTGGAACAGAATTACCTGCAACCGCCACAGATTTTACCGTACAAGGAGAACAGGTCTATGGTGGTTCATTCTCATCTAATTCACCGGATGGATGGGCTGGTAATATTGGTGTCAATTTTGCCAGGCTTACATCAAGCGGACTGGGTGCTATAACTCTTGATGCTTCTCTTGCAATAGCGGAAAACGAAGGTACTGCTAAAATTATGTCAGCGCCTAAAGTCATTGCCAGGGAAGGGACGTCTGCCACTATCAGCAGCGGTGATTCTATTATAATTCCTGCTACGGAAAATGTCGCGTCCACAACACTCGATGCCACATTATCTCTTACTGTCACACCCAGCGCGGTAAGCTATAATAATTATATTACGCTTGATGTAAGCGTTACCGATGATCAGGCTCCTTCAACCAGCAGGCTTTTAAGAAAATCAATAAATACCACTTTGATGATTAAAAGCGGAGAAACTGTGGTAATTGGAGGTATCATAAAGGAAAGTGAAGGTGATGATGTTTCAGGTATCCCGGTCCTCAAGGATATCCCTGGGCTTGGATGGCTGTTTAAATCAAAACGAAAAACGAGTTCAAAATCAGAGTTGTTGATATTCCTTACACCGACAGTGATTCCATCTCCTGTAAAGCAATTATGATAGTATAAGGCTGAATTGAAGACAGGAAGAGTGTATTTTTTAAAAAGTCCATTTTATCGCAGTTTGCTGAATAACATATAAACTAAAATTCTCAAATCCCTCTTTTAAGTTTATTTCAAGCTGCTTTAGAATGGACTTGTTTATTTAAAATAAAGATAATTTTTGGATTATAAATGAAGCAGAAAAAGACAGCCTTATCAAAACCTTTTGGAAAACAATTCAAGCGCTTTTAATTATATCTATCCTGGCGCTTAATTCTTGCGGTGCAACTACCGGAAATATAAATAAAAAAGACAAATCCCTTGCTTTGAGAAAAATGGGGTTTTCACTGTTCCAGCAGGGTAAGGCGAGAGAAGGTTTGGCCACGCTTCTGAAAGCAGAGAAAATTGATCCTTCAAACCCTGATCTTCAACAAGAAATAGCCCTTGTATATCAGGACATTGATGAATATGACCTCGCGTTAAATCATTTTAAAAAGGCAATACAGCTAAAACCGGACTTTTCAGAGGCATATAATAACCTGGGTGTACTGTACTCGGAAAAAGGTAAATTCAAAGAAGCTCTGGAAAGTTTTGATAAGGCTGTTTCAAATATTCTTTATACAACACCTCATTTTGCATATCATAATATGGGCCTGGTGTACTATAGAATAAAGGATAACAAAAAGGCGATTGACTACTATAATAAAGCGATAGAACAGGCACCTTATTATGTTGATGCCTATATTGATCTCGGGATTGTTTATGAAAACACCGGCAAATATGAAGATGCGATCTTGATTAACAAAAAGGTAATGCATCTTATACCTGAATCAATGGAAACCCACCTTAATATCGCGAAAATATATTTAAAAGCAGGGCACGATAAGAAAGCTGTTGAAGAATTACAATCAATTATAAGTACAGATCCAAGACATCCTGCGGCCCGTAAAGCAATGGAGATGCTGGAGGAATTAAAGTAGCAGGTAAAACCTAATCTTGTCATCCAAATAACAGATAATCTACCACTGTATATTCCTTTATAAAAGAAGCTATCAGCATTCAGCCGTCAGCTAAAGACGTACATAAAAGCTGGCAAGCCGGATAATAACATGTAATCGATAATTATCAAAGACAGTCATTTAAGTCTTTTCTGTCATTCCCGCGAAGGCGGGAATCCACTTAAGTTATTGAAATACCCAAAAACCAATGGATACCCGCCTTCGCGGGGATGACAACCTCATACATATCGGGATTTTTTAATGTTTTAATCTGTCTTTACAATTGACCAGGCTTAAAAAATCAAAAAATTATTTATTCCACAATAATAAATCTGGATATATTGTTAAATCTTTATTAAATAGAGGTTATTATTTATATCAGGAGTTAACATGGATATTGAAACCGATTATCTGGTTGTTGGTACCGGAATTGCGGGATTAAGTTTTGCACTGGAGGCAGCTAAATCGGGTAGAGTCGCTATTGTTACAAAAAAAGAAAAGAGAGAAGCATCGACAAATTATGCCCAGGGCGGAATAGCATCTGTCTTTAATCTCGATGACACTTTTGAATTGCATATTGAAGACACACTCAAGTCAGGTGATGGATTATGCAATAAAGAGATCGTGAAAATGGTCGTTAAAAACGGACCTTCGATGATCAATGGGCTTATTGAAATGGGTGTCAATTTTTCAAAACAGAAAAATGACAACGAGCTTGATCTTGGAATGGAAGGAGGACACTCAAGGCGTAGAATAGTGCATACTAAAGACAAAACCGGGAGTGAAGTTGAAAGGGTGCTTTTAGACAAAGTAGAAGAAAATAAAAATATAATAATTTATGAAGATCATATGGCTATTGACCTGATAACGGTATCAAAACTTATCAGGCGCGGAATAGTGAAATCCGAAACAAAGGAATCCTGCTGGGGCGCCTATGTGCTTGATGTTAGAAATGGTAATGTGATTACCTTTCAGGCAAAGGTAACAGTTCTGGCAGCCGGTGGAGTTGGCAAGATATACCTTTATACGAGTAACCCTGATATTGCGACAGGTGATGGAGTAGCAATGGGATACAGGGCCGGTGTAAAGGCGGCAAATATGGAGTTTGTACAATTTCATCCAACCTGTCTGTATCATCCGCTTGCTAAAAATTTTCTAATTTCCGAAGCCGTACGGGGTGAAGGCGGTGTATTGGTGAACGGAAAAGATGAGCGGTTCATGGAGAAATACCACCCCTTGAAAGATCTTGCCTTCAGGGATATTGTCGCAAGATCCATTGATATGGAATTGAAAAAAAGCGGAGAAGAATACGTTTATCTCGATATAAGCCATAAACCCGGTGATTTTATTAAGGATCGCTTTCCTCATATATATGAAAATTGCCTTAAATATCAGATTGATATTACAAAGGAGCCTATCCCGGTTGTCCCGGCAGCACATTACATGTGCGGCGGTCTTATAACTGATGAAAATGGAAGAACAAATATAAGTAATTTATACGCGATAGGTGAGGTGGCATGTACCGGTCTTCACGGGGCTAATCGTCTGGCAAGTAATTCACTTATAGAAGCGCTTGTTTTTGCCAGAAAGGCAGTTATCAGATCAAAACAGGATCTTGATAACAACAAGAGCATACCATATTCAAATCCTCCGGAATGGGAAACCGGTATAGCTACGGATAGTGAAGAGATGGTTGTTGTTACCCATAACTGGGATGAAATAAGGCGGTTGATGTGGAACTATGTGGGTATTGTAAGAACGAACAGGCGTCTTGCGAGAGCACGGGCAAGAATTGAAAATATACAGTCTGAAATAAAGGAATATTACTGGAATTTTACAGTAACCAGGGACCTGCTCGAGTTGCGTAATATTGCCCTGGTCGGGGAACTGATTATAGCCTGTGCTACCCTTAGAAAAGAAAGCAGGGGACTGCATTATAATCTTGACTATCCTGATCGTGATGACGAGAACTGGATAAGGGATACGGTTGTTTGGAAATAGCCAGAGGTCAGAAATCAGAATTCAGGAACCAGAAGATAGATAACAACAAGGATTAAGGATTATGGATAAAGGATTAAAAACAGAGGGCAATTAATAATTGTCAATGATCAATAAACAATAATCAAGGCAAAGCCCATCGTCATTCCCGCGAAAGCGGGAATCCATTTTATTGTTTACTCTCCTGGCGCCTTACACTCTTCCATCTAACGCCTTACGAACGAGGTTTTAAAACTCGATACTTGTAACTTGAAATTTGGAATTACGCCATAGGTGGGAATGATGAATGTTGAATACAATAACCAGCAAAAAACCCTGAAACCGTTATAACGGCAGCAGGGCTTTTTGTTCTGAATATAGATTAGGCTGTTTAATAATCTTTATATTTTTCTCTTTGTTCAATTTTTGCGGGCAGATCCTGCTCTTTCTCCTTTCTAAAATCAAGCCATGATTTGATAAAGGTATATTTAATACCGCACCCTATTATTGACAGGGCAACATAAAGAAGTCCAAAAAAAACCAGGTATTCTATATTCCAGAGCCACTCAAAGGATAATGGAGTCATTTTAAATCTCCTGTTACTTCATTATTAATATAAATCCAGGCTAGGCCGGTAAAGAGTTCAATTCTTTTTCCTTCGGAAAAACAGGCAGATACCTGTATGAAACAGAAAAGACAAGAACGCCATAACCGATTACTGCCGCTGATATTCCCCATTCCTGCCAACATGGCAGGTAACTCCAGAATTTGTCAAAGGACATTACAGGTATTGCCAGTGTAGCAATTATAAATACAAAACGGTTGAGGACTATGCCGGTGCAATTCATAAGGCAGGCGATTATCAGCCATACTCTATGTTTTCTGGCACCGGGAATCAGGAGAATTATCATGGGTATAATACCAAAGACTCCTATTTCACATATAAGCATCCATAAACCGTAGGGGCCTTCCCTGTAAAAATCCATCAAGCCCTGTCCCGCCTGGGGAATGATCCCGTATATCCATCCAAGTGTGTCTGCAATTTTTAAAACCATGTATAATGCCAGCAATCCTGCTGAAATCTTGGCCAGCAGCTGTATGGCCTTATCCGGTACAAGTTTTTTCCTGGTAATGAGTTCTGTCAGCTTTGTGCACAGGATGGTAAAGCACGGTCCCGCGGCTATGGCTGAGAGAATGAACAGGAAGAAAGTCCAGGGCCAGATATAGAAACCTTCTCTAGCCGCAAAGGGCCTGGCATACATAACACCGAACATGCCGCCCAGTGATCCCTGGTGAAAAAAGGAAAGGAATGTTCCTGTCGCCGCAAATATTGCCATAATGTGGTGAAGGTTGTGTCCAAAGAAACGAAACTCTTTTATTTTATCAAGCTGGCGGTTTTCAAGAATCAGGGGCACATATTCAATTGTAAGTACAATCAGATAGCAGGTAATACAAAAGGAAACTTCAACAAGCATTGAATGGATATTGGCATGCCAGAATATAAACCAGCCGCGAACCGGCTGCCCTATATCAATTCCAAGCATACCCATTGCGCCTGAATAACAGATGAAACCTATTATGACCGCGACATTTATTATGTCCTTTAATTCTTTTTTGTTTACAATGTAGGTAAGAAAACCTGTAAAAAAAGCCCCTGCACCCAGGGCTATAACTGCAAGGTCGACTACAATCCATAATGCGAAAGCGAAAATATCACTCATATTAGTCTGGTTCAGACCAAGAACCAGGCATAGTCCGGCGGATATCCCTCCCCAGGCCAGAAGAAGCAGCCAGGGCAAAGTCCAGAAGAAAAAGACTGATACTGGGCATCTTTTTGTTCCTTCCGGTATAAAAGCGGAATCCATCTTATATCCTCCTCGTTAGATGACTTTCTTGTTTTCGGGTTTAAACTGTTCAGGCGAATAAGCTTCAGCGAAATTTCTTACCCAGGCCTTGGATGAAAGGTAGTAAACCTTTGGTTTTGTATTCAGTTTCTCAAGAAGTCTGAAAGTCTTTTCACTCTTTATCAGTTTTGAAACCTGATGATCATGATTGTTCAGGTCACCAAAAGTTATGGCCTGTGCCGGGCATGCCTCGGTGCAGGCCGTGATGTATTCACTTTCTTCAAGTTTTCTCCTGTTTTCGGCATACGCCTTGTTTTTTGCTCTCATGAGTCTATGATGACAAAAACTGCATTTTTCGATAACTCCCCGCATTCTGGGAGAAACTTCGGGAGATAAAGAGCGTTCCATTCCCCCGGTAAAAGGCTTGAAATATGAATAACCGTCCCACCAGTTAAAATATCTCGCGTGATAGGGGCATGCAGCTTGGCAATACCTGCACCCAATACACCTGGTGTATATCTGACTTACGATCCCTGTGTTATGGTCCAGCTTGGTAGCAGTGGAAACACATACAGATACACAGGGTGAATGATGTCCGCCTCTACCGTCTTCGTCACAGTGCATGCAGGGACGTGGAAAATAATTAACTTCCGTGTCGGGAAAGGGTTTGCCGTTATCTATCTTATACAGCTGCATCCAGGTTATGCTTCGCTCTTTATCAGATTCATCCGCCCTGACAGTTACATTGTTTTCAGTAGCACAGGCAACCATACACGTACCGCAGCCGGTACATTTGTCCAGGTCAATTACCATTCCATAACAGTTGCCATGTGTAGTTGTTTTTTCCATGTTCCGCCTCATATGTGTACTTTATTTATTCTTACAGGAGTGCTCCACCATGCCGGTTGACCGCTTATAACGTCTCTGTTTCCGGTCATAATTCTGTTTGGGCTGCATCCTTTTCCTCTGGCAAAAGCATCAAAGGCAGTATGCCCGAAACCCATCGGCATATAAATAATCCCCGGCATAGCACCGTCGAACAGGTGTACTCTTGCTTCAACTTTGCCTTTTCGCGATGTAATGGTAATCTTTTCCGCCTCACCAAGATGATATTTTTCAGCGGTTTCAGGATTGATCTCCACAAAAGAATCATTCTTAATAAGCTGGTCGTCTAAAAGTGTCTTATTGAGGTAAGGCGGGTTCGGTAGCCATCCGCTCGACAGATTGATTATCTCATAGGGTACCATTTTAAGAGGGTACATATTTTTGTGTTTATCGCCGGAATCAATATCTGTGATCATTATTTCATCGCCTGATCCTTCAAGAATGCTTCCGATATTTTTGTTGAAAAATTCGAACTTGCCCGATTCTGTCATGAACAGGTCTTCATAGGATTTTATTGTAAACGTTGGATTATACCACATCCCGCCATTTTTCAATTTGCTCCATAAGCCGTTAAAATCTTCATAATCCGGTGCTGTTTTATCCTTTTTCCCGACCAGGCTCCATGCGGGAGAAGAAGGGTTATATTCCGTAATGCCTTCACCTGATTCATAGAGGCCTTTTGCCCTGAAATTCAGGACATCATCATATGTTTTCCATGGAAAGGATTTTTCCACTGAACCGCCGATCATCTCCGCGAGTGATAAAATGACATCCCCGCAGTTTCTGGTATCATATACCGGATCTATTACAGGCTGCGTCAGTCCGTAGAATGGATACTGAACAGTGGCCGGTGACACAACCTCATCGGTCTTTTCAAGATATGTATGATCAGGAATGATCAGGTCTGCCATAAGCGCTGTTTCATCATGATAGGGTGAGAAACTTACAACAAACGGAGTTTTTGTAAGAGATTGATTAAAATCACCTCCATCGGGAAGCGTAAAAGCCGGATTTGAGGAAAATACAAGCATTGTATCAACAACAGGCTTTTCAGAAGAGAGGATAATGTCAGTTAGATTATTAAACAGGCTTTGACCGGAATTATTTACATCCTCAGCCAGGTCAACGGGAGGAGCCTTTAGTGCCTCCTTTGCAATGTCGTCAAACTCAATGTCAGGAAAGGAGTTTAAAGGTAGCGGGTCACAGATAATTAATCCACCCGGTTTATTAATTCTCCCCGTCAAGGCATTGAGAGCGTACGCTGCCATGTATTCAAGAGCATCCCCGTTTAATAATCCCTTTCCTTTGCCGCACACGGCTACTGGCGCGTCAGCCCCGGAAAAGGTCATGGCGATTTCCGTAATATCAGAAACACTTATTCCCGTAATCACTGAAACTTTTTCGGGAGTGTAATGCTCCAGGACAAGTTGTTTAAAACCTTTATATGTTTCTCCGTCTTTTGTTTCATATGGAAGGAAACCGTTTGTGTTGTTTTCCACAAAGGTTTTATCGTATAGACCCTCCTTAATGATAATATGGGCAATTCCAAGGGCAAGAGCTGTTTCTGTTCCAGGCCTGGCAGGCACCCATTTATCCGCCTTCGACGCCGTATTGGAGGCCCTTGATTCCACCTGGACAATATTTACCTTGCCTTTCAAATCCTTTGATTTCCAGAGACCCCAGGCGTTTAATACTCTTCCCGGGGCTCCCCATCCTTCAAGAAGACCGCATCCAAAACTTAATATGTAATCTGAATTTTCAAGGTCATATGTTATGTTCCCTGTATTGCCGAACATCAGGTCTGTCGCTATTCCGGATGTGTCTTCTGATGCAGGGATTTTCATATAATTTGGGCTGCCGACCGCTTTAGTGAATCTTTCGATCATTGCTGATGTTGTAGAGCCCTTATTGTTTCCATCAACAGTGACAATTGAAGAGGCTTTACCCTTGTTTCTCAGTTCCAGAATTTTGTGGGCAAGCGTTGACAATGCCTCGTCCCAGGACACGGGCTGGAACTTTCCGGCCCCTCTCGGCCCGATTCTTTTCATGGGGCCTGTAAAACGGATATTTTCATTATAAAGAAGCTGCAGTCCTCCCATCCCGAGAGGGCAAATACCCCCCGGATTGATCGGATGGTCTGTACGGCCTTCAATTTTAACAGCCCTTTTTCCCGATTTTCTGACTTCTACTCCACAGCCTCCGGGGCATAAGGTGCAATGGGATTTAACTTTCGTGAATTTACTTTCTTCAGGAACAGGTACCCATGGGAAGTTCTGAGTAAAGATGGTTGTATCATCCGTTAATTTCCAGGGGAGCGGTGAAAGCCCGGTTCCGACGGCTCCGCCTACCGCGAGCTTAATAAAATTTCTCCTGTTAACAGCCAGAAGTTCAGTAATGTTTTTTCCATTGAATTTCATACTTTTTATCCTCACTATTTGTGACAGACAAAACAGGCGTTGTTCTCTTCATGCCCCTTTTTAGTGTGGCATTCAGCGCAGTCATCCATTTTCATTCGGTCCCAGCTGTTGGATTTAATTCCCGCGATATTGGAGCCCCAAATGTTAATGCTGTAGCCTGATATACGATTTTTCTTGTGTTCCGGTAAGACCAGAGTCTCCGCGTGATGGCCATGACATACCGTGCAATCCAGTTCTCCCAGCTTTATATGGGCAATGTGAGAGAAATAGACACAGTCCGGCTGTCTTGAATAGGAGAGCCATGGTACTTCCTTTTTCTTGGCCACGTATTCATTCATAAATATTTCTTCATCAAGGGTTTCTCCCCAGGGTAATTCAGGGTCTTTATGGCACTTGATGCATGTTTCTGTTTTCGGGATTCCGGCGAATGATCCATCTTCATAAAATTCATGGCAATAGAGGCATTTTTCAGCCTTTGTATTGCCTTTTATACCTTCGACAATCTCCGGATGCATGTGAAGCGCGTGATTGAAATTGATAGGTTGCTGTTGTTTGGAGTAAAGCAGCATTGGAAATACAAGCCACCCTATTACCAGAGCAGGAACCAGTCCGGCCGCAAACCAGGCCAGGCCACTTTTAAATGGATTGGAAATGAGTTCCGCATAGAAAGATAATACAGTGTGTATCAGAGATAGGATCCATCCGTTATTGGATGAATTTCCAGAGGAATGTCCTTGATTTTCCATTCATTAATCCTCTTTGAATTGAGTTAAAAGCCTTTCCAGAGAAAGAGTTTAATAATTTTTGGCTATTTACCTGCTCAGTGGGTTTTTGTCAAGGGAAAAGCCCTGCTGTGAATGCCCCTGTGACGTAAAACCGCACCTGTTCAACTTTTCCGTAATTCAAGGATATCATTGATAATTTAATGATTGGGTAAATATCAGGTCTATCCGTTTGGGTCAGGTCTATATCATGGAATTCTCCCATTTAAAATAGAGAAGAATTCCCATGAGTCCCGCAGGTCATCCTGTGATTGTTTAGTAATTTCTCGGGAATTTTCTCATCCTCTTCCTGCGCCTTTTAGCCGCCTTTGCCTGTTTTTTCTTCTTCTGGATACTTGGCTTGTCATAAAAACGACGCTCTTTGATCTCTGAAAAAAAACCTTCTTTTGTCAATTTTTTCTTTAAGTCTTTAATTGCTCTTTCAATTTGATTATTTTGTACAATTACCTTCATTTTTTCTCTCTTTTTGAAAAATTTTAAATACCTATAAAAATAAAAAAGCATTCCATGTTAATTGCAGGAATGCTTTCAATATTTTAAAAAACACACAGGAGTACATAATGTAAATATATTACATATATATCGCCTCCTTATTGGATTCTAATATATTGAAAACATTAAATAAATTATAAAATAATAGAGGAAATCCCGAATAACCCGCGAGGTTGTTCGCGCATTTCAATAATTTTTGTATAACCATTATTGGAATCACCCCCTTTTCGATAATTTTATAGAAACATAAGAATGTGCCATTATATTTTTATCTTTAATAATGTCAATGTTTTTTCAAGCTTAGAATTCACAAATATGATGCTTTTACATAAATTATCCGGACATCATTCATGTATCTTGTCTTTCTCTGCTATCTCGTCGTCATTCCCGCGTAGGCGGGAATCCATTTTTTTTCAATATCCACTTGCTCATTATCAGGTCCACAGATTACGCAGATTTTCGCAGATTAATAAATGGTTTTTAGAAAATTGAGTTCAGACAACAATCTAACCGCCCGCTTCGCTCAAGAACGCAAAGATCGCAAAGGAACCGCAAAGAGAAGATATTTTTATAATAGGAGTCACCATAGTATATCTCTAAAATGATACATGAATGGCACCTGATAAAAAATGAATGAATTCAATTTTTATCAGATGCCAATCCATGTTTAATCCCTTAACGGGATTACCTGCTCCGCAGGCATTTAAGAAATATACATATCATCAAGGTTTTAAATCTGTGTTAATCTGTTTACCCAGTTAAATACCTTGAGGGCAAAATACAATCTTTTGTATATACGTGTTAATTAATAAAAAAGATGAAAAGTTGTATATTGGATATCCAGGACCTCAAGGTAAGATTTGCCCTGTTAAATCCGCACAGCGGGCTGCGAAGCAGCATTTAACAGGGTGAATCTGCGGATAATAAATACGCTTTACCCTGAATGGTTTAGAAGCGCTTTGCGTACTTGGCGTACTTTGCGGTTTAATCTTTTTTAAATCCTGTAAATCCTGTCTAATTGAATGAAAATACCTACATATTCTCGGCTATTGATACGGTCCTGTCTCCCAGTATATTTCCATAGGAGCCCAGTTCGTTGTCATACCAGCCGTAGATAACCGCCTGTGTAATAGAAACCCTGGCTGTCAAGTGTTCATTTTCGCTTAAGACAGTCTCCGGTATACCGGAAACATTGTTCAGGTCGATCAAAACATCCGCTGTCCGTGTATGTGTTTCATGCCCTTCAATAATAGCCGCGGCTTTTGGTAATCCAATGATGTCACAGGACACATTCTGTTCTTCGGTGTAATGCAGGTATTGGTCCGGATCACTTTCCGCGGTGTCGCTGTATATGCTGTTTAGTGTATCTCTTCTTATTGGTTCGCCTGACGGGTCCTCCTGAAGATTAATAACAAGAATTACTAGAGATCCTGTCGTTACGGGTATACGGACTGACTCAGCTATAAATCCAATCTGCTTCATTTCAGGTATTACCAGTCCCAGGGTGTTGGCGGCACCTGTTGTAGTAAGAATTATATTATTCATTACACTTCTATTTTTTCTCAGGTCTGTAGCCCCCGCGCGGGCAGTTTGATCGAGCACCTTTTGGGAACCTGTTGAAGCGTGAATGGTAGCCATTGATGCTGAAAGTATTCTTTTAGGCCCGTAATTATCGATAAGCGGTTTTATCATATGAGCCAGACACGTAGTAGTGCATGATGCATTAGATATTATATTATGGGTCCTTGGGTCATAGTCATTGCCGTTTATACCCATAATTGTAGTTATGGAATCCTCCGGCATCGGTTTGCTTTTATCTTTTATTTTAAACGGGGCACTTGCAATAACCTTATTAGCTCCTGATTCAAGATGCCCCCTTAATGATCCGCCCGGACAATCAGCAGGGAGTGTGGGGTCAATAAATTGTCCTGTTGCTTCAACAACAATCCGGGCGCCATAATCAGCCCAGTTGATGTCTTTCGGGTTCCGGTGATTTCTTAGAATCCTGACCTCGATCCCGTCAATAATCATTGTACCGGCTTTATCATCAATATTTGAGATTACTCTCCCGGAATTGTGACCATACAGGTATCCGTGAAGCCAGCCGTAGGTGGAATCCCTTTCAATATAATGGGCAATATCGGTCAGGGATTCTCCTACTGATCTTCCGACATTGATTACTATAACATCAAAATATTTTCGGGCTATATGGTGCCATAGGGTAAGCTTTCCGATTCTTCCAAGACCGTTTATACCCAGAACAGAAACAGTGCTATCGCCATTCATTTCGGTAATATCCATTTTTTTACCTCCTTGCCACTTCTTCAATCTCCATTTTACCTGAGTAAATTGATCCTTCTCTCCCGTCAATACTAAGCCAGTCCCCGCTTTTTAATTGAACACGGTCAATGGCGAACCTGCTGTCCTTTTCCATGCATACAAGGTTAGGACTTCCTACAACACATGTCTTTCCAAGTCGATGAGCCACAATCGAGGCATGTGATGTGGAGCCTCCCCTTGCTGTCAGCAGTCCGTCACTTTCAAATATCTCCTGAATATCATCGGGTACGGTATCTCCTCTGACCAGAATAAGCGGAGTTTCAGGCTCCCTTTTCCTGAAATCTCTTATTTCACGGAGATTAAATACAACTTTTCCTGACATTGCTCCCCCGCTCACTCCTATACCGTGCCCCAGAAACTTTGAATCGGTCATGTGATCAGTTACAAATGACAATACTTTTTTACTCTGCCTTATAGCCATATCCCTGGTCTGCAGGAAATAAAGGTCATTTTCATTCCCGGACTCAAAGGTAAACTCCATTTCCTGGGGGCTCCAGTTCCTTTCGTATATAAGATCCTTCGCGCAGTTTCTGATGGCGTTATAGATATTTGGAAATGAGTTTTGTAATGTGCTCTTTATGTCCCTGTTTTCAGCTTCAGCTTGCCTGTTGGAAATCGGCAGCGTGTTGACCAGGCCTGATACAACATCCTCTCCCTGATTGCCGAGGGCGTAATCCCCCCACAGGGTAATAATATCTCCTGACAATCTCGGGTTATGGGTGAACACTACTCCTGAGCCTGAGTTACGGTCCAGGTTTCCGAATACCATTGACTGGATTGTCACTGCGGTCCCCCAGTCATCAGATATCTTCATGATATTTCTATATGCCTTTGCCTTTACGGTATTCCATGATTGCAGGACTTTCCCTATGGTTATATACATTTGCTCAAGTGGTGATTCCTCTATGGAAATAGTATTTTCGACAATGAATTTCTTGTATTCAAGGGCAATTTCTTTCATCTGTCCGCCGGTAAGGTTTATCTTTCTGGGGACATTCAGCGTTTTTTTAATATCCGCGATAATATCATCAAAATCGTTTCTATCCAGACCAAAGGCCATTCCATAGGACTGCAGGAAGCGCCTGTAGCAGTCCCAGGCAAACCATTTCTCACCGGTTCGCTTAACAATCCCCTCCACCACCTCTTCGTTTATCCCGACATTAAGAAATGTATCCATCATTCCGGGCTGTGAGATCGGAGCACCGCTCCTGACGGAGAAGAGAAGGGGATTATCCGGATCACCGAGAGATTTTCCCGTCTGTTTTTCTATAATAGTGATTTCCCGGATAAGCTGGTCTTTTAAATTTTTTTCAGCGGGTCTGTATTCCTGGATGATCTCCCAGTGTCTGAAAACCTCTGTGGTGACTATAAAACCCGGAGGTACATTAAAACCGTATTTATTAAGCCTGACCAGGTTAAGTCCCTTGTTTCCCAGGTGAACCACACCTGAAGCAAGTTTGTTTCCAGAATTGATGGAAGATATTGTTTTTTGAGGATCATAATTTAAAAGGAGACGGAGTTTTTCCTTGGGAAGTTTGTCAGACTGCCTGAAAAGGGTTTTCATAATCCTGCTGAGGAATATATCAAACTGCTGAAGGCCAAGAGCAAATGATATTCTCTCTCTCAAAAAGACTTCCGATACCATGTGAGTGAGATTGTCATCATTGTGCGTTTTACCGTTTGACCTCTTGTATTTGGGCAGTAATGATCCATTTGGTATTCGGTTCAGTATTTTTATGAGATTCTGTTCATGGACAGCATTGAAGTAATCATTGACTATGTTGCCGACGGCCTGGGAAAATCCTTTGAATATATCAATAAACTGAGTAAATGAAAAACCTGTTACTTCAAGAGACCTGCCCAGAAGATCAAGCTGTTTTTCAATTTCAGAGGAAAGAAGCCCATCCAGTAAAAACGCCCTGTTAAAGAGAATTAAATAGTCGTTTATTTTGTAAATTGTATCTCTTGTTATAAGGCCCAGGTCGAAGTCTTCTACAAGTTTATCAAAAAGGACATTTGCAAGGGATTCGAGCCTGAAAGTAAGTCCCAGGGCATCAAATTTTGTCTCATGATAACTTCCATACATTGAAGGTATGTCAACAGTGAAATGCCTTTTATGGTATATGTCTTCCCTTATATCATATTGCTCCTTTGATATTATAGTACTTTTAAGTATTTCAAGATATGACAGTATTCCTGATATTTTGTTATGCGTTTTTTCCTCTTTTAACGCGGTTTTAAGCTGGTTTATATCAGGGAAGGTACCGGGCTGAAGCTGATTCGCAAAGCTGTCTATCTCAAGAAATTCTATTGAATACTTTTGTACAAGCAGCCTGTATAGGGATACGGCAAGTTTTAACCTTTTCCGGTCAGTCTGGTTTGATTTTTTTACCTGCTTTGAAAATGTATCAAGGTTGAGTTTTTGATCTTCCAGAAGGTCTTTTATATTATTTAGACTCCGGGCCTTGAAAAGGTCATTAAGAAGAATGTGGACCCCGTCAATATAAGGACCTGCTTTTTCGATTTGTCTGAAAATATCAGGAGGCAGAAATTCTTTAAGTTCACCTGTTTCTTTTGTCAGCCAGAAATTTAATACTGCTTCCATCAAGCCAATGATTCTGTTGCTGCTTTCCACATGACTCTGTTTGCGAAGAAAATGGACCAGTATGTCTTTTCTGAAGCAAATTTCATCCAGTCTGGTGGAAGTGTCTCTTAATTCTCCTTCAGCGCCGATATCATTAAAATAAGCCGGAAAGAGCCTGGTCAGTTGTTTTGCCAGGTTATAGACATTGCTGATGTCACTGTTAAGGAATTTTGTTATATCTCTTGGAAAAAGATCGGTATCTCTAATATATACACCTTCAAGTGAAAGGTAGATAATAAGAGATGACAACAGCTTTTTGGACCAGGTCGGATTCAGTTCAATGATCTCCAGCCATGTACGGATATTCTGAATATGTGATGAATTCACCCTGGCCTGCCAATCATTGCCCACACCCTGGAAATCAGGGGCTTGAAATCCAAGGTCCAGAACAGACTCAAGAAAAAAGTCTACAAGATCACTTTCATTTGTCCTGTATATTGCCATTCCCATTTTCCGGATGCAGTTTAAAGCTGTTTCAGGATACAGGAGGACACACTCCTTTAGTATACTGAAGGTTTTCAGGATAAGTTCCTGTTGATCTTTAAGTTTTTTGATATCAATAAGCCAGGTAAGTGTACGGTTTATTTCTCTGAGTGTTTCTTCATGAATTGCGGAGAGCCCTTCGATATTCATGGTGTGGAAGAGGAAGATAAGTTTCCAGTAATATCCACGACCTGCTTTTTCTCCCTCACTGAAAAGCAGCCTTGGAATATCCCTGTACCTGTCAGATATTTGCCTGAACCCCGGAAGCTTTACCAGCTCTGCCAGTAAACCTTTTTCATCTTTTTTTTCTCTGACAAAAGTTCTTAGACTTTCCCGGTATCTGTTAAGCTGCGCATGGGAAATTTGTTTAAATATAGTCCTTATTACATTTTGCTGTGCGCTATATATATTTGCTTCACTTATAAACCAGGTTTCAGGGTCTTTGTAATTGATCCAGTATGTATATGAATCTTCAAGGTATTTAACCAGAATATTATTGACCGGCTTATAATCAATATCCGGGAGATCAGTTTTAAGCATTAATGCTGATATTTTATTTATCTGGTAAAAACTTTTTACAAAGAAAGAAAAATATTTTTTATCGAGGGATATGATTTCATCAAAACAATAACTGATCACCGGAATAAAATTTTTAAGTTCCTTTTTCGAGTCAATGATAATTTTTTGAACATAAATAAGAAGATTGTCCGCTCCATCTCTTTTTATCTGTTCATCGGATGACGCCTTTATGGAATCAAGGAAAATGGTTATAAATATTTTTGCCGCATCAGGGCCTTTGTTCTGTTCAACCAGCAGGTGAAAGTAATCCAGGGAATAGCTTCTGGCCTCTTTTACGATAAATTTCCAGTTTTTGTAGGGGTGACATAATTCTGTAATAAAAACATTGAGATTTTCTAAAATACCAGGGTACCTGGACATGACTTCACGGAGGAGTATATATTCCTCCCTGATTTTTACATCTACCTTGCTTGATTCAATGTTTACTTCGAGGGCTTTGGATGGCATAGTAATGCTTCTCCAAAAAAGAAGTGCCAGGTTAATTGCTTTATGAAAGTATAGTAATTATAACAAATCAGGCTATATAATAAAGTTATTTTTTTACCTTTGAAGATAACCGGAGATCATTTCCTGTTCAGTTAAGAACAAAATATCTGAGTGAATTTTTTAACTAACCGAAATAAGTCCCCGGGGCATTGCTGTTTAAGATTGCTTCCCATTTATTTAAGTCTATATAAATGTAAGGAAAATAGAGAATGAACTTAAGAACGAAAATATTAACGGCTTTAATTTTTCTGGCACTTGTGGATGCCCTCATCCCGATTCCGTTTACTACGATTCTGCTGATATATGTATTAATGGAAAAACCACCCTGGTTCAAAAAGATGACCATGGATATATACGATTAGATTATATGCCACAGCAGGATTCATTATCGAAAAGGACCGGGACTTTAAAAGACGCATAAGTGCCTTAATAGACTGAAATTTTATTGGAAATTCCTTGACAGTTTTATCAGCTTTGTGTTAACAAACCGGAAAATTGTAAGTGTTTTTCACTATTACATGATTGACATTTTTTGGGTTCTTCTTTTGCTACGGTTATCTCTCCACATTCGTCACAGAACCATGCCGGTATACGGTGCCCCCACCATATCTGTCTTGATATGCACCAGTCCCTGATATTATTCATCCAATCGAAATATACATTTTCCCATGTTGCGGGGATTATCTTTGTTTTCCCTGATTTGACCGCTTCAATAGCCTTTTTAGCAAGGGGCTGTGTCTTAACAAACCACTGTTTTGACAGCAAAGGCTCAATCATGGTTTTGCACCTGTAGCAGTGGCC
>JBHPCX010000076.1:0-17594 GCA_042573485.1 Thermodesulfobacteriota bacterium | reverse complement strand
ATCATTGGTGTGATCTTGCTCGCTCGTTAAATAATCGTTCTCTAAATGCTTTTGTTAAAATGCTTGAACGACATCGTTATGGCATTCTGAGCCATTGTGATTACCCCATCCACACGGGAAAGTTGGAAGGAGTTAATAACAAAATTAAAGTCATTAAACGTAAAGCCTATGGCTTTCATGATTTAAGGTATTTTACATTAAAAATTTACCAGGCTTTCTTCAACTAATTTGGAGAAGAACCAATTTTATTATTATAGATCCAAATCGGGATCGAAGCTGATTTGCTTATAGGCAAGCTCTTTTAAACAATCGGCATCTCCCGATTGTTTAAAAATACTAACTCTCTGTGAACTCTGTGCCTCGAATGAGCGGAGCGAATGGGCGGTAAAAAAGCAAAACCAAGGGAAAAAAATCAGAGGTGTTCAGCATAAACCTGCAAACTATTTCAGGGTGAGGCAACATCTGCTTTTAGCGCCTTTTGCTGAAAGCTGAGGGCTGAAGGCTGATCGCTTGCCCGCCCTCCGGATTAACATGCCCAAGGTAAAAACTTTCGTTTTTTTAATGAACACTAGCTATTGAAATATTCCCTTACCTGTTTCATGGCACAGAATTTACCGCACATAGTACAAACATCTGTTTCGCCCGGCGGGTTGTCACCTCTTATTCGTCTGGCCTTCTCAGGATCAAGAGCACACTGCATCATTGTTTCCCAGTCAAGTTCCTTTCTCGCTTTTGCCATCCTGTTATCCTGCTCAATAGCGGCTTTATTTCCACGCGCTATATCTGCAGCATGAGCTGCAATTTTTGTTACAATAACACCTTCACGTACATCATCCACGTTGGGGAGTGATAAATGCTCCGATGGTGTCACATAACATAAAAAATCAGCTCCTGCCTCTCCAGCAACTGCACCACCGATAGCACAGGCTACATGGTCATGACCTGCAGCAATATCCGTAACCAACGGCCCCAGGACATAAAATGGTGCATTATTACATAACCTTTTTTCGAGCATGATATTTGCCCTGATCTCATTCAAGGGGACATGACCCGGTCCTTCAATCATAACCTGCACATCCTCTTCCCATGCCCGTTCCGTAAGTTGACCTAGCGTCATCAGTTCATGAATCTGTGCCCTGTCTGTTGCGTCAGCAATACAACCGGGTCGCAGCCCGTCACCAAGGCTCAATGTTACGTCATACTTTTTGGCGATCTCAAGGAGCCTGTCATAGTTTTCATATAATGGATTTTCTTTATCATGGTGCAGCATCCATGTTGTCAGGAATGCTCCTCCCCTGCTTACGATATCGGTTACCCTGCCCTGTCTTTTCAATATCTCAAGAGCGGCTCTTGTGAGGCCGCAGTGTACGGTAATAAAATCCACTCCCTCAGCGGCCTGGTTTTCGATCACTTCGAATATCTTATCTACGGTAAGGTGTATCACTCCTCCACTGTTATTAATGGCCTCAACAACGGCCTGGTAAATGGGTACTGTCCCCACAGGAACAGTTGAGGCATTGAGGATCTTTTTTCTGCATTCATTAATATCCCCCCCGGTTGACAGGTCCATAACAGCGTCCGCGCCCGCCTTTATCGCCACATCCATTTTTTCGAGTTCTTCATCTATAACAGCATGGTCGCATGACGTCCCTATGTTGGCATTTACTTTTATGAGCAGTCCTTCACCTATCCCGCATGGGATAAGGTTATTGTGATTGATATTCGCGGGGATGGCAACACGCCCCAGGGCAATCTTTTCCTGAAGAAAAAAGATGTCGACATTTTCCTTTTCAGCAACTATTTTCATTTCAGGGGTGATATTTCCTGCCCTTGCATCAGATAATTGAGTCATTTAAAAACCTTAATATACTTTGTTATTATTGATTTCTATTTTTTATTAGAAGCTAACAACATCAATATATTCTGTCAAATGAATTCATTGCTGTTGTTTCCTGAACTTGATTTATTTTTCTTTCTATCTATAATACTGTTCATACCTTTTACGGAGAAAGAATATTATGCGAATCATAAAACCTTTCCTTTCCTTCAATCCGGTTTCTATTTCAACATTTGTAATACTCATAGTACTGGTTATGTTCAGTACCGGTGTTGAAATATTCGAACTTTTTGAACTTAAGACTTACGATGAAAGACTGTTATGGAGAGGGGTAAGGGAACCTTCTCCTTATGTTGTAGGGGCAGTTTTAGATGAAAAAAGTCTGGACAGGGAAGGTGTGTGGCCGTGGCCCCGCCAGAAAATAGCTGCTCTTATTGATAAGCTGTCGGATGACGGGGCAAAGGTAATCGGATTCGATATCTTCTTTACTGAACCTTCTAAAAGCGAAAACCTTGAGATAATCAATCAGGTGGAAAAAAAGCTCAATGAATTGAATATCAAAGACCCTGAGCTTATGGATTATTTAGAAAAGGGGAAACAGAGAACTGACAGTGATGCAGTTTTCGCGGAATCAATAAGAAATTCAAAGGCAAAAGTGGTTCTGCCATACTTCTGGCATCTCAGCCAGAGAAGCCTTGGTTATGAAATAAGCCCTGAAGAACATGAAAAAAGGTACCAGAGTTTAAGTAATTCCGTTTACTCGCTTACAAAATGGGATTCGTCCAGTGATGGATTTGACCCCTTTGATAATGCTGAGATAAAGCCATACGCACCGGAGGTAAACCTGGAGATTTTAACTGAAGCTGCTGCCGGTACAGGATACATAAATCCTGAAATCCCTTTAGACGGGGTCATCCGAAGAATGCCCATGGCCGTCAAATTTAAGGATGAAGTATTTACGGCTTTCTCTTTGCAGTGTGCCTGGCAGTTCCTTGATCGTCCCAACCTTATTTTGGATATAGGGGCAGGATACGGAATCGAAGGCGTAAACCTCGGGCCAATTTTTATACCTACGGATGAGGATGGAAAAATACTGGTGAATTATATGGGACCATCGGGGAGCGTACCCCATTATCCCATAACAGACATTCTCAATGATAATTTTGAAAAGGGAACTTTTGAGGGTAAAATTGTTATCGTGGGTTCAACCGCCGAGGGGGCCCATGATATGAGGAATACACCCTTTGATCCTAACCAGCCAGGATTTGAAATACACGCGACAGTAATTGACAATATTATCAGGGAAGATTTTATTAGGAAATCCCAATTGGCCCGTGCATATGATGCCTTAGCTATTATTATACTGGGAGTATTGATCGCTTATATTATTCCGCGCGCGGGCGCAGTAGTAGGAGTAGCTTCAACATTCATTGCTATTGTTTTTCACATAGTAATGTGCTTTTTTTTATTTTCAACCTACGGGCTGTGGATCGACATGGTTTATCCTGTTCTGGGAGTGGCTTTCTTATACGCCTCACTTACAACTTATCATTTTCTTGTTGAGGAAAAAAACAAAAGGTTTCTTCATTCTACTTTCGCCAGTTATCTATCCCCTGATCTTATTGAGGAAATGGTTTCGAGTGAAACCATGCCGGAACTTGGCGGTGAGGCAAGAGTTATAACTGCCTATTTTACAGACATCCAGGGCTTCTCGGCCTTTTCTGAGAAACTGACTGCACAACAGCTGGTTGAGCTCCTTAATGAATACCTGACTGAAATGACTGATATACTCCTGAATGAAAGAGGTACTCTTGATAAATATGAAGGGGACGCGATCATTGCATTTATGGGGGCACCCATGATGATTCCCGATCATACATTGAGAGCATGCAGGGTAGCAATCGATATGCAGGCTGAACTTTATGATCTGCGTGAAAAATGGGTAAATGAGACACAGGAGTACGGAGAGCCTGAAAGAAACACAAAAAATATTCCACCAGAAGAATGGGCACCGGGGGCTAAATGGCCTAAAGTTGTACACGATATGATGATGCGCATTGGTATAAACAGTGGAGAGATTGTTATAGGCAATATGGGAAGCGCAATGCGTATGAACTATACAATGATGGGAGATTCCGTTAACCTGGCCGCACGCCTTGAAGAAGGAGCAAAACAATATGGCATATACACAGCTGTAAGTGAATTCACGCTCAACAGAGAGTTTATAAATGAACAGGGGCTAAAGGATAAAGCCTGGAATCATGTTGAGGCGCGGTTTATCGACAATATAATGGTTGTGGGCAAATCGGAACCAGTAAAAATATATGAGTTATGTGCAATGAAAGGTGAGCTTACAGAAAAGGAAAAAACCCTGTTTAACCTTTTTGATCAGGGCATAATATATTATCTGGACATGCGATGGGATGCCGCGATTGAATGCTTCAGTGAATCGTTAAAATTCGAGCGCGTTCCTGAAGGCAAAACCACACCTTCAGAAGTATATATTATGAGATGTGAAGCTTTTAAGGAAAATCCTCCTGTATCTGAAGGCCAGAAATGGGATGGTGTCTACAGGATGACTGAGAAATAGTTTTCTAGATACCATACTTGAGGACATAAAATAAAAATTTCTGATATTCCAGGATCACATCTTTCAAGTACTTTCTTTCAAGCCAGTAGGTTTCAGGATTATATTTGGAATACATGGTGGGGAGTGAGAATATCCTGACACCGGTCCCCTCAAACACCTTTTTAAAGGTACACCACGCACGCCTGGAATGTGTAGGTGATGTTATTATTATCAATGACTTAAATCCTCTCTTTTCCACCTCTTTCTTTACACAAATGGCCTCATCAAAGGTGTTTTCCACATAAATATCATTCCGAATAACTGCTTTTTCAGAGATTTTGAGGTCTTTTAAAAACATCTCAAGCAAATCCGCTTCTTCCGGATATTTTACATTTTTCCCTTCTAACATATCGTATCCGTCAGGTACCCGGGGTCTTGATATATAGATCAATGGAGCCAGACCGGCATTATAGGCATCTGACGCTGCAAGACCTCTTTCAATATTACCACCTCCCAGGCAGACAATTAAATCGGCCTTTTCAGGTTTATGTTCCAGAACCAGGTAATTACCGGCAAATGTAAAGAACGCGGCATGGTATTCCCACAGGATGATGAGCAGGATAATGATGGTGAAAATCAGGGGTTTTATTATTCGTGACTTAAATCTATTCTCTTCGCTGGATTCAGGATGTTTACCCCGCTGTTTTAAATCAGATGTATATTCATTCTGTTTATTTTTATAATCCGTTTGCATTTATTTTATCTATTAAACTGAACAGCCCTCATCTCTAAGACGAGGGTTTCAAAAACAATTAGATTAAATTCAACCGCTATGAAAAAACACCTATAAGACGTCATGCCGGACTTAATCCGGAAGCCAGAAACCAAATGGATATTTAAAACCTGGATTCCCCGGTCAAGCCGGGGAATGACAAGTCGCTTCGCGACAATACAAACATTTCTTCGCCTGAAGACAAGTGGTTTAAACCATCCCTGAGCGGAACATTAAAATTTATTAGAAATGCTTAAGACTGTCGAGCAGTATTGTTACCGGGCCATCATTTACAAGGTGGACATCCATCATTTCCTGAAATCGGCCCGTTGCAACGTTAATATCCTTTTCTTTCATAAGTGACACAAAATGATCATAAAGCATGTTTGCCTTTTCCGGTCGCGCGGCACTAGCAAAGGAGGGCCTTCTTCCCTTGCGGCAATCCCCCCATAAAGTAAACTGGGAAACAACAAGCGCTGATCCCCCTGCGTCTGTTAATGAAAGGTTCATCAGGTCATTCTCATCCGGAAATATTCTCAGGTTAACAATTTTGTTAACCATATACTCACAGTCTTTTTCAGAATCATCTTCTCCAACACCAAGAAAAATCAACAACCCCTTTGATATTTCACCGACAATCTGGCCGTTGATTTCAACTTTTGCCTCTTTTACCCTCTGAACTACTGCCCTCATATATAGCTCCTTGATAAATTACTACAAACCTATTATTCTGAAACGCAATTTTCAAGATTAAAAGGCACAATAATAATGACATCGGTGATACTTATCAATCCATGGATATATGATTTCGCGGCTTATGATTTATGGTCAAAGCCATTGGGACTTTTATACCTTGCCTCATATCTTAAGAAACAAAAAATATCCACCCATGTCATTGACTGCATGGATCCTTATGATCCCGAAATGTCAAATCGTCTATCCGGTAACATGCCGGTTCGTAGAAAATACGGCACCGGCAAATATAACAGAAAGGAGATAACTAAACCTGATGGTCTCAAAGGTATAAACAGGGCATACAGCAGGTACGGTATTGACCCTGATATCCTTAAAATCCACTTAAAAAAAATAAAAAACCCCTCGGCAATTCTTATTACATCACTTATGACATACTGGTATCCCGGAGTAATAGAAGCTATCAATATTGCAAAAAAGATACATCCCGGGGTCCCTGTAATACTTGGAGGGATATACGCAAGGCTTTGCACGGATCATGCCCTTGAATATTCAGGGGCTGATATTGTTGCTGATAAAGTTACACTGGACAATATAAAAGAATTTGCGAGCATCCTGACAGGGACAGGTATCAGCTATCATGACAATGTTGATATCAACTCCCTTTATCCTGCATTTGATACCTACTGCAGGACAGACTATATATGTCTGCTGACATCCACCGGATGTCCTTTTAACTGTAAATACTGCGCAAGTAATTTTCTATACCCTTCTTTTTCCAGACGGGATCCGGGTGATGTGGTTCGGGAAATAGAGTACTGGAACAAAAGGAACCATATTATCGATTTCGCCTTTTATGATGATGCCCTGCTTGTTGATTCTGAAAGTCATATTATAAGGATTCTTGAAAAAATAAGACAAAAAGGATTAAAAGTGAGATTTCACACACCAAATGCTATTCATGTAAAAGAGATATCATATGACATAGCCGCTCTTTTGTTTTCATCAGGTTTTAAGACTATCAGGCTGGGTCTTGAAACTTCTGATTTCAATATACACAACAGGCTGGACAACAAGGTGTCCCAGGGTGATTTTGAAAGAGCTGTTAAAAACCTTTTTAACTCCGGATATGGCAGGAAAGATATAGGGGCATATATTTTAATGGGACTCCCGGGTCAATCTGTAGAATCAGTTGCAGATACAATAAAGTTTGCTGACAAATCCGGAGCGATACCATATCTCGCCGAATATTCACCGTTACCGGGAACACCTCTCTGGGAAGAAGCTGTAACATCTTCTGATTACGATATTAAAGGTGATCCTATTTTTCATAATAACACCATATTGCCATGCTGGGATGAAGAAAAGAGGCAGAAAGTTACTTATTTAAAAAGTATGATTAGAGAAATCAGACACAACAATAATTAATTAAGTCAAGGGGAGGAATCATGGAAAAAGAATGGTCGGAACTCACACCCGAAGAAAAGAGAGAGAAAAGATTCAGGAACTGGCTTAATCCGGAAGATATTAATTTTGAAAGCCCGGATGCTGAGGCTGCCTACAGGGAAAAAGTCAAAAGGCTGATAGCAGCCATAAAACTTGAAGAACCTGACAGGGTCCCCGTGGTTTACAGCCCCGGGTATTTTCCGGCCTTCTATTCAGGATACACTGTTAAAGAAGTAATGTACGATTCTGAAAAATTTATCAGGTCCTGGTTTAAGTATATGGATGATTTTGACCCGGATGTCCTTCCCAATGCCAGCCTTATGAGAAGCGGCGAAGCCATGGAAATTGTCGGGACAAAGATGAGTAAATGGGCTGGTCACGGTCTCCCGGATATTGCTGCTCCCCAGTATGTTGAGATTGAATTTTTAAAGTCTGACGAATGGGACCATTTTTTGGAAGACCGTTCGGATTTTAATCTCAGGGTAATGCTTCCCCGGAGTTATGAAGCGGCGGAACCCTTTGCAAAACTCCCTCCCCTCTCCATGCTCGGTGGTTTTGGAGGCGCGGGAGGGCTTGGAGCATTCGCCGAACCTGATGTTCAGGCTGGATTCCAGACCTTCGCCAGGGCAGGAAAAGTAGAAAGAGAATGGCATAAGGAAATTATGACAATTGAAAATCGAGGTCTTTCAATGGGACTCCCGAATTTCTTCAAGTTCGAAATTGCCGCAGGCGCGCCCCTGGACGCGATAGGCGCCGGTTTAAGAGGTACCAAGGGGACCGTCATGGATATGTTTCAGCAGCCGGAAAGAATTCTTTCCTATATGGAAAAACAGGTTGAGATGGTCACCGGGTTTGTGTCTATGATGGATAACAGATCGGGCACGCCGGTGAGATTCATGCCGCTGCACCGTGGTGCCGATGGATTCATGTCAGAAGAACAGTTCAACACTTTCTACTGGCCCTACCTTAAAAGAGTAGTGGAAGTATATATCAATGAAGGCCTCGTACCCCTGCTCTTCGCGGAAGGAAGATATAACTCACGCCTTGAAATTATCCAGGACCTGCCAAAAGGCGGTGTTATATGGTATTTTGATCAAACGGATCTTGCCAGGGCCAAGGAAATTCTCGGTGACCGGGCATGCATTATGGGAAATGTTCCCACATCACTAATTGTGACAGGCGGAGCCGGTGATGTTAAAGATTACTGTAAAAATCTTATCAGCGTGGCTGGAAAGGGAGGAGGATATATCCTGTCACCCGGCGCAACATCAGATGAAGCAAAAGCCGATAATTTAAAGGCAATGCACGAAGCGGCAAGGGAGTACGGGAGGTATTAAAATAAGGCGCATCCGCCGTCGCCAAGGCTTCCGCCGTCGCTTAAAGCTATGGGCGGGATAAAATGGCGGGACAGGGGGCTCAAGGCGCAGGGTTTAAGGTTCACAAGCTGTGGCTTATTGCTAATTGTTTACCCTGTTAAATGCTGCTTCGCAGCCCGCTGTGCGGATTTAACAGGGTGAATTGCTAATTGCTTATTGATTAAAGCTATTTGATTTTTCTTAAGAGGAGAAATAGGGGCAGCCCCGCTGATGCCAGAATTGCCCAGAAGAAGAAGGGATAACCGGCATTAT
Organism: Thermodesulfobacteriota bacterium; assembly: GCA_042573485.1. GTDB lineage: Bacteria > Desulfobacterota > DSM-4660 > Desulfatiglandales > HGW-15 > JAAZBV01. The sequence goes on along the minus strand of JBHPCX010000076.1, from coordinate 8,649 downwards.
AATTAGCAAAGTAGTTGCCCAGAGGAGGTGAAAGAAATGCTCCCAGCATTCCCATTGCACTTACGAGTCCCACGGTCGAACCGCTGTAAACACTGCCCACTTCCTTCAATTCAATGACAACCACGTTAAAGAGCGCCGCAACACCGATCCTGGTAAATCCATTAATTATTATCAGCAGCCATAATATGCTTCCCTGGAAAACAGGAAGAAAAAAAAGAGTCGAGGCCATCAGGAAAGTTGAAACTAACATTACGCCCTTCCTTGTTCCCAATCTGTCAGACAATATAACAACGGGAATAGCACCTATGGTCGCGACACCAGCCATAACCGTTATGACACTGTCAGCAGCAACAGGAGTCCAGCCGATATCCCTTAAGTAAACCGGAAGATACCCTACCATTCCATTACTTGATCCCCAGAAGGTAAAGGTAATAAGGCCGATAATCCACACTTCCTTTATTTTAATAATATGGATCAGCGAGTCTCTGAGTGAGACCGAATCAGCCAGCCTACTTACTGAATGATCTTCCGGCTTTGGTTCTCTGCCTGTAAAAAGCCATAAAAAAGCAAGTATAATACAGGGAATACCATAGACAAACATAACAACTCTCCACCCGCCAAAGAATGGAGAGAATAGCGTGGCGCTGAACATAGTCGCGGACATGGAACCAAATCCCCAGATTATATTCAGAAGGGCATTTGTAATTCCAAGTTCCCTTCCCCTGAACCATTGGGCTGTTAATTTGGGGACAACACTTGGCATTGTTGCAGCCGTAAGGCCGAATAAAAACATTGTTACGGCCATGCTGACAAAGTTTACAGACAGGCCCCTGAGGGCACCGAATATACCAGCAATTATACTTATAAGAACCATGGTGCGCTTTACTCCGAAACGGTCGGCAATTAAGCCTCCCGGAAGCGCGATAAAAACGCCCGCAAGGGGGTCCATTCCCCATATCCATCCAATTTTGACTATACTCAAACCGATGTCTTCGGATATTTCCTTAAAGAGCACAGGCATACACATCCTTGGAAGGCCGGCGATAAAAAAGTAGGCCATCATCCCAAGAAAAAGAATATACCAGCGGTAATAGGTTTTATTTAATTCATTTAAAGTCATCAGGTCTCACTGTCTTTTCTTATTTAACAGAATCCAGGGAGTCTATCCTTATTAAGCTGCCATAAGCAACAATTTCTTTATAATAAAAGGTATTTTTAGGAGGGAGAAGAATATTAAATATATATTCTTTTAAAAATTACAGAAAAAATCTGCGGACTGCGGGTTCCGGATGAGCACTGACTAATAGTCTGCAATGTGAACATTGATATGTAAAAAACATTCCTTCAAACCGATTCCTTCAAGCGAAAGACTTATTTCAGTTCCATCGCTAACGTTGGAAGGAATGCTAAGGGCAAATTTTCTTTCAGAGCCTATCCTGCCAAGACCGTCACATAAGGGACAATAGAGCCCTTCCCAGAAACCAGATCTGGAACATACCGGGCAGGGGATCATTACAGGCACAACAATCGGATAAAGTCCTCCCTTCGCCGCCTCATCAGGGGTTAATATCGCATCGAAATAAAGATCTTTTTCCCTTGTCGAACCTTTATCCTTATCAAAAAATCCCGGTATAAATCCTTCAAAAAAGTCATCTGTTTTAGTGGAAAAAACAGATTCAATTTCCTTAAACCTTGATATCCCTTCTCTCATTTGTTCCGGAGCTCGGTTAATTCTATATGAGGCTGACTGCTTCTTCAGCGTATTATCATATTTAATCTTTTTTTCCGGTCACTCAGCGTGTCATAGGCTTCTTTTATTTCAAGAAACCTTGTCATGTCCTCCCTTTCATTTAAAACATCCGGATGATATCTCTTGGCGATAGTTCTATAAGCCTTTTTTATTTTGTCTAAATCAGCTCCTCGGCTAACACCCAGGACAAGATAATAATCTTTCTTCATCGTCACCTCCGCTAAAAAGCCGGTATTGATCAACAGGAAAAGATATCAGTCCTATGAAGAACAGGACAAATCAGGGATGAGATTACATCCTCCTTAATCCCATCCCTGCTTAATTGATATAGATTTATGATGCCTTAATGGTTATTTTACGCGGTTTTGCAGCCTCCACCTTTGGAAGTGTAAGTCTCAGTACTCCGTCAGTCATTTTTGCTTCAATCTTTGACTGGTCAATTATTTCAGACAGGTTAAACTGCCTGTAGTATTTGCCGGTACTGTATTCTGTGAGTAGTTCAACTTCCTTTTCACCTTCAGGATTATTAACATCACCGTCCAGTGTCAGTACATTTTCTTTTAAATCAATATTAAGGTTTTTTGCTTTAACACCGGGCATATCAGTAAGCAATGTAAGTTCTTTCTCTGTTTCGAATATATCTACTTCCGGAGTAAAAACCAGTCCCGGTTTTGTCTGCTCAGTCATGCTTGAAACTTCAGATTTTTCCTTCGCCTGTAATGCTTTTGCTTCAGATTCGGTCATGATTCATTCCTCCTTTCTGTTCTATTTGATCGTAATCTGCCTTGGTTTCGCGACTTCCGATTTCGGGAGTTTTATTGTCAGCACTCCATCAACACTTGATGCATCAACTTTTCCAACATCAATAGGTCCGGGTAGAGAAAATATCCTGTTGAACTTGCCTGATTCTCTCTCCCTCCTGTGATATTTCGCATCATTTTTTTCATCAGCAATTTTTCTCTCACCTGAAATTGAAATACTGTCTCCTGTTACCGAAAGCTCAATTTCATCTGACTTCATACCCGGCAGTTCCGCGCGGATATAATAAGCATCCTTGTCTTCCGTTAAATTCATAAGGGGAAATACACCGGCACTCGATCCGCGCGCAAAACCTCTTGACATACCTTCAGTTAACCTTTCCATGTCCCTTCTCATGCGGTTGAGCTCATCAAAGGGGCTCCAGTTGTTTAAATTTCTCCAGTCAGGTTCTCTCTTTAAAAATAACATGGCTAAATCCTCCTTTCATTTACGCATGTTCATTATATTTACTAAAACATTATTAGAAACAATTAGCCTAACAAAGACTGATTAAAATTAATAATTTCAAATATTGAATAAATTTTCTTAGTATGATAAAAATTCAAGAACTTATAAGGAAGGCAATTCAATGTGTTCGATTCACAATTTTCCGGGAATCGATTCTTGATGATTATCTTTGGAGCTGATCAGCTTTGCCTTTTACATTGCCTTCCTATAATAATTATTAAATAGCGGAAGAACACAGCATGCAAAAACAAATTTAACCCGTATTATCAGTATCATACATATGTTTTTCGTTATGAAATATAAGCATGGTTAAATGTCAGTCAAGAGCCTTTTTTATTTTTTTTCAAAAAATGCCTGAAAAAATTTCTTACTCAAAAAAAAGCAATATTCAAAAAATCGGACTTTTTCTTGGCCCAATTCTCTTTGTCCTGACATTGTTAATAAATCCCGCACCAGAGAATCAAATGGCTTCAAGAATGGCAGCTATTGCCACTCTAATGGCCGTATGGTGGATAACCGAAGCCATACCACTTGCAGCAACATCACTGCTGCCGTTAGTGCTGTATCCATTGATGGGAATTATGAAGGGGAAGAGTGCGGCTCCAATATATATCAACAGTACAATCTTCCTTTTTATCGGAGGTTTTATTATCGCGATCGCCATGGAAAAATGGCGGCTCCATAAAAGGATCGCATTGTGGATAATAGGAACCATAGGAGGCAGCCCTTCAACTATTATCCTCGGCTTTATGATATCCTCCGCGTTTCTTTCAATGTGGATTTCAAATACTGCTACAGCCATCATGATGGTGCCCATAGGAATGTCGATCATTTCACAAATGGAAGAAAATTTCGGAGAAAAGGATACCCGGAAATTTACTATTGCCCTTATGCTGGGTATTGCCTATTCCTGTTCAATGGGAGGGATAGCAACACTTGTGGGAACACCTCCCAACCTTTCATTCGCGCGTATTTTTGAGATAACCTTCCCGGAAGCTGAACCTGTAGTTTTTGGACAGTGGTTTATTATGGCCCTGCCACTGACAATTATTATGATTGCCGTCATCTGGGTCCTGTTAACCAATGTTTTCTATCATTTCCCTGCCCATCTTAAAACAGACAAAGAACTCGTTCACAGGGAGTATAAAAGTCTCGGGCCAATGAGCTTTGAAGAAAAGGCTGTTATGGCGGTTTTTGTATCTGCTGCCCTGTTATGGGTATTCAGGAAAGAAATTAATATCGGTATGATAACAATCCCCGGATGGTCACAATTGCTGCCCTACCCCGCATTTATTGACGACGGAACCGTGGCAGTATTTATGGCAATGATTCTATTCATTATACCCGCTAAAGATGAAACGTCGGGAAGTGAAGCTATAATTGATGTTAAGGTGTTCAGGGCAATTCCATGGCATATTGTACTTCTCTTTGGCGGAGGTTTTGCCCTTGCAAAGGGTTTTCAGTTTACCGGTTTGTCAGCTCTTGCAGGTGAGCAATTCAAAGGTCTTGCGGGTACTTCACCCTACCTGATGATTACCATTACATGCACCTCCATAACTTTTTTGACTGAACTTACTTCGAACACCGCAACAACGGAAATGATACTGCCCATACTTGCATCTGTGGCAGTAGCCATGAAAACAAACCCTCTTCTGTTAATGATCCCGGCAACACTTTCCGCGTCCTGTGCATTTATGATGCCGGTAGCAACACCGCCTAATGCCATAATATTCGGGAGCGGTAAAATCCGGATAATAGATATGGTTAAAGTCGGTATTTGTATAAATATTATAGGGATAATGGCAATAGGATTGCTTTTCTATACATTCGGGACGATCGTGTTTTCAATTGATACTTCATCCATACCTGAATGGGCAACTCTTATAACTGAATAGCCCTGCTGCCTAGTGTTAGGATTCAAAATTCAAGATTCAAAATTTAATTAAACCTGAGGAGAAGAGCATGTCTACAATCGAAAATTTTGAGGATTTAGAAGTATGGCAACATGCAAGATCAATTGCAAAAGAAATTTATACAATTTCCAGAAAGGAGAAATTCTCAAAAGATTATGGGCTAAGAGGTCAGATCCAAAGAGCAGCAGTATCGATCATGTCTAATATAGCTGAAGGCTTTGAAAGAGGTTCCAATAAAGAATTTATTCAATTCCTTTTTATTGCCAAGGGGTTTGCGGGTGAAGTCCGTGCGCAACTTTACATTGCCCTTGACTTGAATTACATTGAGCAGGATAATTTTATTAAGTTAAACAGTGAATTAAACTCTATATCAAAACAAATATCCGGCTTTATAAAATATCTAAACTCATCCGAAATGAAAGGGCAAAAAAGATGATTTATGGTTATCCACAATCTCGAATAACATATTGAATTTCAAACACCAATCTTGAATTTTGAATATTGAATCTTGAATTAAATAAAGGAGGCTCAAGTGGCCCGTTCAAATCAAAAAAGTATCAATACAGGAAGGCGTGATTTTCTAAAAACCGTGACACTGGCAGGTATGGCGGCAACTCTGCCAAAAGCGGCCCTCGCGGAACAGGGTTCCCCTGGTTCAAGATGGCCGCGTACAGCCGGAGGTAAAAAACATCTTCTCTGTCTGAGCGGCAATCCGCCGGAACATGAAAAGTACATGGAGTCGATGCGATCCATTCCGGGAACCGACCTCCGGGTCTCTTCCATAAAAGTCAATTATCAGAACCCGGAAGAAATAATCCGGATACTTCAGGAGCAGGACATGGATATTCTCCTCCTGGTTCTGCCCCGCATGACCTTCAGCTTCGGTAAACTTTGCGATGCCATGGGAAGCCTGGACATTCCCGTAATCGTCCTAACCACGAATCCCGAACTGATCCCCATCGACGCGAATCTTTCGGCGTCCCTTCGGGGAAACGGCGCCAATGTCACCTTCGCCATATCCCGGGACCAGGCCCAGGAGCGAATCAGAATCGCAGCATCTCCCTGGATCCTCGAAGGACGTAAGGCAGTTCTGTATGGAAGGCCCTTCGACTCCACCACTGTAACCGCCCACAACCTCAACGAAGACCTGGTCTACCAACGCACCGGCGTAAAAGTACAGTTCCGGCCGCTCGAGGAACTGGCAGCACTCTACAAAGAAGTGGATGCCGGGGAAGCCATAAAGGAAATGGAACGATGGAAGAATGAGGCGGTGGAAGTCACCGGGGTTTCGGATAAAACGATTATCGATGCCTGCAGGCTCTATGTCCTGCTGCGTTCCATGGTTAAAAAAGATGGATTAAGCGCCGTTTCCATTGACTGCCTTGGCTTCACCCTCAACCCGAACCCGGTACTGCCCTACCCCTGTCTTGCCTTTGCGCGGTTGCGGGACGAGGGCATAACGGCCGCCTGCGAAGCTGATGTGTGCGGCATGCTGTCATCCATGTTGCTGGAGGAAATCAGCCGAAAGCCCTCCTTTATGTGCAACCTGATGTCGGTGGATCCACAGGATTCAAAAATTACCGTGAGTCACTGCGTGGCACCGTTAAAACTGAAGGGCCGGGACAAACTGCAGATGAAGTACAGGCTTCACTCCTACCACGGATTCGGGAATGGGGCTGTGCCGGAAGTCGAATTTCCGCTGAACGGGCAGGTTCTTACAGGCGGATTCAGCAAGGACCTGAAAAGCTTCGCGCTCTGGGCGGGACGGATTGAAAGCCAGGTAACGGACACCGAACGGGCTCGTTCACAGAGCGGCCCCATGAATACGTCCTGTGCAAACACGATGGATGTAAAAATAAAAGATCTTGACCGGTTCCTTCAAAGCATTCCGGGGCTTCACCAGATTATGGTGCTCGGAAATTATACCAGCGCCATTGAGGGCGCCCTGACCGGAATGAACGTAAAGCTTGTCGGACCAAGGGATTTCACACCACCTCTGGTATAAAAAATAAAAACTATTAATCTATATAAAGGAGATAAAACCATGACTTTCGACCCTAACACGGAAAGAGGCACAACACGGAGAGGATTTGTAAAGGAAATCAGCGCGGGCGCCGCCGGGATTGCCCTGGCCGGTATGTTTACTTCTGCATTCATGCCCACGAGGGAGAGCCTGGCAGCAACGCCTAATCCAGTCGATCCTGATGCACCTGAAGGATCGAAATACCGCAAGTGCTTTCTCACCGAACTGACTCCCGAAGAGAGAAATATCGGCTTCGGTGCCAGCCCAATGTTTGTTACTTTTGCCGACAACGATATCATAGAAGGATGCAACTACTTTTCAGCCATGTGGATGGGGGAAAGTTCCACCAAAACACTGGGTCACGGGCCCCACACGCACCCGGTTCCGGAAGTGCTGGTGGCGATCGGTTCTGATCCGGAACATCCGGAAGACCTGGGAGCGGAATTCGAGCTTTTCATGGGAGAGGAAATGGAAAAGCACATCATCACCAAATCGACGATAATCTACATCCCGGAAAACACCATACACTGCCCCTTTAACATAAATAAGGTGACCCGGCCATTTCTGTTTATGCAGGCTCACTACGGACCCAAGCTGGCCGAGACCGCCAGGAGAGACCTGGTTCCGGAGGACATGCGGAACAAATACATTTTTATAGATATGGACGGATCCTCAGAAAAGTAATCAATCCGGGGCCCATGGAGCCAAAGGTTTATCCCGGTTGGATCAGTCTACACCGGGGAATCTTGTATTGGAATCATAGGATGTTGTTAACGATATTGACAAATAATATTTTGTCGCGGCAGTCAACAACGTCCCCTATTTTATGTTATCCAATAAAAATAAATAGGTTGGCCTGGTCCGGCCCAAGTCGCAGACCCACACTTTCGGTTTAAAAAACTTTTTAGCGCGGCATACTATTTGAGTCATTAAAAGTAAAAGGAGAAACAATATGAAAAAAACGATATGTATAATATTTTGTTTTACGGTTGTTTTTTACATTTTTCCGGTTATGACTTTTGCAAACGATTTTAGTAACAAAGCCATATCGGCATTTAAGGAGTATCGCAAATTGAACGATGAGTGGAGCGTCGCATTCATGTCAGGTGATAGTGATTTACAAAGGGAAAAGGGGAAATTGCTTGCAACTCAAAAGATCGAATTCACCAATATCTTGAAATCTTTGCCCGGGAAATATTGTGCCGATCCTCAAATGGATTTATTGAGAGAGTTCATAAAAACATTAATTAGTATAACAGATGAATATCCCACGTATGTTTTTGCCGAACTTTACGCATGTGATCCAGACAGGGTTACAAAAGAAATCCTGTCCCTTGGCCCCGAAGATAAAAGGAAAATGGTCTACGACCTGGAGTGGGGATTTAAAAATATTACCTATAAAATAGAGTCTCTTCCAAATTATAATGAATTGGCTGAAAAAGTTAAAAACCTTAAAAGTATGATTCGGGGGAAATAGATTTACCCTGTTAAATACCTTGAGGCAAATCAAGTATATTTTATACCTGTGTGCTTATGTGCAAAAAACTGCAAGATATATAACAGCAACATGCCGCAAGGTAATATTTGAGCAGTACAGTGCTCAAATATTATTTAACAGGGTGAAAAATTCAAGATTCAAAATTGACGGACTCGTAAAAAGTCTAATCTGGTTAATATATTGATATTATTAATAAAAC
>JBHPCX010000075.1:0-17975 GCA_042573485.1 Thermodesulfobacteriota bacterium | reverse complement strand
GTTAAAATTACAGTAAAAATTGGTTTTTACTCAGGCTCTTCTAATCCGCAGGTCGTCCCGCTGCATTGAGCGGGACCAGGCGCGCCATAAACTATGAAATTACAAGGGGTTAGCATGTTTATGCTAATCTTTTTTTGTCGTTGTGCCTAAAACTGTGTCCATCACCATATTTAGCATTATGAAGTCGATATATTTTTATAATTTTTTTTGTAATTTTTAAAGTCTCTTTATCTGTTAACAAACAGGGTAAATAATATGGTGCTTTTTATTGAAAAAAACTATTATTTATAGGAGAAATCATTTTACAATATTCAGGTTGATAAATATCAAACAAGAGGGCTTCTCAAACCGATGAGGTTGAACAAATAAAAGTATATATGAGAGACTGATCCAGTATCTATATTTATAAATGTGAAAGGTTTTATAACTTTAAATAAATGATTGAATCTTTAAAAACAAAGAAATCCCATATTTTTGTGGGAATCGGAGAGGTGCTCTTTGACATTTTTGAGGACGGAACCGAAACTCTGGGAGGTGCACCTCTTAACTTTTCCGTTCATATTCATCAACTGGCCAGTCATCTTGGAGTGGGGCAGGGGATTATTGTAAGTTCTGTCAACTCTGATGCCAGAGGACATAAAATCATTAAATCCCTTAAAAAACGCAAAATGTCACTTCAATATATTGGAAAGGATGAAAACCACCCAACAGGCCGTGTTTCGGTATTTATGAAAAATGGAGAGCCCGGTTATCAGATAGAGTCAGAGGCTGCATGGGATTATATTTATGACAAGCCAGGATTAAAGGAACTGGCCGGGCAATGCTCTGCCGTATATTTTGGCAGCCTGGCCCAGCGATGCAGTGTGTCCAGGAACACAATCCGAAAATTTCTTACAAATGCGCCCCGGGTAATCCGCCTTTACGATATAAACCTGAGACAAAATACTTTGACAGGTGAAGCCGGGTATTCTCCTGAAATCATTCGTTGCAGTTGTCAGGCCGCCACAGTCATAAAGGCAAACCAGTCAGAGTTGAATGCAATATTTAAAATACTGGGAATAAACTGCCCGGCAGATAATTCTGTTGAAGGAATAAAAAACAGAATGGAGATACTCTTTACACGTTTTCCTGCTGAAGCTGTTATTATCACACGTGGAGATCAGGGAACACTTGTGTTGAATAAAAATGGAGAATTTGTTCTGACTAAACCTGGAACAACCAATGGCCCCGCTTATCCCGTAGGTGCAGGAGACGCCTGCTCCGCAGGAATCTTATTTGGCCTTACCCTTGGCTGGGAGCTTCATGTAACCATGGAACTGGCAAACCGAATGGGTGCTGATGTTGCATCCCATCCATCGGCCACTCCTCCCCTTTCAGATGAAACATTGAATTTTGCAAAAGCTCAATTACCTGGAAATAAATCTGGGTAAAAATTGAAAGAGAAAATATATGGATGTCTCCCTGGATGGTGTACATGCAGTTATAACCGGGTCATCGTCAGGCCTGGGATTTGCGATGGCGCAGGCACTTCTTGAAAAAGGTGCAACAGTGGCACTTGCTTCCAGGCCGGGAGAAAAACTGCATAATGCAGTGGATAGTCTGGTTCAAGAAGGTCTGAATGCTTATGCCCTGCCCATGGATGTACGAAGCGAGGAGTCTATCGGCAGGGCTGCCTCATGGGTTAGGATGAAATGGAAAAAGATTGATCTTCTGGTCAATAATGCCGCTGTTATGATGCACAGGATATATCCCGATTTTTTAAATTCACCAAAACCCTTTTATGATATCCCGCCAAATGTTTTCAGGGATGTGGTTGATACAAATTTTATTGGCTATTTTCTTGTGACAAGGGAATTCGTTCCAATGATGATAGAAAGGGGGAAAGGTCGAATCGTAAATATCTCTACCAGTCTGTCAACAATGAATATGTTTGCACCCTATGGACCTTCCAGGGCAGGATCGGAAGCCTTATCAAATATTATGACTGATGAACTCAAAAAGTTTGGCATTATGGTTAATGTGCTGCTTCCTGGCGGGGCGGTCGATACAGGGGAAATATCAATAAAGATGGATCAGTCACTGCCTTTTAAACTGCTATCTCCTGATATCATGGCTGATCCTATTATCTTTCTGGCGTCACACCTTGCAGATGGAATTACAGGAGAACGCATAATAGCCAAAGATTTTCATGAATGGTTTAAAGAAAAAGTACGAAGTTAAAAAAGGTGTATCTCAATATTTTTTATTATATATTTAATAAAGCCATCTACAGAAAGCTGAAAATGTTGTACTCTTATTTCCCTCTCTTTGCCTCGTAGATAAGGTCAAGTATACCATTTACTATAGCGTTTTCCGCATATCCCGGCTTGCATCTGGATGAAAGCACTTCAAAGGTCTGGTATCCGAATGCCGCATCGTTTGGTATGTACCCCGAATTTGCCATTCCGTTTGTAAGAGTAACCATCATCGTCCTGGCTAAAGGGGACTCTTTTTTAAGCCGTTGGGCTATCAGGTTAAAGATCTCGGCATTGACAATTCCAAGGGCAATATCATCTATCATCAAAAGCCCCAGTCTTAGCTTGACCGGTTCTCCGTTTTTATAGGTGCCTTCATATCCAGCACGGCCTTTGTTTGTTCTGTCACGGCCTGGAAAAGTGACAATCTTCTGTTTTCCGAATATGTTCCCGTTGTCTGACATACGATCCATGCCGCGCATTACATGCATAACCTCTTCACCGATAAACTGCCCCATGGAAAGAATCATCTGCTTCTGCTGGTTCATAAGCTTGATCACTGTGGGATCCTGCTTGTTTAGCCCCTGCCCGCCAGGAGGCATGGCATTGCTGATATCAATACCCCTTTTTGCATAATCCTTGATCCGGATTTCCCGGAGATCATATGTCTGCTGAAAATAGATTGGGTTCTGATCCCCGCAGGCACCTGTGGACCACACGGCTATCATTTTATCATCAAATGAATCTTCAATATATCTTGATGCAGCTCCTGGTGCATCTCCGCTGATTTTATCCAGTTGCCCCACGGTAACGGCGTGCATTGCATAGTTATAATACACTGCAATAGGCTCTCCATTTACTGATTCAAATTTTATCACTGCGACTGTCTTGTCTGAAGGGCCGTCATAGTTGGGCCCTTCCCACCAGCGCCTTGTTTTGGAATCAATAATGTTGCGGTTCACATTGACATATGAGACTCCTGTTCCATAACCTATGCGTGCGGGCTGGAGCTTTTCCTTTGCCATTTTTACTGATTTGAAAATGTTGCCTTCCAGATCAGGATCCGGTCCCATTAAACCGCTGTGTGTATGGGTTGGAGTCAGCAGTATATTTTGGGCGGGGATTCCGAGTTCTTTTTCTATTTTCTGTGTCAGGTTTTTCCATAGCTGTTCGAAGATCATACCAGTATCAACCGTAACAAGGGCTGCGCTCGTAATACCGTTATCAATAACAATAGCCCTGGAGTAGAGCCTGTCATGTATTCCCTCGATATTTTTGGGCAGCTTACTCTCATCGGGTGTAATATCAACTTTAGCGGCCCCTGCCTTAAAGAGCAATTTAGCTGTCTGGGCTGAAGCTGAACAGGAAAACATGATGATCAAGGTTGTTAATATTAATGATATGGGCTTTTTCATTTTTAACTCCATTTAATTGTATCCGAAATATATCTCCTGATGGAGTGATCATATTATTGGACTATACTTAATAAACTGGATTCCACGATCAAGTCGTGGAATGACGCATAAATTAATATTGTTCTTATAATAAAAAATGTAGGGCCGGGATTTATTCCCGACCTGTTTTTTGGTGGCATATAATCCGCCGTCGCTTTTCAGCTATGGCGTGAAAAGAATACCACCCTAGATATTTAGGTGCGTTCGATGCCTATCATCAGATACTATTGAAGTGCCTTATCTATAGCCTCTCCAACGATCTTTGTCATTATCTCGTATCCCTCTGCATTTGGATGAATACCATCTTCCGATAAATTTTCTCTCAGAAATCCCTTATTATCTACCATTGCATTGAAGTAATCCACATAAATTGCATCCACTTTTTTGGCGTAGCTTTTCATCCAGTCATTCAGTTTAAGAACATCTTCAGGCGGATGAGTTGCTGTTACCGGCTCTTTAATATATGAGGGTAGCTTGGCGCCGGCCTTCATCTTTATAAAGGCATAATCGTTTATGGGAAGAACAGAGCAGAGGATAACTTTAATATCATTGTGCTTTGCAATGTCGGTCATGGCCATTATGTTCTGTTCTATCATTTCTGCAGTTGAAGGCCCGGTGTTTTGAGATACATCATTGATCCCGGCTAGAACTACCATTGCCGCAGGTTTATGTACTATTACATCGGGGTACATACGGACAAGCATCTGCGGCGTTGTCTGTCCGCTTATGCCGCGGCTCACATATGGCTTTCCGGGAAAATACTCTGCAAGTTTCCAGAAATCTGTTATGGAGTCACCCATAAATACCACCCGTTTCGGGTTATAGGGTTGACTTTTAAGTTCCTGATTCTCAATCTGGTATCTGCTGAGCTGATTCCAGTCTTCAAGCTGGTTCACAAGCCTTTGTGCTAATATGGGAAGACAGCAGCTGTTGTCCTCCTGATTAAACTCTTCTACCAGCTGGCTTTGTGCAGGAATACAAAGAAACATAATGAAAATGATAAACAGTATGATTTTAATTTTCATTTTTAACTCCATATTATTTGAAGAAATCAGTAGGGGCACGGCGCACCGTGCCCATTGGTTAATGCGCAATAAATATCCTGATCAATAAAAATACTCTCTACTGGTATAAACTGCTGGCAATAATGTTGTTTACAGCTAGTGTGACCCGCAGGGCACGGTGCGCCGTGCCCCTACAGTTAATCCTATTTATTAGCTGATAGCTAATGGCTGACCGCTGACAGCTATTCCTAATATTCACTTGAATCAAGCTCTGCCAGTCTCTTACTTGCCGGGTTATAAATACTGTTAAACATGGAACCCGCAAAAAGCAAACCTGCAAAGGCCGTCGCAAGGATGAAACCGTATTTAGGATCACCGAATATATCGCTTACAACACCCATGGCCCATGGCCCTGCTGCTGCCGCCACACATGTAAAAAAGAGGATCACACCTGCAACAGCCCCATGCTCGGTTTTTGGAAAACAGCTTATCCCCTTTGAATTAAGTGTCGGATAAATCATGGACATAAACAGACCTGAAAGGGGCAGCAGCCAGATCCCATAGGAAAGACCGCCAACCATGGAGCCTGTAAAGCAGATAAAAATAGCAAAGCTGAAAAGGGCCATTACAGATGTCCAGCTGAAACGTGCAAGTACCCAGGCTCCCATAAACCGTCCGATAACCCGCAGGATAAAAAATATGGATGTGGCATATGCGACTACAAAGGTAAAAGAACCAGTATATCCCTCAAACAGTGTGGGCATCCAGACATATATTGCACATTCTGCGGCCACATAAAGGAATATTCCCAGAGAAAACCCGAGAGCATAGGGATTCTTCATCATACCCATGGTCCTTTTCAGGTCTATGGGCTCATCCATGGATTTGACCGTCTTCGGATATTTTACCAGTAATGCAGTAACAATGAGCAGTACACATATCGTTCCGGCTATTATATAGATCCATTTCCAGGAAAAACCACCGTCAAGGAGCCATGCAACTATTGCCGGACCTATGATAGCTCCCACACCGAAGAATCCTTCAACTGTATTCATGGTAGCAGTATGTTCGGTTGTTGACCGGGTGATATCACCCACAAGGGCAAGGGCCCCTGTCTTGAATATGCCTATCGCCGCACCGGAGACAACAAGCAGTATAATGAAAAATAAAAAGGCATTCCCTGCTGCAAAAAGATAGGAGTTCAGGGCAAAAAGAATAAGGCCTAGAATAATTGTCTTCTTACGACCCAGCCTGTCGGCGAGGTATCCGAGAAAAATTCCTGCCAGTGCAATTGCAATCATGTTTGCATAGTGGAATGCACCTGCAGCCGTCATGCTCAGTTTGAATTCCTCGATTACCTCGGGGATAATAAGACCTACGGAATCTGTTGTCATGGCAAACATCATGAACATCAGATATGTGAGCCATTTGATAGCAGTCAGGTTGTGTTTTTGTGTTGCGGACGTGTCCATGGGGATACCTCTTAAAGTTTAAGCTATATGTTTATAATTATCCCATATATCTGATTTCTTTCTCTATGTTTGAGCCAGTGATAACGGCAATAATGTTAGACAGGTCAACATGCAGTATTATCCAGTGTTCATCATGTTCCCATTTCATTTCCAGTAGACTATCTTCCGGTGCTTCTACACGAAAATTGCCATTAAAGGCAGGATGACTGTTCCTGAGGCGAATCAGTTCGATAAGCTTTTTTACTAACTGCTGCTCAAGTGCAATTCCTATTTCATCATTTGTGTAATAATGACGGTTAATATCCCGCCCCACTTTTGAATATTCCAGAAGCTCCATATCATTCAATCCTCCAAGAAGGCCCACATAATAAACCTGCGGTATTCCGGGTGCAAAAAACTGAATGGCCCGGGCAATAAGATATTCGACTTCGCTTCCTCCCAGGGCATCAAGGAATGTGCAGTTAACCTGGTAAAGATCCAGGTTATTAGCGGCAGCACCTGTTGCTTTTTTGCTTTGTCCATTGCTTTTAACATGGATTGTTTCAACGAGGTTATCTATTTTTCCTGGATCGAGAAGACCCGGTGTCCCGTCAATATCATCAACTCCTACATCAATAACCCCTATTCCGTCATGGGTATCTAAAACAGTTACTGCGTTTCGCGGACTTATAGAAAGCCATTTTGCAAGAGGTTTAGAATCTGCATTAAAAAGGGCATGCAATACGAGGGGAGGCAGTGCAAAATCGTAAACCCAGTCAACCCGCCTGGCTATTCCCACCTGTTTCAGGTAATGGCTGTGGATTTCAACCAGAACCTCAATCCCATAATTGCGAGCCTTGTCTGTAAGTTCGGATATGAAATCAAATGTTTCGGGAATCATAAAACAGCTGGTTCCAGGCTTTTTAATTGCATAGCCCACTGCATCAAGCCGTATCATCTTTACCCCGGCGGTCTGGAACTTTTGAAGAATTGAATCTAGATAAGCTTCAGCTTTAGGGTGGCGGACATCAATATCAATCTGTTCAGGATTAAAGGTTGTCCAGAAAAGTCTTTTTTCTCCTGATAAAAGCATGACGGGGCTGAAAGGGACGGTAGGCCGGGGGCGATATATACTCAGTATATCAGATTCTCTTGCACCATCAGGGAAAACACGGTCAATGGTAAGAAACATACCTGCATACTCAGAAGCTTCTCCCTTTTTTGAATAATCAAGGAACTGGGGAGATGATGAGGATACGTGGTTCACTATAAGGTCCGCTACCAGCTCAACCGTGCTTCCCAGTTCACGTACATCCTCCCAGGTGCCGAGTTTCGCGTCCACCATTGTGTGATCAATGGGATCAAACCCGGCATCTGCACCGTCTATAGGGGTAAAAAAAGGAAGCAGGTGGGCTCCGCCGAAAACATTGGCCAGCGGTCCGTTTAGCAGGCTGTTCAGCTGGTTGAAACCTCCGCCGGAAAGACGGTCCACATAGGTAATGAGTTGAACCTGATTTTTCATGGTTTTCCCTCTCCCTCAAATTGAATAATAAGGAAACTTCATTTTCTGTTTAATGGTATTTTTCATTCTGGTAATAAATGAAATGTTACATATTTATGTTACAATCCCTGTAATATTAAAATTAATTAAAATCAAAAATAATTTATTGACGCTCTTAAGAAGTTTAGTATACCTATATACAATTAATTTGGTTTTTAAGCAATCAATCTTCTGCATACCATAAATGAAATTATAAACAGGAGTAACAACCATGAACCGAAATATCATCGGAAAAACAGCAGCATCTCTTCTGACAATCAGTCTGTTATGTCTTTTTTATTCGATCGCGATTTGCAGTGCACAAACCAAAACTAAAGTTATAACAGAGATGGATTGTACAGCTGAAAAACTGGGCACTTCAATACCTGTTTCGGAAATAGGTGAACCTGTATCCAGTGTAAGCCTGAAACCACCGGTATGGAAAGAGGCTTCCGGATCAGCCCCCGGATATTGCACAGTAGACGGGTCCATTGCACCGGTCTCAAAGGAACCCAATGCCAAACCTATCAATTTCCGCGTTGTACTTCCTGCAGCATACAGTTATCGCGCTGCCCAGATGGGAGGGGCAGGTATGAACGGGTTCATCCCGAACCTATTAGGGGGTACGGATATGTCCTCCGGGACATCTCTTATCGGCCTTGGATTCGCTACCTACGGCAGTGATTCAGGACATCAGATGTCTATGATGGGGTTTCCCGGTGGGCCCGCCAAAAAGAATCAAGGCGCAGGGAATCCCAATGACTGGACATTGAATGAAGAGGCAATGAAAAACCTTGGCTATATGCAGTTGAAAAAGACCCATGACGCCGCTATGGTCCTGATGAAAAGGGCTTATGGAAAAAGACCTCAATATAATTATTTTTTCGGAGGGTCTCAGGGAGGCAGGGAAGCTCTTACTGTGGCACAAAGATATCCTGAGGATTATAACGGGGTCGCGGGTAACGTTCCCATCGTAAATTTTTCATCCCTGATGCTGGCACCCGAGCTTATCAGAATCCAGGAAAAGCCTATTGAAAACTGGGTGACACCTGCCAAGACAAATGCCATTGCCAGTGAATTCATACGTCAATGCGATAAGCTGGACGGACTTACGGATGGAATCATAAATAATTACATGGCTTGCCGGGCCATATTTGATGTGAAGCAGGGGAAACCTGGCAGAAACCCGTGGAAAGCAAAAAGATGTCCGGATAATAAAGATCCTGATCCTTCTGACACAAGCGCTAATGCATGCCTTACTGATGGACAGATCGATACACTTGAATTCGTGTACAGCCCATATAACTTTGCAACCCCGCTGGCAAATAACGTAAAGTCCTTTGGCATGTGGGTGCCGAACACTGATCCATCCGGCAGCGGTTTGATAGCGCCCGGCAGATTCAGAGGCCAGGAAGGTGCGGATGAAAACACCCCCGTGCACAGTCATCTGGGAGTGCTGGGAGTGACCGGGTTCCTTATGCAGGATTTAAAGGCAAATCCTCTGGACTATGTAGAGGGTGGAAGATTGAATGCAAGAAGAAAGGAAATTTCATCCATACTGGATTCAACCGATCCTGACCTGAATGCATTTTACAAACGCGGGGGTAAAATGATTGTTGCGATTGGCACAAACGACACACTGGCATCCCCCGGAGCACAACTGGACTACTATCAGTCCGTAATCGATACAATGAGCAGGAAAAAGGTCAATGACTTTGCCCGCTTATTTGTACTCCCGCAGGCAAATCACGGTTTGATGGGGACAAATTACTCTGTTGACGGAGACGGAAAATCCATCCCAACAGAACCCTTACCCACAAGCTTTAACCGGTTCAGCCTGCTTGTTGACTGGGTTGAAAAGGGTATAGCGCCTCCCATGTCCATAACAGCTACGGGAGGAAACCGCAGCCTGCCTATGTGTTCTTATCCGGCATATCCCAGGTATAAGGGCGGTCCGGTTGAAAAAGCCGACCCCTATGAATGTGCCATGCCATAAAAAGATATGGAGTCAATTGGAATCAGCATAAACTTTATAAGTTTAACTAAATAAGGAGTTTACCATCACAACACTATTTCGATCTATAATTCTGTTAACCGTTTTAGCATTTTTAAATTTTTCAACTGGATGTGAAAAAAAGGTATCTTCAGAGAAAAAACCGGAAACAGCAGCCAGGAAATCACCTGAAATGAATATAAAAAAAGAATCATTTAGTGAACTTGAGGGGAAAAAAGTGGATATCTATACATTAACAAATGCTCATAATATTGAAATTAAAATAATCAACTATGGCGGTATTGTTACATCTGTAAAAGTGCCGGATAAAAACGGAAAATTTGATGATGTTGTACTCGGCTACAATAATCTCCAGGATTATATGGAGGGCAATACCTATTTTGGAGCTATTGTCGGGAGATACGCCAACAGGATAGGTGATGCAAAGTTTTCCCTTGACGATCAGAATTACACTCTTGCCAGAAACAACTGGAATAATTCTTTACATGGCGGAGTCAAGGGATTCGATAAGGTCCTGTGGGATGCAGAACCCGTTACCGGCGAAGACAGTCAGTCCCTTAAGCTGAACTATATGAGTAGGGATGGGGAAGAGGGATTTCCCGGAAACCTGAAGGTTACAGTAACCTACACCCTTACAGATGATAATTCCTTTCGAATAGACTACCTCGCAACAACAGATAAAACCACCGTGGTAAACCTTACAAATCATAGCTACTGGAATCTTGCAGGGGAAGGTTCCGGAGATATTCTTGGTCATCAATTAATGCTGAATGCCGGTTTCTTTACACCGGTGGACCGGGGTTCAATACCAACCGGAGAAATTCGGTCAGTTGAAGATACACCCATGGATTTCAGAAAGCCTGCAGCTATTGGTGAGAGAATTGAATCGGATTATGAGCAGTTGAAATTCGGTAATGGTTATGACCATAACTGGGTAATTAATTCAAAGGATGATGACGAGCCTGTTCTGGTTGCCACGGTTTATGAACCGGTCAGCGGAAGGTATATGGCGGTATACACAACTGAACCGGGGGTTCAGTTTTACAGCGGTAATTTTCTGAATGGAAAAATTACGGGAAAAAGTGGTAAAGTATATGGGATTCGCAGCGGATTCTGTCTGGAAACACAGCATTATCCGGATTCGCCAAATAAACCCCAATTTCCTTCAGTTGTATTGAAACCCGGGGAAACTTACAGGTCAACAACTATTCATAAGTTTTCAGTTAAGTAGAAATCAAATATAATACAGGAGCTCACATCAATGACATGGGAACAACGCTGGCATCCTTTACGTGAAGAATGGATAATTGTTGCAGCACACCGTCAGAACAGACCATGGATTGGCGAGACAATAGGAAAAAATTCAAAGCAGGTTCCGGAATATGACCCTGGCTGTTTTTTATGCCCCGGGAACAAAAGGGTAAGCGGGTTACAGAATCCGGAATATAAACAGACATTCGTTTTTGATAATGATCATGCCTGTGTTAGCTGGGATGCCCCGGAGGTGGAAGAGGCAGGGGAGGGCATCTATAAAAGAAAACCGGCCCGCGGTGTCGCCAGAGTTATCTGCTACAGTCCCAGGCATGATCTGACTCTGACCGAACTCGAACCGGATGAAATTGTTGTACTGCTCAAAGAATGGCAAAGGCAGTATATCGAACTGGGCAAACATCCGGAAATAAATCATATATTATTATTTGAAAATAAAGGTGAAGCAGTAGGAGTATCCAATCCCCATCCCCATTGCCAGCTCTACGCCACAAATTTTGTTTTTAAATATATAGAAACAGAGGCAAGAGTAAGTAGTGCCTATTTCAAAAAAACGAAGAGAATCTTGTTTCAGGATATTCTAAAAGCGGAAAAAGAGGACGGGCAGAGAGTAATCTTTGAAAACGACTCTGCAATAGTTTTTATGCCCTATTTTGCACGATATGCCTATGAGGTTTATGTGGCTCCAAAGGAATCCTACCTGAGTGTGGCAGACCTATCCGAAAATGAGTTAAAGGATTTTTCAGAGGCCTTGAAACATATATTAATTAAATTTGATAATTTATGGCAGATACCTTTTCCCTATGTCATGCCGCTTCACCAGGCACCTACCGATGGAAAGGATCACAGCGGATTTCATTTCCATATTGAATTCCACCCTCCTTTACGAAAGCCCAACCTTCTTAAATATCTGGCCGGACCTGAAATCGGCGGTGGTAACTTTCTCAGCGACACAGCTCCTGAAGAAAAGGCCGAAGAGCTACGAAATCTGCCGGATATCCATTATAAAAAAACGGGAAATAAAAATGGATAAATTGAAGCAGATAGCAGAATCAATAATAAAACTGCACGAGATTATACGGGACAGGGTTGTCAGTACCTGTGAAAACACTGATGTGGACCAATTATCAAAAGTGGCCCACGAAGGAACCGGTGATACAATTTATTCGATAGATCGAATAAGTGAGGAACTCATTCTTGAATATTTTAAAACTGAAATAGTAAATATTGCCCCGGTAATCCTTGTTGCAGAAGGAATTTCTCAAGACGGTAATATTGTACTGCCTGAAGGAACCGGAGAAAAAGACGCTGAATACATCATCATTATTGATCCCATCGATGGTACAAGAGAAATAATGTACCAGAAGCGAAGTGCATGGGTTTTAACAGGAATCGCACCCAATAGAGGAAAGAATACAAATCTTCAGGATATACAGTTTGCAGTTCAAACTGAAATCCCGACAATTAAACAATTTTTGTCGGACATTATTTATGCCTTCAAAGGTAATGGGATCGCAGCCCGTCGTTATAACCGATTAAGCAATGAATACCGGCCCATAAGCCTGAAGCCATCATCTGCACAATCCATTAAACATGGTTTTGCCATGATTGCCCGTTTTTTCAATGGCGCAAGGGACATCCTTGCACAGATTGACGAAGAAATTATCAGGAATATTCTTGGAAATGTTCAGAGTGATAAAGCTGCATGTTTTGAAGATCAATACTTGAGTACGGGCGGGCAGGTTTATGAATTAATTTCCGGGCATTACCGCTTTGTTGCTGATCTGCGCCCCCTTCTTTCAAATATTTTACAGGAGAGAGGGGCAGGTTTAGGACTCTGTTGCCATCCCTATGATTTATGTACAGAACTAATCGCAAGAGAAGCCGGTGTTATTATAACTGATGAAAAGGGAAATCCTGTAAAGTCCCTGCTCAACGTAACAGATGATGTCACCTGGGCAGGGTATGCAAATGAGGATATCAAAAGGCTGGTGGAGCCGCATCTAACAGATGCACTAATAAAATATCATTTAATTTAACCTGTTCAGGGTCTGATAGTAATATGTTTAAAATCATACAGGGAAAAAACTGGGGATTAAAAGATGTAGAATATTTTATTGCACTTATAAACTCTCTGGATGACCATCCCTTTAAACCGGCACAGTCATTTTTAAATCCCCGCAAAGAGACAGCTGTTTCCAGGGCACCGGGAAGACTGGATGTGATGGGTGGAATAGCCGATTACTCGGGCTCACTGGTTTTACAACTCCCCATTAAAGAATCAACGATTGCAGCGGCACAACAGGCATCGGAGAAATCAATAAAAATAATCAGCCTTGCAAATAGTGAATCAGGAGATGACAGATATTTTGAAATGCGTCTGGAAGATTTTTTTAATGATGATAAACCAATTGATTACAAATCCGCTCAGCAATATTTTTTAAAGGAAAAATGGGCAGCTTATATAGCAGGTGTACTTTTAGTATTAATAAGGGAAAAAAATGTTTATTTTGGTCAGGGAGTGAATATCCTGATCTGTTCTGATGTGCCGGAAGGCAAAGGTGTCAGTTCCTCTGCTGCCCTCGAGGTGGCGACAATGACTGCTGTATGCAGTATATTTGGTATTGAAATTGATGCGATCGAATTAGCCTTACTTTGCCAGAAGGTGGAGAATCTTGTAGTAGGCGCCCCCTGCGGCATCATGGACCAGATGACGTCTGCATTGGGGAAAGAAAGCAATCTCATGGCCCTTTTATGTCAACCTGCCAAATTACGTCCCTTTGTTCAGATTCCGGAGGAGATATCATTCTGGGGTATAGAATCGGAAATACAACATTCGGTATCAGGAAGTGATTATACATCTGTAAGGGTAGGGGCCTTCATGGGGCAACGCATAATTTCAGAGATCATTAAAAAAGAAGATTACACTGAGATACAGGGAAATTATCTGGCAAATATTGCTCCATATGAATTTGAAAAATATTATGCAAATTATCTTCCGCAAAAAATGAATGGCAGGGAATTTATTCAAAAATATCAAAAAACCTTTGATACTGTTACGGAAATAGACCCGGAGCTGGATTACAATATCTATTATCCAACAGCTCATCCAATATATGAAACTCACAGAATAAATATTTTTCGCGAATTACTGAATATGATAGTTACAGAAGAAACATGTATGTGCCTCGGCGAACAGATGTATTTATCACATGAGAGTTATACATCATGCGGGTTGAATTCTTCCGGAACAGACCGACTGGTTGAACTCACAAAAGATGTCGGCCAGGGGAGAGGCTTATATGGTGCCAAAATCACCGGTGGAGGCAGCGGCGGGACAGTTGCTGTCCTTGGTCTAAAGGACGCAGAGAATGTTATTGAAGAAATCATGCAAAGATATACTGATGAGACAGGTCACAGACCTTATCTATTTAAAGGTTCATCAATGGGTGCGGATGAATTCGGAAGCGTATTACTAAGGAACATCAAGGAATAAATTTAATGATCGATGTTCCAGGGTTCGAGGAGTCAAGTGAAAAACTTGATGCTGAATTCCCTGATTTGGCAGGGGAATTCACTTGTTTTGAAGATGATACTTTGATGGTGGAGCAGAGTGGATCTGTTGGCATGTAAAAGCCGACTCCATATACATCATCCCTCAAAAAGGAATTTTTTTTCTAAACAGATAAAAAAAGGCACGGGGATTACAATAAATTGAGAAATCTTTATTAGTAAGGAGTCTTTATGAGAAACATATTCAAAACGGCTGCTGTGCTACTTATAGCTGCAGTTACATTGTTCGGTTGTTCCGGATCAGAAAAAGATGACGGTACCATTACCGTGGGATTTTCACAGATAGGTGCGGAAAGCGCCTGGAGGGTTGCCAATACAGAATCCATCCAGAGTGAAGCGGAAAAAAGACCCAATATCAAACTGATCTTCTCCGACGCTCAGCAGAAGCAGGAAAACCAGATCAAGGCTATCCGGAACTTTATCGCCCAGGGTGTGGACGTTATTGCCTTTTCTCCTGTTGTTGAAACCGGGTTCGGAGCTGTTATGCAGGAAGCTAAAGAGGCAGGTATTCCAGTTATCATTATTGACAGGGCTGTGGACGTGAAAGATGATTCTCTCTGGGTCGCCTTTATGGGGTCCGATTTTGTAGAGGAAGGTCGCCGGGCAGCACGCTGGCTTATAGAAAAAGGTTATACAGACGTTAAGATCGCTGAGCTTCAGGGAACAGTAGGCTCTGCTCCTGCTATAGACAGGAAGAAGGGCTTTGAAGAGGTTATTGCCGATCATCCCGGAATGGTGATCATTAAAACCCAGAGCGGTAATTTCACACGTTCCGGAGGAAAAGAAATAATGGAAGCCTTCCTGAAAACCGAAGGAGAAAACATAGATGTTCTTTTTGCCCACAATGACGACATGGCTATCGGCGCTATCCAGGCGATCGAAGAATATGGCCTGGTTCCCGGTAAAGATATAATTATCGTCTCCATTGATGCCGTTAGAGGTGCTTTTGAGGCCATGGTCGAAGGAAAACTGAACTGTACTGTTGAATGCAGCCCCCTGCTTGGACCACAGCTTTTTGAGGCCGTGGAAGCACTGTCCAGGGGTGAATCGGTTCCCAAGAGAATCGTAACCGAAGAAGGTGTCTTTCCACAGGAAGTTGCTGCTGATGTAATTAAAAGTAGAAAGTACTAGGGGTAAGGTGGGGAAAAATAGATAAAAAAAGATGAACTTCCAACGTTCAACATTCAACATCCAACGTTCAATGAAAGACAGAACATATTGTCTTTTCTTTGTTTTTTATTGGAAGTTGAACGTTCGATGTTGGACGTTCATATTCATCTTGGGCTTATAAGGAGAGGATATATTGAGGCCAGAAACTGGCGCTGAATTTCTTGAAATCAGGGGATTGAGCAGGAGCTTTCCCGGGGTTAGGGCACTTGATTCTGTCGATTTCACACTGAGGCCCGGAGAAATACACGCCCTCATGGGTGAGAACGGGGCAGGGAAATCCACCCTGATTAAAGTGCTTACAGGGGTCCATAAAAAAAACAGCGGATCTGTAAAACTGGAAGGCAAAGAGTTTGAAGCCTCTTCCCCCATGGACGCAGCCCGCAAAGGTATCAGCACTGTATATCAGGAGATAAATCTGCTTCCCAATCTTTCGGTAGCGGAAAATATCTATATCGGACGCCAGTCCAGGAAATGGGGCATCATCGACTGGAAGACCATGAACCGGAATGCCCATAAGGCACTGGCTAAACTTGATTTAAATCTCGATGTGACTCTGCCCCTCTCTTTATTTTCCACTGCCATTCAGCAGATGGTGGCCATTGCCAGAGCCCTGGATATCCAGGCCAGAATCCTGATCCTGGATGAACCCACGTCCAGCCTGGACAAGACAGAATGTAAAAACCTTTTTGCCATAATGCAAAAACTCAAAGAAGACGGCATAGGTATTGTCTTCATTACGCACTTTCTGGACCAGATATATGAGATATCCGACCGGATCACAGTCTTAAGGAACGGACAGTTAATTGGAGATTTCAAAACAGCAGAGCTTCCCCGTTTTGAGCTGATATCCAGAATGCTGGGTAAAGAGCTGGAAAAGGAGATGGAGTCATCCGGTAAAAAAACAATTGATGCCCTTTCCCAAAAAGAACCTTTTATGACCCTGGATAAGGTGGAAGAAAAAGGTGTACTGTTTCCCTTTGATCTGGAAATGCGTGAAGGAGAAGTTCTCGGTCTTGCGGGGCTTTTAGGTTCCGGACGGACAGAGACAGCAAAACTCCTTTTCGGTGTTGACAGGCCCACAGGAGGAACAGTAAAAATAGACGGCAGTCCGGTTACTATTCACTCTCCCAAACAGGCTATATCCCATTCCATTGCCTTCTGTCCTGAAGACAGGAAAAGCGAAGGCATTATCCCTGATCTGACGGTCAGAGAGAATATCGTTCTGCCCCTCCAGTCCAGTAATAGTTTTGTTAAAGGGATTTCCAGAAAAGAGCAGGAAAAAATAACGGACCGCTTTATTGATCTCCTGAAGATAAAGGTGTCAGACAGGGAGCAGAAGGCGGGTACCCTGAGTGGCGGAAACCAGCAGAAGGTAATCCTGGCCCGCTGGATGGCCATGAATCCACGCCTTTTGATCCTGGACGAACCCACGAGAGGTATTGATGTTGGCGCCAAGGCAGAGATTGAAAAACTGATATCCAGGTTGAGCGAGGAAGGCCGCAGTATCCTTTTTATATCATCGGAGCTGGAAGAGATTGTTCACAGCTGCAGCCGGGTTGCTATACTTAAGGACAGGAAAAAACTGGGAGAGATCTCAGGAGACGCCATATCTGAAGAGAACATCATGAAAACACTGGCTCAGGAAGGCAGGGCAGAGACATTATGAACAGCGGCAAGAAAAAAGTTTCCCTCCTGATCTTCGGTTCTTCGGAACAGAGTATCCTCTATCCCCTGCTGGCCTTTATAGCCATACTTCTGTTCAATCTGGTTTTTACAGATGGATTTTTCCATATTGAGATAAAGAACGGCCATCTGTTCGGTTCATTGATCGATATATTCAACAGGGGCGCGCCTGTTATGCTGATCACCATCGGTATGACACTGGTTTACGCCACAGGCGGCGTTGACCTGTCTGTAGGAGCGATCATTGCTATCTCAGGGGCCATGGCAGCCCAGTTGATCCGTCCGGAATATGTAAACGGCATTCTGGAGTACGGAGACCAGGCTTCTCTGATTATAGTACTGCTTGTGCCCCTGGCCCTGTCTGTTATCATCGGTTTATGGAACGGGGTTCTTGTGGCCTATATGGGTGTGCAGCCTATTATCGCCACACTGATTCTTATGACTGTGGGAAGGGGAATTGCCCAGCTTATCACTCACGGCCAGATTATTGTGTTTGAGCACCCTCCTTTCCAGTATATAGGAAGCGGTTTTTTTCTCGGGCTGCCGTTCCCCATTATCCTGGTGATTCTTGTTTTTGTTCTCA
>JBHPCX010000074.1:0-18052 GCA_042573485.1 Thermodesulfobacteriota bacterium | reverse complement strand
GAGGGACCTACCCTCATCTCTTGTGCAGCCTCGTGGCGCACTACTTATCGTTATAAACACTTTTAAGACATGTTTAGGGGTTACAGATACCATAAGATATCCTAGGTTTTTAGGGAGTGTGAAATTTTCATGTAATGGCAAGTGATCTGCACTTTTAACTACTTATAGTAGGCTGTACTTTCTTGATACCAGCAGATGTTACGACTTATAGCAGCTATACGTAACCGGCTTGCTGGAGACGCAGAAGCGCTTTTAGCAAGTCCGTTGTTGAGCCAGTTGTTATCTGTCAATATTATCAATAAAATCCACCATAATCTTCATTGCCTGGAAAACTTTTTTATATTGTTCAACAACCTTTTCTATGCTTTCCTTTGGGCTGTTAATGGAATAATTTAGATATATTTGCGGTAATCCATCCATTGCTAATATATTTGATACCTTTCCTTCAATATTCATATTACGAAGAGGAGAACTTGTTCCGTGGGATATATCATTGCGAGCCTTTGCCGCATTATTCCAATGCTTTCTTTGTTTTTTTAGAGGATTTAAGTGTGGATTTTTGTTATAGCTATTATCTATATCCAAGGTATTGACTATTTGATCGAAATACATTTTTTCATTATTATTTGGATAGCAAACATTCTTAAGTACTGAAGCGATTCTTTCCCAACAGCGATAAATGCACTCATAACAATTATACAGATGATACCAGAAGTGGATTTCAGGTAAACCAACAGCATCCGGAATATCTTCTTCTTTGAATGCCTTACCATTTGTACCCTTAGGAAATTTACAATCTTGCCTAGCAATTAATGTATAGCCTAATGAAAGTTGGATATGGGTTGGGCTCCAAAACAATTCCGACATTTTTTTTCTGAAATCATCTAAATCTAATTTGAAGTGAGTCGCAACTTCTGAAGACCATCTATGAAGATTCTCTATCGGAATTTTATGGGTAATATCAGGTATTCTATACTTGTTGAATAGCCTACTTATCTCCGTCTGTATTTCATTTATATCCATATTTCAGATAATATGCCCTTAACATGCCGGGCGGCGTTTCATCGCCCGGTCATAGTTAAAGGGATTGTTATATTCAATTAATTGATTTCTTCACATATGACGTCTTCCATTACATTCTGAAGAACACTGGATTCGCCATTGGATATTACAGTTTTCATCCCGATTATGCGCCCAACTTGTATAATTTGTAGTTTCATACGTTTGTATTCAATGGGATTCTCTCTATTAAGTGCTGATATATTTGCAATCTGCTTTAGGATAATGGTTTCATTGTTAATTTCTACATGACCCGTAACATCAGCAACAATCTTTCCATCTTGATACAGTTTATTTGGATCTCGTGTTACAACGACATCAGCAATTTTAGGCTGTTTACTCACAAATTTTTTTATGGTTGCCACAGGATCTATTTGAGAGGTCCATGTCCAATGTATAGCTTTTGCAGAAATACAGAGTATTATTACAATAATAAAAATTTTTACCGCGGTTTCCATTTTTACTCTCTTTAAGGAATATAACATAGTTATTATTTCGTAGCGAAATAATTTCTGATTATAATTATAGTATTATAAAATCTACAGAATGAAAGATATGAAAAGTAACGATTACTTGCCATATACTTAAAAATATTGAAAGTTGAGATTACGAACAATAACTAAAGGGTCAATACTGGTTCTTAGAGTTATTTAGTTTTTTATGGACGTCCCGCTCTCACCGAGTGGCGGGTGCGATGTCAGCACTATTTTGTTAGTGTGTGGCCTCAACCGCAAGTCGTAACAATCTTGGAACCAATTATTTATGGCATATCCAGACAATCAATGCGTCCTGTGGAAATTCGGCGTTTTCAGCCTTGCCGGCTGGGGCCTCAATCCCAATTAGTTTGAATGCTTTCTGAATTGGTACAGCATGTGGAGGCGGATTCTGCATGTCGTTCACTATTATGCCGATGCCTTTCGCATATAACGATACTATTCCTATGTAATCCTGTTCTATAATTTCCAGATCTGTCTCCGCAAGAACAGATTTGATCTGGTTTGCGAAGGCCTTGGCTTCAGAATCTGCGAAATCAGCCTTTACAAGCACCTTTCCAGAGACGCCTTTGAGCGATTGCTTCAAAGATTGTTTCTGATCTCCCGTGAGGCTACGATCATTGGTCTTTCGTAAAAGCTCTTGTTTAGTGCTATCGAGCTCCTCCGACGTCTTTGCAAGTGTATCTTTCAGACCCTGATTTTCTGTGCTTGCTCTTCTCGTGATCTCTTTCTGGGTGGCATATACAAAATAGCCAGCACAAACGGCAAACAGGAGTAAAAGTAGACTCGCAATTTGAGCCCAATCGTTGACCCTCACTAACCAAATATCTGACCATGTTTCCATAGACAGGAACCTCAATGTAAGTAGATAGGTATGGTTATGCGTCCAGGATGAAGCACGGCTTCAGTAACGATTACGTTATATATCTATAATAATACTTCACTTTTATCAAGGCCCTAAAAACGGAAGTGTTCTTGCCAAAGTCTTGATTTTGATATTATTCGATTTTGGTTATGATTACAAATGCTAATCGTAAGTATTCAAGGCGCTGTTGTGGTTATGACTAGCAGTAATCTTCATTTCAAATTAAGTAATGATTACAATTGGTATTGTTAAAAATTTCGGATTATTTCTTTTTCATGAATAGGATAATTATCCTTACATTTCGATAGATTCAAATGTCCTTATCGTAGTCGTTGCTTTTGAACATTCGTTTAAGCTTATGACTTAAAATAAGAGTGTATCCTGTGAAGACTAACACATAAAGCAATCTATCGTTTGAGAGGTCAGAAAAAATTGAATGATTGTGAGTCATGTCTGATTCTATAAATAGGTGCACATTTTATTCCCATTCTTTTTTGGATATCGGTGATCCAGTTTTTGGTAGCATACCAAAAAGGGGGATTCCTCTAATGATAACTACTCCAAAACCCAAGAAAAAACTCAGAATTTTTATTAGGTTTATGTTCATGTCTTTAAAGTATAAAGAGACAAATGGAGGTATTGTCCATTGAAATACAAAGATAAAATAAATTGTAATTATGGCAAGTAATGGTGATAGTTGTTTGGAGGCTTTAACATATGCGTATCTTCGCCATTTTTCAATTGAATCAGTCCAGCCACAGCCATCGACAGGTATATCTAGACCGCCTTTTCTCTTTTTCGCATAAAAACCAAGTAAAAAAAAGACCATCACGCAAAGTGATAATGATGCACATTGTATATCTGACCATGGATGCCAATCTTTCCCGTTTAGTAAAAATAAAAAAAATACAATGCCACAAACATAACATAATACAGTCGGTCCAGCGATGTCTCCCTTTTTTGTTGCATTAGTGGGCACAGAGACCCACAAACTAATTATTTGTAAACAGATCATGAGGACAATTGGGTAAAGTATGTAGGGTATCATTTTTCCCCTCCAATTAGATGAACGATGGTTGAAAAAACCTTTAATACTTAAATTTATTTGTAATCCACGAGTTATGTTTTCAGAATAATTTCCGATTCGACCAACGATTTCAAAACCAAATCATTATGTGGGGGCGATTCAATACTACGTTAATGAATCTTCAGTTTTTTAAGAATCATAAAATTCAAGGTTACTTGCATTATGTGTTAATATCCGATGATTAAAGATTAGAAACAGTATACTTATATAGAGCCAGTCAAAAGTATAGATTACTTGCCATAATCATAAATTATATTCAAGTAAAGATTACCCAGACAAGTAATAAATGGAAATTGCATATATCTGCTAAATATTGCTGGTTTTTGAATGGTTCAAAAGATAAGATATTTCTAGTGTATCTTTGTTCCGGATGGTTAATAAAAATAGCGTAAATAGAAGTCACAACTATCTTTCAGATTTCGGCACGTCAGGTACAGGTCAGGACAATTTATACAAGTGCAATTTTTTTAGAATCATACCCCCTTTCCTCCATCCATCTGATCAGTGCATGATACAGCATTTTATAATAATTAATTGTTCCTCCCAGGCCGTGTCTGCCAAAATAATAATTTATCTCAAGCATAAGTGCTTTTGGGTCTTTCCCGTCAATATTGAATATAAAATCAACCGCTGCCAGGTTGATCCCTGTTTTATCGGATAACCTTTTTGCAGCTTCCCTACCCTTTTCCTGCAATTCAGGTTTCCATTCTTTGTCAACAACAGCGCCTTCTTTCATGGATGTGATTTCACTTCCTGAATCTCCCGGCCTTTTCCAGTAGGAGATGTAATTCTCTCCCATAATAACTACCCTTAAAACATTTCCATGTGATGATATATATTCCTGGGATACAAATTTATCTCTCTTTTTTTCCAATTCATCGAGTGCAGAATTCAAGTCAGCTTTTTTTTTAATGAGGAAGATACCCTCTCCTTCATGAGTTTTATCTGCCTTCAATATAAACGGATATTCATGGTAATAAGATTCATCGAATTTACTCAAAAACTCTTTTACTGAATTCCACGCGTATGTAACCGGATGATCAATACCAGCCTCTTCAATAAGAATACTCTGTCCCGTCTTTCCGGGATACCGGAACCTGGTTCGATAATCGGGAAAAATGTCAGCGCCTGATTCCTCACATAATTTATACAGTTCTTCAGAACAGGCCTGAGACAGGATTATTAACTCCGCGTTTTGTATCAGCAAGATATCATCTTCATTTATTTTTCTCCTGCTGTAAAATATTACCTGCTGGTCTGCTGTAAAGCATGGATGAAAGCTAAGAATCATTTGTTTTTCACTCATTTGATAAAATGAATATTGAGCTGCCCTTTTGATTTTCACCCTTCACAGCAACCTGCTATGGATGAGTGCCTGATTCCAGATTCTGTATTTCAGTCCTGTCGGATAAAATCGTTTAAAACCTTTTCTAGACAGGATTTACAGGATTATATGGATTTCTGTTTTCCGGATGAAAACAGGAACGATCCATCCCGCTCTGCGGGAGAAAAAACATAAAACCCTGGATTCCCCGGTCAAGCCGGGGAATGACGGTTTTGGTGGATTCCCCGACCTGTCCCGCCATAGCCTTGGGCGACGGCGGATCCAGCCTTCTCCTGAGACTACGGCCCGGCAGGCAAGTCGGGGAATGACGAATAGACTTACTTTGATTATTGTTTCCTAAAAAGATGATTTCTTTTTGCCTTTCTTCCCCGCACAATACTACGGGACAGGCCGGAAAGGCAAAAAATATCC
Source organism: Thermodesulfobacteriota bacterium (assembly GCA_042573485.1). GTDB lineage: Bacteria > Desulfobacterota > DSM-4660 > Desulfatiglandales > HGW-15 > JAAZBV01. The sequence goes on along the minus strand of JBHPCX010000074.1, from coordinate 12,791 downwards.
TGCACATCCTGTCTGATTAAGATTCATTCCTTAACTATCTCGGCTGTCTGGTTCTGTTTTAATAACTGTCGTGCGTTTGACATCTAACATCAAAGGATTTATATTACCGTATGTTTATATAATACAATGAGTTAAATGAGGAAGCAATCATGCCAATATATGAATTTAAATGTCTTGAATGTAATAATACCTTTGAAAAACTTTTTTTCAAAAGCGACGAAAAAGTAGATTTATCATGCCCTGAATGCAAATCCCAATCCTTTGAAAGAGTGATCAGTGAAAGCAGCTATGCCATGGGCGCAGGTCCCGGTGGAAATCAACCTAAAATAGAGACCAAATCCTGCGGACCGACAAACAAGTGCATGACCCTTGATCTACCGGGTCCAACAAAATAAAGAACATATATGTAATTGTCTCATTATGTCATTTCGAGGTAACAACCAAGAAATCTGGTTGTTCTGTCTCTATAAAACAGAAGATTTCTCCCGGTGATCGGAATGACATATTTAATTTATATCAGTGCATTGAAGGTCTTACAAGTAAATGAACAAGAAATTGGCAAATAAGCAAAATATTGAACTTGACGATGATGCAAAAATGATCATCAGTGAGATTTTTCAAGAGAAAATAATACCCAGGCTTAACAGGTTAGGGGCGAGAATCGGAACTGTAAACTGCGGATTTGCAGGTCCAAAATACAGCAATTGGAATATCCGGTTTAAATCAGCCGGATCTGATTTTTATATTGATGACTTCGAATATGACGAAGAAGGAGCATCAATTGATCTGGATCTTTAATACAGGGATTAAACATATAAAATATGGAAGGTAGATTTAAAGGAAGAGATGTAATAGACAAGCCGCTCTGTCCCTTTTGCGGAATGCAAATTAAAAAACCCGGGGAACTGGACGCCGGTATGCCCCAGGAAATGCCCGTGGGAGCATGCAAATGCGGTGCGGTATATACATGTGATGTAACCGGACATAACCTCGGCACAGCAATGATCGAAGCCCTTGTTTTTGCCTGTAACGGTGACTGGGACCTGGCCTGGGATCTTCTTCCTGATGATGATTATCTTGTCGGCGAACTTGAAGAATACGACTATGAGAGTCACTTGATTGTCCACAGCGGAGCATATGAAGGTAGAAATGTAACCGGTGTACTCTATTTTGTTAAGCTCCACGATGATGTCCTTGAGGTGACTGAACAGGGTTTCAGAAGTAAACTGGAAAAAAAATCCATTCATCCGGTATCAAATGCCGGATATAAAAAATCTGAAAAAACCAGGTTCACGAAGAAAGACATTGAAATTCTTGTAACGGAATATAATCTGGATGAAATTGACTGTTTGGCAGGCCAGGATAAAAAGATAATAAGATACCTGCAGCGGCTACTCTATTCCGCTGATGACCTTTTAAGGATGCGGGCGGCAGAGGCATTGGGCCGGGCCACAGCCATTATATCTGATTATGATCCAAAGGTCGTGACCAGGCTTATAAAAAATCTTTTCATCTCTATTTCCGATACGGCAGCATCAAGCTGGGGGGCAATAGAGGCAATAGGGGAAATAATAAGCCATAAACCAAGGCAATACGTCTCCTATACTCCACAGTTATATACTTTCATACCAGACAGGGAATTACTGCCCGAAGTATTAAGAGCACTTGGTAGAATAACCGGGTCTGAGCCAATGCCATTTCAGAAAATCCGGTTCAGCCTTATACCCTTTCTAAAAGATGAAAATCCGGAAGTCCGCGCTTACACTATTATCATTATGGGAAATCTAAAGGCGATCGATGCTAGAGATGATATTGCCTCACTTACTGAAGATAATATTGAAATAGACATTTATGAAAAAGGTGTTTTTAAAAAGATATCAATAAGCGATATAGCTGCTTCCACCCTGGAGAAAATAATCGCCAAATAATTCTATTTCGCCATTAAAAATCCTTATTTATCAGGTCATCAACAGAAGTCTGCACTACTTTTGAAATGGAAATAAGCAGAGATGCCTTATCTTCATCCTTGCTTTCCACCTTTGCCTCTTCAAGTATATCCCTTGACAGAATATAAAGATCCCTGTAAACGGAATCCAGGTCAAGTATAGGGTATGTTTCACCGTTTTTGAAATCGGCTTTTCCGCAGGCACGCGTCTTCCCATGGATTCTGGTAGGAATACCGTATACCCTGCATGTTATCGGCCTTCTCTGGTAAAGAACACATTCATCCTTTTCATCCAGCATGGGACATCTTATCCTTTCTCTGGAAAGAGTATATGCCTGCATTCTGGGGTCTTCTTCAAAGGTATTCAGCTTTTTCTGAAGATCTTCAATCGCCTGGTCCGCCTTCTTCGCTCTTTCAATAATATGCTGTTTCTGATCTTCTTTAATCTGATCGAAATGTTCACGGATATAAAGTGCCTCTACAAGAAAAACTCCGAATACCGCATTGCAGCAGTCAGAGCAATGAAGTTCACACTTCACACATTCACCGTGTTTGTCTACTACATTATGAAACGCGGTTTCTGCTTTATCAACAAGAAGTTCATAATTATGAAAAAATGGGCCTAGTTTCATTTTCTGTATGGTTCCAGTATTTCCTTAAATTGTGGGTGGACTTCAAATCCCTGGCTTATCGCTTTGTCCATATACTCTATGGCCTTTTCATATTCTTCATTATTATAATAGGCTACAGCCAGGTTATTATTTCCTAAAGAAAAATCCGGGGCCATTTTAACAAGTCCTTCACCTGTTTCGATAGCTTTGGCTACATCATCATTCTGAAGGTATGCGTTTATTAAGTTTGCCTTTGCCTGGGCAATATCAGGATTTAGTTCAATGGCCTTTTCGAGGGCTGTTATTGCCTTTTCCGTCTCCATCTTTTGAAGATAAGCAAAGCCAAGATTTGCATACCCCCTCGCGTATCTGGGTTCAATCTCAACAGCCTTCTCATTTGCATAAACAACATGCTCAAGATCTCCCTGCTTGAAGTATATATAGCCAAGGTTTACCCATGCCTCAAACATTCGGCCACTGTTGGAAATCGCCTCCTGAAAGGAATTGATTGCTTCATCCAGTTTATTCTGCTCAAGAAAGGATACACCCATGTTATAGTGTGAGTTGGAGCAATCAGGATTATCAGCCAGTATTTCCTTTTGCTGCCTGATAAACTCATCAGAATCCTGTGGTTCTTTCATTTTAAATCCTCATTAAAGAAAGAGGCCGCCCTCCATAACTTACATGGATAGCGACCTCTGTAATAGATTAATAGCTATTTATGGCTTAACGGCCTAATGATCTTCCGTCTGGCCTCTACCCTTCAAGCCGTACATCGTGCTGCTTCCGGTTGAGAAATATATCAGCTTTTCCTCATTAATAAGCGCGGTAGCTGCTTTTTTGATTATCCTTGCTTTAGCATCAGGATCGACCTTATTGACTGCCTTTACAATATCATTAAAATAAAATTTGGATTTTTTGCTTGATTCCGCGAATTCCAGGATAACCTGTTTTAAATCTTCCATTTGTTACTCCTTCCGCTTGTAATCAGCAGATTAATTAATCACCCTGAACCACTTTTGATACGTTCCAGGAAGCTTCTGTAAACTTAAACTGGGTTGAAGTCCTGTATGTATCATACTGGAGACGATAGTCATCAATAAGGTGCTCGGTAAAAGGAATATCACATTTTTCAAAGAATCTTTCCCAGCCGACCCTTTCGGCCCAGTCGCCGATTCTCTCATACTTGTTTGCGTCAGCTGCATAAGCATCGATGATCTTCTTTACTGCTCCGGCTGTTTCCGGAAATCTCGGGAAGTTATTGGGCAAAGCCGGAATAACAACCTTGGAAAATTTCGGAGGACTGATCCTGTTTGAAAGTTTACCGCCAGCAAGTACTGTTACACAGTCACCTTCCATGTCTGAGAGGGGAAGGGCCATACACATTGTGTAGCAGTTTCCGCAGAACATGCAGCGTTCATTTTTAATCTTGACTGCTTTTTTACCTTCTTCGGTTTTGGTCGGTGAAATAGCTGCTGTGGGACAGGCTGCAATTACAAGTGGAATTTCACATACAGAATCCAGCACTTCGCTGTCAACTATAGGTGGTTTCCTGTGGTATCCCAGAAGAGCAATATCAGAGCAGTGTACTGCGCCGCACATGTTCAGACAGCAGGCCATGGATACTCTTACCTGAGCAGGAAGTGTCATACCTTGAAAATAATCAAACAGTTCATCCATAACAGCCTTTACCATTGATGAAGCATCAGTAGCAGGTGTATGACAGTGAATGTATCCCTGGGTGTGAATAATATTGGTTACACCGGCACCGGTTCCGCCGATGGGGAACTTATAGCTGCCTGAAACATGTTTTCTGCTCATAAGGTCTTTCTTTAAGGCCTCCATCTTGTCCTGGCTGTCTACCATAAATTCAATATTATTCCTGGTTGTAAAACGTACATAACCATCGCAGTGCTTGTCAGCAATTTGACAGATCTCTCTGACGTTTTCAGATGTCATGAAACGGCAGCCGCCGCAGCGTACTGTAAAGACTTTATCACCGCTTTCAGCTACGTGAACAAGCACACCAGGTTCAAGTATTTCATGATAATCCCATTTTCCATAATTATTCTGGATCACAGGCGGAAAGTACTGCCAGAAATGCCTCGGCCCAAGGTCTGTGATCCTGTTTTCCATCGGTTTATCTTTATTAAATAGTCCTAACCTTTCAGTTGATAATGGCATTGTATAACCTCCTATCTCTTATGTCTGGAGCGATAATCATTGATGTCTCTTGTCCACCCGCCTGGAACATCTTCCTCTTTCCAGAAGATATATGGGTTCGAGCGGGGTTCTTTAACCATCTGGGGCATAGGCGGAATATTAAGAACTTCAAGAAGTCTGGGAAGCCCCTGGCGCTGGATAAGTTCACCAAGACGCTCACGGTTTTTACCTTCTTCCATCCACCAGTCCCAAATAGGTTCAATCACATTTTCCTTGATGTTGTCATATGGGGCTTCAGCTTTAATAAATGGGATGGTCAAAAGGGACATCTGGGCACCTTCAAGAATAGGGGCCTTTGCGCCAAGAAGTATACTTACACCTGTATCAGTACCAGGTTTTAGAGCCTTGGGCATTACGTTGATACAGTGCATACATCTTGTACATTCTTTGTCATCTATTTTAAGTTTACCGTCTTCCATCCACATGCAGTTTGTGGGGCAGAGATTAATAACTTCCTTTTCTATATCAAATGCACCCCAGTCTTTGCCGGCATGGGCTCCGCCGTTCGGTGGAACTTCGCCGCCGATATAGGCCTGGACAACTTCCTGGTCGATTCGAATGTCGTCTCGCCATGTTCCAATAAAGGACATGTCGGATCGGGCTATTGATGCAACACAGCCGTTTGGGCAGCCGTCAAATTTAAATTTAAATTTATAAGGGAACGCGGGACGATGAAGTTCGTCCTGGTAGTAATGTGTCAATTCGTAGCACATAGCCTGTGTATCGATACATGCATATTCACAGCGGGCCTTTCCGATACAGCATGAAGGTGTACGGAGGTTTGAACCTGAGCCGCCGAGGTCCTGCTGAAGTTTGTGACCCAGTTCAAAGAAAATGGGCTCAAGCTGTTCTGTGAAAGTACCCAGAAAAATGATATCACCCGTTGAGCCGTGAAAGTTCATCATTCCGCTTCCCCTGTAATCCCAGAGATCACAGAGTGACCTGAGATAATCACTTGTATAGAATTTACTTGCAGGCTGATTTACACGCATTGTATGAAAATGAGCAATCGATGGGAACTGCTCCTGAAGGTCAGAATACCTTCCGATAACACCACCGCCATAACCAAAAACACCCACGATTCCGCCGTGTTTCCAGTGTGTTTCACCGTCCTGAAAGGATACTTCCAGCTGACCGAGAAGGTCCTCCACAACATCCCTTTCAATCATCATTCTGTCATCAGCAAGTTTTCTTCTGAAAAGAGCCTGTCTTTTCGCATCAGCAACAAAACTCGGCCATGGTCCGCTTTCAAGTTCTTCAAGCATTGGAATATCATGCTTGATCTTGAAATTTTTGAGCTCTTCTTCCGTGTAGCTGTTTAATTCTTCATCGGAATAGATCCTTAGCTCTTGATATTTCAACTCTTTTTGATCTTCTCTTGGTTCAAAAGCCATTCGTTAAGCCTCCTTTATCATTATTGTACAATAAGAAATGGTTTACGGTTTTCGGTCCACGGTTTACGGTTTACGGTAAAGACAAAACCTTACACCGTATACCTTACACCTTATACCTGTTAAAATTTATAGATAATCATAATAAAGATGTAAAACTGCAAATTATTTAAATATTATCCACTGCGAATCATTTTTTATTTGTGAATTTTAATACAATCTCGTATGTATTACCCAGAATCAGTAAGTTGTCAATAAAAAAACCAATATAATAAAAGTAAATTATCGAGAATCCTATAATGATAAAAAATACACCGAGAATATTGATTAGCGCCCTCAAGGGTGGCTCCGGAAAAACTATTATAACCCTTGGCCTGGCGTCAACCTTTATTGAGAAAAATAAAAAAATAACAACATATAAAAAGGGTCCGGATTTCATTGATGCCGGTTGGCTTTCATTTGCCTCTAAAAATCCATGCCACAACCTGGACCACTTTTTAATGGATAAAAGACCCATACTGAATTCTATAGTGGCCCATTCAGCAGGTGCTGATCTTTCACTTATAGAAGGAAACCGCGGCCTGTTTGACGGGATGAATATTGACGGCAAATACAGCTCCGCGGAGCTGGCTAAGCTCGCTAAATCACCGGTGATAATTATTGCCGATGTGACAATGTCAACAAGGACAGTAGCCGCGCTGATAATGGGATGCCAGAAATTTGATCCAGATCTGGATATCGCCGGGGTGATTTTAAACCGTGTCGCCGGCTCACGTCAAAAAAACCTGGTTAAAGAATCAATTGAAAGGTACTGTAACATCCCTGTTATCGGTTCAGTCCCGAAATTAAAAAATAATCCCTTTCCTGAAAGGCATATGGGGCTGGTGCCTCATTTTGAAAGCAACCATGCCAGGGAAGCAGTAAAATGGGCGCAAACAGTCGTTGAAGATCATATTGATACCGATTTAATCCTCAAAATAGCTGAAAGGGCACTCCCGATTGATGAAGAAGAAGTTGAGGCAGTTCCTGCTTTATCAAACCATGAAAAAATAAATCCATGCAGGATTGGAATAATACATGACAGGTCATTCTGGTTCTATTATCCTGAAAATATTGAACATTTAAAAGAATTAGGTGCTGAACTGGTATATATTGATTCAATATCAGACAGAAAGCTGCCTGATATTGACGCTCTTTATATAGGCGGCGGATTTCCCGAGGTATGCGCCGAAAAACTCGCCGATAACAGTACATTCAGGGAATCGTTGAAAAATATGATTGAAAACAATCTGCCTGTCTATGCCGAATGCGGCGGATTGATTTACCTGGGAAAAAGTGTCGAGATGAAGGGAAACAGTTATCCGATGGTAGGGGCTTTGCCCATCAGATTTATGATGGAAGACAAGCCTCAGGGCCATGGATATACTATATTGAAGGTCAAAAGAGAAAACCCCTATTACAGTGTTGGAAAAACCATCAAAGGCCATGAGTTCCATTATTCAAGGCCGGTTATGTCAGAAACCGAGGACATCAAAACGGTATTTGATGTTGAACGAGGACATTGCCTTGACGGCGTAAGAGACGGGTTTTTAGAGAACAATCTTTTTGCGACCTACACCCATATTCACAGTGCTGGAAACAGGTCCTGGGGAGAAGGTTTTGTCAGGGCTGCAGCAGGATACAGGGAGCTTGTGAAAAAAAATACTAAAATATAGACAAATTCATTGACATTAATTAATTTATAGGTTAAATTCCTGCGCTATGTCGATAAACCATTAATATCACTAAGATAGTTAATAAAGGAGGTTTTGGGGTATGCCAACAGTAGATTATGAAGGAACAACTTTTAACATTGATGAAGACGGTTTTATTGATGACTTCAATAACTGGAGCGAGCAGTGGGTACAGTTTGTTAAAAAAGAGGAAGGAATTGAAGAATTAACAGATGAGCACTGGAAAGTCCTTAACGTTCTTCAGGACTATTACAAGAAGAACGGTATTGCACCAATGGTCAGGATTCTTTCCAAGGTCACGGGTTTCAAACTGAAATATATCTATGAGTTATTTCCATCAGGACCCGGAAAAGGAGCCTGTAAGATGGCCGGACTGCCCAAGCCAACAGGCTGTGTATAGTCTTTCATCAATTAGTAAAGAAAAACCATGGGGCACATTAAAGATTTTATCTTTATTGTGCCCTTTTCTTTTCCTCCTTGAGCAGCTTATACTGAACGCTGTCCGCCAGTGCCTGCCAGCTCGCCTCAATGATATTTTCCGATACACCTACAGTTGACCAGATTTCATTGGAATCACGTGAGTCTATTCTAACCCTTACCTTGGCGCCGGTCCCGTCACTGCCTTCTATCACCCTTACTTTAAAATCCACAAGCTTCATCTCATCGACTTCAGGGAAAAAACCGTTAAGCGCTTTTCTCAACGCGTTATCCATAGCATTAACCGGACCATCTCCCTCTGCCGCGGTTATCTCTTTCTCTTCTCCAACAGATATCTTTATGGTTGCCTGAGATGTGCTGTCATTGTCGCCATCCTTTTCAATGGTGACCCGGAGAGATTCAAGGGAAAAGGGCTCCTTAAACTGTCCGGTAACCTTTTTGATTAGCAGTTCCAGGGACCCTTCAGCAGCTTCAAACTGATATCCCTTGTCCTCCATGGCTTTAACAACATTAACAATTTTTTCACTCTCCTCCCCATTACCATTAAGCTTTATGTCCATTTCTCTTGTTTTATACTCAATATTACTTTTTCCTGAAAGATCCGAGACAAGCACACGGCGGTGGTTACCAACCTCATCAGGAGAAATATGTTCATAAGCGGCGGTGTTTTTGAGTACTGCGCTCACATGCACTCCACCTTTATGGGCGAAGGCACTTTTCCCGACAAAGGGACGCTGGTTCACAGGCGGGACATTTGCCAGGTCGCTTACAAAACGTGACAGTTCCCGAAGATGCTTGATCTTTCCGGGAGGGAGACAATTGTATCCCATTTTCAGCTGGAGATTTCCGATGACTGATATAAGGTCAGCATTACCGCACCTTTCACCATAGCCGTTTATTGTACCTTGGACCATCACTGCGCCGCATTTAACTGCCGTAATGGAGTTGGCCGCTGCCAAGCCGCAGTCGTCATGTACGTGGATACCGACTGGAAGAGATATCCCGGGCAGGATTTTTTCCATTATTTCCTGTATTTCATGAATCAGAGTGCCGCCGTTAGTATCACAGAACACAATCATGTCTGCTCCCCCGCTGACTGCGGCTTTAATTGTTTTTATGGAATAACCAGGATTATGCTTATATCCATCAAAAAAGTGCTCTGCGTCATATATGACTTCCTTTTCACATTTTTTTAAATAACGCACTGTGTCTTCAATCATTTCAAGGTTCTCATCCAGAGTAACTTTTAATATATCGGCAGCATGAAGATCCCAGGACTTACCGAAAATTGTGACAGTTGATGTATCAGCCTTTAATATTGCCTGTATACTCGAATCATTTTCAGGGGAGATACCTGAACGTCTTGTACTTCCAAAAGCTGTCAATTTAGCATTTCTGAAGGAAGCGGATTTGGCCATTTCAAAAAACCTGGCGTCCTTTGGATTGGAACCGGGCCATCCTCCTTCAATATAATGTATTCCCATTTCATCTAACCGATGAGCAATCTTCAGTTTATCCTCCGCTGAAAGATTTACATATTCTCCCTGAGTACCATCCCTCAAAGTTGTGTCATAAAGCATTATATCCCTGGCCATTCTATGATTTCCTCCTAAAAAAAATCCGTTACCAGGTAAACCTGATAACGGATGTTTAATATCTATATTTTCTTTTAAGTTATGCCCTTACCAGCTCCGGTAGTTTGTTTTTCTCTCCTGCTTTGGAAAGCAACAGGGAAAAGAGAGTTATCCCTGCTGCCCCGATAATTATGATGATGTTTATCATTGCTGTTTCTAAATAGTGCATAACTTTTATTCCAAATTAATTAAATAAGCATGTAATATAAATAGAAAAAGCTAAAATGTCAATGGTTTATATTTAAGTTCGAAGTTGGAAGTTCGGAGTTGGAAGTTCAACCTTTGGTTGCTACTGGTAATCAGTTTTCAGCTTTTTTTCTTTCTCATGCCTTTCAATTGCAAGTTGAATAAGACGATCAATTAATTCGCTATAAGGTATTCCACTGGCCTCCCACAACATGGGGTACATACTTATTGATGTAAAGCCGGGTATAGTGTTGACCTCATTTATATAAATTTCTTCATCATCTCTCAAAAAACAGTCAACCCTTGCCATTCCACTACAGCAAACCGCTTGAAATGATCTTATGGATAGGTTTCTGATTTTTTCCGTTATATCCTCGTGGAGTTCTGCAGGTATCTTTAATTCTGCTCCTTTTTCATCCAGGTACTTGGCTTTGTATGAATAAAAATCATGTTGTGTGACTATCTCACCGGGTACAGAAGCAATAGGAAACTCATTTCCCAGCACGGCACATTCTATTTCTCTCCCATTTATATATTCCTCAATTATCAACTTATTATCAAAGCGAAAGGCATCTTCCAGTGCTGAATCAAATTCCTCCCTGCTGTTTACCCTGTGCACGCCTACTGAGGAACCTAAATTTGCCGGTTTAATGAAAAGAGGTAATCCGAGATTATCCGCGATCTTCTCATAATTAATTCTGTCAAGGTCATGTGAATAAACGATTTCAAAACCACCAACAGGTATATCACTGTCACGGAAAAGGCGTTTCATTACATCCTTATCCATGCCCGCGGCCGATCCAAGGACACCCGAACCCACAAATGGGATATCCGCGAGCTTCAACATACCCTGTACAGTTCCATCCTCTCCCATGGGGCCATGCAGAACAGGAAATACAACGTCCAGCCCGGGCATACTCCCGGAATTTTGGAGGTCGACCAGGTTACTCCCCCTTTTACCGGGAACAAATGCAAGGAGATCGCCTTCCCGGTTTTCCATGTCGGAGCTTGTATTTTCCAAAAGCAGGTTCTCAGCCGATTGTCCGGCCAGCCATTTCCCATTTTTATCAATACCGAGCAACAGCACTTCATATTTATCTTTGTCTATTGCTTCAATTATATTTGTGGCAGACCTTATTGATATCTCATGCTCAGCGGATTTACCGCCAAACAGTATCCCCACATTCAGTTTTTTATTCATATTACCGACCTCTTTCAGATTTTTTCAGAGTTCTGACTTTAATCGCGTTAAATGGACACACCTCATGACAGCAATAACACCTGATACAGATTGAATAATCCACCTGAGCCAGATCGTCAACCATCTTTATTGCCTCCTTTGGACAGATATTTTCACACTCACCGCAGCCTTCACATTTACCCGTAATAACGGGGTTCTTAACCCTGCCCTTCTTACCGCCCTGCAGGTGGGACGCGGTGTTCGGCAGCTTAAACCCTTTAATAATATTATTTTCAGGTTTTAGCAAAGGGTAATCAATCCTGTCAGGCCATATCCCCCTCAACTTCGCTCTTTTCAAAAGGGGAATCCCGACAGGTTCAACATCTATTAACCTGCAGACTGCTATATCAAGGGCAACAGGATCCTTTGAGGCCAGCACCATGCCCATTTCTATTGGATCACCATCTCCAGCCGGGCCCTGTCCGTGCAAACCCAGGATTCCATCCATTATAAACAAATGAGGTTTAATATGCACACACAGGTCAAGCAGCATATCTCCAAAGCCCGCTCTTCCTGGAAATAACGCATGATATTTTGCTTTTACCAATCCGGGAACAACACCATACATATTTTTGCACGCCAGGGTAAGATACTGCAGAGAATGTGTTTTGAGTTTCGGTATTCCAATTATTTTATCCGCTTTAAGGGCATAGTTGCATATGGGTGCTCTTTTTAATTTTTTACCTTCCTTTAAATTAATCTTTTTTGATCCTGTATCATAATTTAAAGGTATACCTTCCTCCTTTGCCATCTTCTCAATCCCGGTTCTACTATAGGCATTTGAAAGTTTTCGTCTGGAAAAGACACCTGCCGGTGAGTCTCCAATATAGGGTATTCCACCGGCCTTCTTTACTTCAGAGACAATTGCCCTGACAAATTCCGGATGGGTGGTCACTGCCTCTTGAGGCTCCCTTGCCGACAGAAGATTCATCTTAAGCAGAACCTGATCACCACTTTTCACAAATCTTCCTATTCCACCCAATGGATCAAGCACTGCAGGAATGTCAATACTACGATAGGTTGATTTCATGATACTTACCAGGCTTGTTCTGTCGCCTGATTTTTTATTTTTCATCTTCTCCATATAAAATCCACATATAATTATTCAGATAATATCTTGATTTTTAGTTGGATTACTATAAAATGTTTGGTTCTTCTCCAAATTAGTTGAAGAAAGCTTGATAAATTTTTAATGTAAAATACCTTAAATCATGAAAGCCATAGGCTTTTCGTTTAATTACTTTGATTTTATTATTAACCCCTTCCAACTTACCAGTATGGATGGGATATTCACAATGATTAATAATGCCATAGCGATGGCGTTCAAGCATTTTGACAAAAGCATTTAGAGAACGATTATTTAACGAGCGAGCAAGATCACACCAATGAT
>JBHPCX010000073.1:0-18066 GCA_042573485.1 Thermodesulfobacteriota bacterium | reverse complement strand
ATCTGGGGGATTTCATTTCATTTGCCAGGACTGATAAAAGGTTTAGTTAATTCAAAAGTCGTGATTGCCTAATTGGTAAAAGTAGGGTTGGGATTCTTGTCCCGCCATAGCTGACAAGCGACGGCGGATATTCCCGGCCGCTTTGTTATTAATAATAATATTAAGCATTTAGCTGTTAAGGAAATCGGGATGTCATCCGAGGTGCATCATTGTAAGGGCACGATGCATCGTGCCCCTACTCCTAGTGACTAGATAGGTGAAAATCCATTTTAAGTAACAAAACAACCGGTGAGCTTCTTCTGGGAAAAAGTGATATAAATAATAACTTTAAATAAGTATAATAACACTTGAATAATAAAGATAAAATAGCAGTGTTAATTCCAGTTTATAATCACCCTGAAACTATCAGGGATGTGGTTATTAACACGATGAAATTTCACCCTGATATCATAGTTGTGGATGATGGAAGCGATATTGAAGTCACGAATATATTATCCGGCCTTGATGTTATAACTGTCCGCCATCCCGGAAACAGGGGAAAAGGTGCCGCAATTTTAACAGGCGTGTCAAAGGCATCCAGCCTTGGTTTTACTCACATCATTACAATTGACGCTGACGGTCAGCACGATCCTGGTGATTTACCTGAAATGATATCTGCCATCATGAAAAATCCCCATGATATAATTGTGGGAAAGCGCGACTTTCAAAGGGCTGAAGTCCCGGGTATTTCAGTATTCGGGAGAAGTTTTTCAAACTTCTGGCTGAGGGTCCAGACCGGGAAATCAATCGGTGATACCCAGAGCGGATTTCGCGGTTACCCGCTGGCAATCTTGAATAAACTGAGCCTTAAGGAAAAACACTACTCCTTTGAAGTTGAAGTTCTTGTAAAGGCAATATGGGCGGGTATTAAAATCAGGGAAATAGACATCAGTGTTTATTATCCGCCCTGTGATAAACGAATTACCCACTTTCACGGGCTGAAAGACAATTTTCGTCTGAGCCTGCTGAACACTAAACTTACAATGCGGTCTGTCCTTCCATGGCCGCACAGGAAAATCTTAATTGATAAAGAGGATGAAAAGGTAATTTCCATATGGCACCCTGTTAATTCAATCAAAGCATTACTAACAGAGAATTCTTCACCTGAAAGAATAGCAATCGCGGGCGCGCTTGGAGTCTTTCTGGGGGCACTCCCGCTTATTGCCTGCCACATGATTGTCATTATTATAGTCAGCAGCTTTTTAAGGCTGAACAAGGTTGTTGCTTTAAGTACCAGCCAGCTGTGTATGCCGCCCTTTATGCCCGCTCTGTGTATTGAGGCGGGTTATTACCTGAGAAACGGCTCCTTTTTAACGGAGATATCTCTTGAAACTATTGGCTATCAGGCTATAGATAGAATTTTTGAATGGCTCATAGGGTCTATTATAGTAGGACCTTTCTCAGGACTGGTAGTCGGGCTGATTATCTATGTAATGGCGATAGTAATAAAAAAAGGAAGAGATGGAATCAGGCAGCAATAGAAACAGGGAAAGGCAGTGGACCAGCAGAAGCATAGGGTCTTCTCTACAGCACCAGTTTTTTTATGTGCTGATCAGGATAGGGGGACGGAAACTTGCCTATTTTTTCCTTTATTTTATTGTTTTGTATTATGTTCTTTTCAGGCCTTCGGTCAGGAAAAAGTGTTACTTTTACCTTTCACGCAGATTTCCCGGGGACAGCTCATTCAGGAAAATGATGAAGAGCTATAGATTATCTCTTGAACTCGGCAAGGTACTGATTGACCGGGCGATCATCGGCATTTTAGGAACGGGTAAACTGTCCGTAACTTTTGAGGAAAATGAGACTCTTAAGGACCTGGTCTCCAGTGGCAGGGGCATAATATTATTAATTGCCCATGTCGGTTGCTGGCAGGTAGCTTTACCGGCGTTAAATTACCTGAAGACCAGGGTACATATGGTAATTCACAGAGAAGAAGGGGATATTGACAGGCATTATTTTGAACACCGTTCAACGGAAAGTCCCTTCGGAATAATTGATCCGGAAGGTTACCTCGGCGGCTCCCTTGAGATGATAAATGTTTTAAAAAAAGGTGAGGTGTTGTGCGTTATGGGTGACCGTGTTTTAGGTAATCCTAAAAACACAGTATCCGTCGATTTTCTGGGAGAAGAAGCCCTTTTCCCCTTCAGCGCGTTTAAGGTTGCCTCGGCAACAGGAGCGCCTGTCGTAATTCTTTTTACCCGCAAAAAGAGTATGGATTCATTCGGGATTGACCTGGCAAAGGTGATTAATGTTCCTGAAAACCTGGGCAGGTCGGGAGAAAAATTCAAACCCTATGTGAGTGAATTTGTAGAAGTATTAGAGAAATACACGGAGGAACATCCCTTTCAATTCTTTAATTTTTATGATATGTGGGGAAAAAATTAAAAGGCTGTAAAATCATTTATTTTAATTTATACCTGAAGCTGAATATTAAATTTAACCTGATTACCTGATCGAGCAGCAGGATATGGATACACCTAAGGAGTTTATTTCATGACAATTGACAGGGAAGATCTAAAGAAGACAATAATAAAAGAGCTGTTTTTAGAAGATATAACACCTGAAGAAATTGATGATGATGCGCCTCTTTTCGGAGAGGGGCTTGATCTTGATTCACTGGATGCCGTGGAATTAGTAGTAATTATGCAAAAACACTATAAAGTGGAAATAAAAGATATGGATGAAGGCCGTGCAGCCTTCGAATCAATTAATTCTCTTGCCTCCTTTATCGAGGAACGACAGTCATCATGAACCGAAGTGCCCCGGTGGCAATAACAGGAATAGGCTGTTTAACCGCCTCAGGTAATTCACTTAATGACAACATGAGCACCCTTTTTTCGGGTGAACGCAATCCCTGGAGCCCGGAGGCTTTTTCTTCATCTCACCCCAGAACTTACCCGGTTTTTGAGATTAATGAGGCCGTACTCCCTTCAGGCAGCGATAATAAGGAAAATCTTTCCAGGACCTCCCGGTTAGGCCTGGCTGCTGCCGGAGAGGCCTTAGAGGATGCCGTACTGGATGATGATATTCTTTCAGGCTTGAATGTCGGTGTGTGCATTGGAACTACTGTGGGGAGCACCATGAACAATGAGCAGTATTACAGGGATTTTAAGAATAACCTCGATCCTGAAATGTCTGCCATAAAAAAATATTTAAACAGCAACCCGGCCGCTGCTATCGCCAGGAAATATTCGCTGGCAGGTCCATGTCAAACCATTGTAAATGCCTGCTCTTCAGGTACTGACGCCATTGGGGTAGGGGCCTCCTGGATAAGGGCGGGTATCTGCGATATTGTTATTGCCGGAGGTGCTGATGAATTGAGCAGGATCTCCTATAACGGGTTTATATCCCTTATGATAACCGACGAATCTCCCTGCAAACCCTTTGATAAAAACCGCAAAGGGCTTAACCTGGGTGAAGGGAGTGCTGTATTGATACTTGAAAGCAAACGGTCCCTGGAAAAACGGAAAGAAAAACCCAGGGCCTTTGTTCTGGGATACGGGTCTGCCTGTGACGGCTACCATCTTACTGCTCCTCACCCTGAAGGAAAGGGTTTGAGAAACGCTCTTAAGAGTGCCTTTATTGACAGCGGTACGCAAAATAAGGACATAGGTTTTATAAACGCTCATGGAACAGCTACACCTGACAACGACCAGGTTGAGGCTAAAGTGTTAAAGGAACTTTTACCCGGTATACCTTTTCTATCCACAAAGGGATACACCGGACACACTCTCGGAGCAGCGGGAGCGATCGAAGCCGCCTTTACTGTCGCATCTCTTGAAGCCGGTATGATACCTTCAAATGCCGGTTTTGCGACAGCAGATCCCGGGCTGGAAATATCGCCGGTTGACAGGAATACTGATATATCAGGAAAAACAGCATTATCGGAATCCCTGGCCTTTGGAGGCCATAACTCGGCGCTTGTTCTTAGTACAGAAGGAATATAAATGGAGGCTTCAATTAATGGAATAGGCGTGACAGGCGGCTTCGGATGCGGCCTCAATGACCTTGTGGAATGTCTCAAGGGTACCAGCTCTCCGGTAATTACAGCGGATGAAAATAATCCTCGCATATCATACCCCGCCTTTAAAGCGGACACATCATATCTTGAAGATAAAGTGCCTAAAAGGGCGCTGCGCCGGATAGATCATTTTTCACAGCTTGCCCTCACGGGAGCTTATCTTGCCATGGATGATGCCGGATTAGATCACTTTGACAGGGAGAAAACAGGGATTGTTATATGCTCAGGATATGGATCCGCTAAGACGACCTTCTCCTTTCTGGACTCAATAATAGATGACGGTGATTCCTGTGCGTCGCCGACACTTTTTTCCAATTCAGTTCACAACGCGGCTGCCGGGCATATCTCAATGCTGCTGGGCCTGGAAGGCCCATGTTTAACCGTAAGCCAGTTTGAGATGTCCGTGCCTTCCGCTCTCCTGAGCGCAACACAATGGCTCCAGGAGGGGAGGGTGGAACAGGTCCTGTTCGGTGCTGTGGATGAATACTGTGATGTCCTGGGCTACTGTTACCAGAGGTTCTTTGGAACGGGAAAAGAAACAACAATTACACCCCTTGTGCCCGGTGTGCAGAGTGCCATACCCGGAGAAGGGGCAGCATTTCTTTTATTGTCAAAAGTAAAATCCATGACCAGGAATTATGGCAATATAAGTTCTGTAAAAATTACTGATATTACTGATAAGGACGCATTCCCCGGTGAAGACTCTTTTTTTATATTAAATGCCGACGGTCACAGTGAATGTGATTCACGCTACGCTGATATAATACCTGAGAAATCTGAAATTTCCTGCTACACTCCAATTTACGGGTCTATGCCCATTGGTACTGCCTTTGATATGGCTATTGCAGCCCTGTCAATCAGGGAGGAAAAGCTCTTCCCTTCACCGGAATCGGTAGGACACCTTGATAATCTGAAGGTTTTAAGAGAAAACCGTTCACACAATAAAAAAAATATATGCTGTGTAAAGATTGGGCGGCAGGGGGAATTGAGTATAATAACTTTAGTAAATGGATAGCTTTCGTCATTCCCCGACCCCGCATCAAATACAGGGCAGGCTTTGATCGGGGAATCCATAAAAACTGGATATTGATTATTTTGTCGTCCCAACATGCTTGACAAGAAGTCCGGGATCGGATGAACAATGGAATAAACAAGGATCTTAAATAAAATGGATTCCCGCCTGCGCGGGAATGACGTTAGGGTTCGTAAAGAAGAGCGAGTAACAGGAACAACGCGATAAGCTCCTAAATAGTTTCGAAACTTGGGTTTATAAAAAATAAGATAGACAATTGTTAAACGATTTTAGTTTTCTAATTTAGATTTTGTAATATTATTAACGTGCTAATGCTCCACCGACCGTGGAAAGTGCCTCTGTCATTCCCGCGCAGGCGGGAATCCATTTTAAGTAATGAAACAGCCTGTTGTTTACATATTGTTTACTATGAGTTACATGAAAATATTGATTCCATAATTCTTCGGGAGAAACATATAAAAAATGGAATTGTACCTGGCTAGTCCTTGTACCATGTAGAAAAATATTATGTTATCCAGCAAAGATAATTGAAACACCGGTGTAATATTGATGAGTAGAAAAATAATTTTAAAATTCATTATAACAGTGTCATTCCTCCTGGTTTTTTTTGTAAATATATCTTCCATATCCGCAGAAGAAAAAGATAATGAGTATACCCCCACTCGATACGGTATATCAGTGACTGCCGGTAATACCTATGATCCAACCAACAATGTTGGTTTTTACATGATGTCCGGCTTAATACTCTACGATTACGAAAAAATATGGAAACATAGGGCCCCTGACGGACTCAGATTTAAAGTGGAAGGCAGTATCGGTGCCACGAATGACAGAAAAACACGATTGGTCTCTTCAATGAATATATTCGCCCTCCATTATCTGGATCTGTTTGAGAATCAGACCTTCAGACCTTATGTTGAAGCCGGAATCGGTGCTATTTACACGGATTTTCAAATTAAAGGTCAGGGATCAAGAATTAATTTTAATCCTCAACTCGGGGTTGGAACCGAAATCAAATTGAATCCTGATAACACATTCTTCTTTACACTAAGGCTGCATCACATATCAAATGGAGATCTGGATGATGAAAACAGGGGTATTAATTCCGTTATGTGTATGCTTGGATATTTCTTTAATTAAAGTTTTTATTTAATAAAATAACAACTTAAAGGGAGGATGTTATGTTTAAAAAAATATTGATTTTATTGATATTGACATTCTGTTTTTTATTAAACTTACCTGTCCCTGAAAGTCATGCTGATTATGGCCTGGAAGGGACTGTTTATTTAAAGGTCAACATTCATTACCAGTGTAACAACCGTGACTGTAAGGCCAGTTACGCAAACTACACGGATCCCGGTGAGGGCCACGTGATTTTGCCTGTTAATACGCCCGTGGAGATAAAAAAGTGGGGGAGAAGAGGTTTTATAGTTATAAATAAGAATAATAAGGAAAAAATATTATTTGAATATCATGCAAAACGTATGCAGATGTCCATACAGGATTACCTCAAGCATATAACTTCTTCCTCAGAAGTTTCACTCGGGAAACTTTCTAAAAAAGACAAAAAAGGAATAGAGGAAGGAAAGGCAAGCAAAGGTATGACAAAGGACGGTGTCATGATGGCCCTTGGTTATCCTGCAACCCATAAAACACCATCTTTAAAAAGTGATAAATGGATTTACTGGGCTAATCGTTTCAGGACACTGGCTGTTAATTTTGATGAAGATGGGGTTGTGACAAGCGTAGTTGATTAAGTAGGGTGGGGCTTTACGCCCCACCGCATTATGGCTTATATCTCACGATTTTATATATAAATCTTTTTTTGGTCGGGTATAAAACCCGACCCTACGAAAACCATAACTACAACTTATTTTAAAAAGAAGATAAAAATTGGAATAAAAATAATAAAAGGGGGCATGATAACCCCCTTTTTTTGTCGATTTAATTAAAAAAGATCTATTTGATGTTACTCAACATCCCAATCAAAATTGGCGTCATCTTTATATTCCTCAACTGTTCCCGCGTCGAGCATTATAGCCATTTCAATAAAGGGCTTTTTTATTTCATACCACTCCAGCGGTCCGTGGGTGAGTCCTCTGGGGAGCCAGATACAGTAGTTAGAATCAAATTCCAGTTTGTCATTTCCAACGTCGAATCTCATGTGACCGCCGAGTGAAGTGGGATTATCCGGATCGCTTCCAAAGTGCAGGACTATCTCATCAAAATGATAATGGGTCATTCTCGGCAAATTGGGTTTCACTATGTCCCAGATGTATCCGAATTCGATGTAATTATTATTAGCCTTGCATTGCCGTGAACTCATGTAAGTCATTGTGGGCCACATGCGCATCGGCCCCTGGCGGGGATCTCCAGCCTCCCGCATTGGGCTCCTGATAACATACTGTTCATAATCAATGTCATCTGTTTTTTCAGGAAGACCGTCCTTTGGTTCAAAGATACCGCTGTTTATCAAAACAGAACTGTCACCGGAACCCAGGACAAATTCCATCATGATATGGGGACGATTCACCTTAAGCCAGTTTACCGGACCCAGCCTGGTTCCCTTGGGAATAAACAGGCTTGTTGTGTTACTGAATTCAGTTCTCTGACCGCCGATATAGCACTCGATAGTAGCACCCAGATCCTGTGGATATTTGTGGTCTGTCCCCCAGAAAATATAGATTCTGTCATAATCAATAGCGTGCTCAAAAATGTGGGGATCAGGTACTGAAGTGATAAAGCTCATGTCAATATGATGAGGTACGCCGGGAAACAGGCTGTCATTCAGGTAGGTCATGATCGGCTCACGTCCTTTGACCCTGGGAAACAAGCTCAATTCCGGTTCCCTGATAGCGTATTTTTCAAATTCTGATGATGATATTAAATCGGTCATAAAAAAACTCCTCCTAAAAAATTAAGTGTTTGAGAAGATCCATATTCTCAAGGGGTATGTAATATGTCAAGATGTACTGTGCTATATTTATATATTTAAGGAGTGAGAAATAAACAGGTTTTAACACATGGTCTACGGTCTGAGGTTTAAGGCGTCAGGTCTTTTAGTCTCATAGGTTTCTGTCTTTCCGTACACCGTATACCGTGGACCGTATACCGTTATTGAATCTATTTTATCGATTCAACAGAAGCCCCGAGGGATACACCCATTGTTTTTATCATAATAAAGACTTCCCGCCCCTCATAAATATCAAGATCTTTAATGGATTTACGGGTAACTCTTGCCCAGAGGTTTCCTGTATCGACCTGGACGTTGACAAAGGGGCCCCCGGCATCAATTATTTTTTCAACTTTACAGGGAAGTATGTTCAGGAAACTGGTATCTTCAGGTTTTTTGGTTGTTAATGAACAGTAACCTTAAGTTCCAAACCCTCAAGGAGCTCCTTAAGTGACTCTATTTTCTTATCAGTCGGCACCGGGGCTTCCAGGGCCTTTTTATCATTACTTATTCTCTGGTATTTCATGACTCCCATATTATGGTACGGGAGCAGTTGAATCAGTGTTACGGCTTCACCTAGAGACTTACAGAACATTCCTGTTTCCCTGATATTTTCTTCGGAGTCATTAAAACGGGGTATTACAGGTATCCTGACCTGAATTCTGCCGCCCACATCTGCAATTTTTTTAATATTTTCAAGGATAATTTCATTGGGAACCCCTGTTATTGCTTTATGCTGATCACTTCTCATATGTTTCAGGTCATATAAGAAAAGGTCGGTATAAGGTAATACAGCCTCAATACGTCCATAGCCTGTAAACCCGGTTGTATCGAGAGCCGTGTGGATACCGAGTTTTTTTAACTTCTTAAGGAGTTCAAATGTAAACTCCGGCTGTGAAAGGGGTTCTCCCCCGGAGATTGTCACACCACCGCCTGACTGCTCATAAAAGGGCATGTCCTGGCTTAATTTTTCTACAAGATCATCAATATTATAGTCAGTTCCGCACATGAAAAGTGCATCCGGATAACAGACAGCGGCACAGTCGCCGCAATCATCACATATTGACCTGTCAATCCGGATGTGCTGAATACTTTCCTTTGTTACCATGTGCTGAGTAATTTCACCGGAAGTGATTGCATTTTCAGGGCAGGCATCAAGGCATTTCCCGCATTTTTCAATGCCGATACACCTCATGGATATCCAGCTCAGCTGGGAATGAAATTGCTGTGATTCAGGACTGTGACACCAGGGACACCTTAACGGGCATCCTTTCAGGAACACCGTGGTTCGTATTCCCGGACCGTCCTGGACTGAGAACCCCTGGATATCATATACCTTGCCCGTTATTTCATCATTCATATGAAAATAAATCCCTTATTTTAGAAACTGGATTCCCCGGTCAAGCCGGGGAATGACGAATAGTAGTGCTATTGATTGTTTAAAAGTAGGGTGGGGTTTTATACCCCACCGCAAAAGGGTTTTGCCTGTATTCGCGCTATTCTGAAATCTTTAGCGGTCGGGAATAAATCCCGACCCTACAAAAACCTCTAATAAAACAGGGTGGGTTCCTGACACGTCATCTTGTCATGTCATAGCCTGTGTGAAAATGGAAGCTGATGACGTCTGCGCCCTCCGTAGTAGTCTGAGTAAATTAACTTATCATTATAAATAGTTAACCTTAAAAGTTAAACTCAGTTCTTCGGATTATATCTTCCTGGCTGGCTTTGTAGAGCTCAACAAAATAGGCACTGAATCCGGCTATTCTGACAACCAGGTCCCGGTAATCCTCCGGCTTTTCCTGGGCCTTTCTCAGGACATCCGCTGAAACAATATTAAACTGCATTTCCATGCCGCCCATATCAAAATATGTTTTAATGAGTGCCTTAAGTTTTTCCTTTCCTGAGCTGTTTTTGAGAGCAGTGGGATGGAATCTCATGTTTAAAAGAGTCCCATTTGCGAATTTTTCCTGATCTATGTTTGATACTGACCTTATTGTAGCAGTGGGACCGTTTTTATCAAGCTGCTGAACAGGAGAAATGCCGTCAGAAAGCGGTTCCCCCATTTTTCTTCCATCCGGTGACGCGGCAGTCATCATTCCAAAAAGCACATGGGTCGTAACGGGATATAAACCTGCCGAATATCTCCCCCTTGGTCCTGTGGAAGTATTAATGGCGTTTGCATATATATCAGATGCCCACCTGACAAACTGATCAACGTATTCATCGCCATTACCGTAATGGGGGGCTTCATTGAGAATCATCTGCCTGAGATCTTCCTTACCTTCCCAGTTTGTCATAATGGCATCATAAAGTTCTTTGGCGCTGACAAGTTTTTTATCAAAGACCATATATTTTATAACAGCAAGGCTGTCTGTAATATTACCTATGGCAATACCGGCATTACCAGTGGAGTTGTATTTTGCGCCGCCCTTCATTACATCTTTTCCCTTGTCCATGCATCCGTCTATAGTGGCAGAGACCAGGGGAAGGGGCATATGCTCTGAAGCGACATATTCAAAGGTATTAACCAGGCTTACATGCCAGTGGGCAAAATATTCTATCTGTTTTTTTACCGCGTCAAGAACATCATTGAAAGTGTCCATTTCATACAGGTATCCGGTCGGGAGACCGGTCTGTCCCGATGATTTGCCGTCAGGCCCTGCCATGGGATTGTAACCGTTGTTGATCCCGAGCAGTAAGGCGTTAAGGAGGTTGAAAAATGATTCTTTGCCTGTTCCGCCGGGACTTGCCCATTCATCACCGCAGCCCTGGGGTTCCACACAGCCTATAAGGCAGTAGTTTCTTGCGCTTTCAAGGGGAAGGCCCCTTGCCATAAGCGCGGGTATAATAATTTCATCACTTTCAAATGTGGGTACACCCCCTGCAATCTGTGTGGTTTCGATGGCTGCTTCCCAGAGTGCGTCGGGTGTTCCCTTGTGTATGCGCAATGACTGTGGAGGATCATGGAGCATGAGGCGTCCGGAAGACTGAAGCATCATGTATGTGACCGCGTTTGTCGCATCTTCACCATCTTTTGTGACTCCGCCGAGTGTCATTAATTGACCGCTTGTGTAGCCGGGACTGGAAAGGGTAGCAATCTCAGCCCAGATCTTATTCATTTCAGCAACCTTCAGGTAGAAAAGATCGAGAATCTCCTGGGCCTGGTCATGAGTAAGTCTTCCCGCCTTGATATCAGCTTCATAGAATTTTGCCAGATACTGGTCAACACGGCCAAAGGTTATACCGTGAAGCTGTGCATCGAGGGAAAGGCAAATTTGATAAAGGTACATACACTGGACAGCATCATGAAATGTCCGGCATGGATTTTCCATAATCCAGTTGAGGCAGTCAGCCATGCGTTCCAGCTCTTTTTTTCTTTCAGGATCAGTTTCTTTTGCAGCCAGCGCTTCACACTCTTTACCGTATCTCTTTGAAAAAGTTATAATTCCGTCACATACCAGTGTAACGGCCCGGTAGAAATTGTATTTATACACGCTGTCATCGAACATAACGCCTTCAAGGGAATCCATTTTTTCCTGGGCTTCCTTCCAGATGGCACCAAAACCCTTATTAATGGCTTTTTCAAAATTAGCTACAAAATGTCCTACAGGAGATTCGCAATTATTTTTTATGCCGAAGGTTGTTACACCGTTGCCCGCGGCCTTTTTATATCCCTCGGGTATATATTCGTCCACCTTCGCGCTCAGGCATTCCTTGCGCCAGAAATCACCGGTATCAAGTATATACTCCGCGTCTTTGTCATCGATATCATATGGGTCTGTATCCCTGGTGGGAATGGTGCCGGCCTTTAACTCATCTAAAAACCAGCCAAAGGAAATTTCAGGGTATAGAGCGCAGGCCCTGTAGGACGTTGCCTGCCATCCCACTATGATTTCATCTTCATTGATAAGGACAGGAAGTTTTTCACAGAGATTTTTAAAGTTATTAGCCCTTTTCAGGATTCCCTGAAGCTGCGGGTTTTCCATGTAAAATTCTGTAACTATTCTGTAGCGCGCGGAACAGACCCTGGGCCTGGTAGTGCGGTATTTTTCACGTATTTTTGATACCCTGGGGGTAATTGGACTCAGTGTGTACATAAAATCTCCTAAACCCTAATATAATCACATGATAATCATTATCAACAAAGCATGTTAAGTAATTGGATATTTTGAGTCAATATGTTTTTAATTTGGAATTTATCAGAAGGTAGAGGACCGATGGGAGAGGGCATCTTAAATTCCAGATTCCAAGTTAAAAGCACTGAGGCGTGAGAACATGAAGAAGACATCTTTTTTCTAACTTGGAATTTGAAACCAGAAACTTGGAATTCCGCCTTAGGCGGAAATCTGGAACCTGGAACTTGGAACCTCCTACTCATATCGGCTCCAGTTCACATTTTGATGATGAGGGAACAGTAGCAAGCCATTTGCCGGTCTGTTCCGCGATAATAAGTTTATTGTCCAGGTTCTCACGTCTCGCAGGCAGCATATCTACTACATCAAATCCGCAGAACATGAGTATACGTTCAAGGTTCATGCAGCATGTTGCAGTACCGTTTCCGCTCCCGCCTGCATAACATAGTCCCATGGCTACAGGCCCTGTATCATTGTTGAAGGGGCCCGGCATCGGCTTATTAGGATCAACCGGCTGCCTTGGAATCCTTGATTTAACTCTCCGCAGCCTGTCAAGAAACGCCTTCATGCTTTCACTCAGGTCTCCAAAGTATACTGGATTCGCGAATACAGTTACGTCAGCATTGTTTATTTTTCCCAGTATGGATGGGAAATCGTCATCAATAATGCATTCATCTTCATCCCTGCATATGCCCCAGCCGTCGCTGTCACACTGTCTGCAAAGTTCAATATCGATATTCGGGAGATATATTACTTCTGTTTTTCCGCCGCCGCTTTCAATCCCCTTGCAAAGGGCTTTGATCAGCATAGCGGTTCTTCCTTCCTGATTTCTGCTGCCTGAGATAATTAATGATTTCATTTATAAACCTCCGTTATTTTAATGATGCGCAAATTGCTGGTAAATTAATGGCCCAGGTTATGTAAAAAACTGGATTCCCCGATCAAGTCGTGGAATGACGAAAATAATATACTGTTAAAGCGGCATACTTGGCTTGATTCGGCAGTTAGTAAATTTAAAAAGAGTTTTTATTTTTATAATTCTATAAAACGCTGTATTATATCATTATTTGATCTGAAGTTACCTTGTGCCTTGCGCCCTGCGCCTTGAGCCGGTTTCGCGAATCGATTAATCATGGAACTTACAAAGAGCTACTTATACGTTACTAGGGATTTGATTGCTAAGAATTAAACCGTTTGATTATCATCTCCCTTACTTTTTTAGGATCAGCCTTGCCTTTTGTCTTTCTCATCACCTGCCCCATGAGAAAATCTATGGGTTTTGTTTCTCCTGCCTTGATCTGGGAAACAACTTCCGGGTTTTCCTCTGTAATTTCATCCAGTATGGATTCAATAAAAGAATCATCCGAAACGGTTTTAAGGTCTTTTTCTTCAATGATTTTATCAGGTCTCTGGCCTGTTTCAAACATTTCTGAAAGGACTTTCTTTCCCATAGACTCGGTCAATTCGTCACCTGAAATAAGGTTTATAAGCCTGGACATATCCTCAGGCTTTATCGGACAATCGGAAAAAGATATTGACGCTTCATTTGTGTATCTGAAGAGGTCATTAATTATCCAGTTACTTAATTTACGGTTATCCTCACAGGTCGCGGCACAGGCCAGAAAATAATCTGACACAAATTTATCTTTCGTAAGGGTTATGGCATCACTTTTCGGTATTTTATATTTCTTTATTATCAATTCCAGCTTCTGGTCCGGAAGATCGGGCATAGATTCTGAAACCCTGTTTATGAAATCATCATCCAGTTCGACCTCCAGCAGGTCAGGATCAGGGAAATATCTGTAATCAGGCGCGTCCTCTTTGCTCCTCATGAGAAGGGTTATTTTTTTAGTTTCGTCAAAAAGCCTTGTTTCCTGGGGTACTTCTTTACCTGATTCCAGGATATTCTTCTGGCGTTTTATCTCGTATTTGAGAGCATCCATAATAAACCTGAAGGATGACATGTTCTTAATCTCAGCTCTGTTGCCGAAATCCTGTTCGCCTTTCCTCCTTATGGATATGTTGACATCACACCTTAACTGGCCCTTTTCCATGGCGCATTCACTTACGTCAATATATTTAAGGGTTTGCCTAAGTTTTTCAAGATATGCCCGTGCTTCCGTCAATGATCTCATGGGGTTATTTTCGTGATCTGTAACTATTTCAAGCAGAGGCAGGCTGGAACGGTTGTAATCAACAAGGCTGTAGTCTGCTTCATCAAAGGAATCTGATGAATGAACCAGTTTTCCTGCGTCTTCCTCAAGGTGTATCCGTTTTATTCCTACCCGGTAGGGTTGCTTGTCATCCCCTGTAATCTCAAGATACCCGTTCTCACAGAATGGTCTTTCATACTGTGAGATCTGGTATCCCTTGGGAAGATCAGGGTAAAAATAGTTTTTTCTCGCGAACCTTGAAAGCCTGTTTATCCTGCAGTTAAGCGCCAGGCCTGCCTTGACGGAGTATTCAACAGCTTTCAGGTTTAGTACGGGGAGTGCCCCGGGCTGTCCCGTACACACCGGGCATATACTGCTGTTTGGGGACGCGTTATATATAACCGGGCATTCACAGAACAGTTTAGTCCCGGTGTTTAGTTCAACATGTGTTTCAAAGCAAATAATTAATTCATAATCCATTTGTATAACCTATGATCTTCAACATTATTAAAATAATGCAGAGCTTTCAGCTATCAGCCTTCAGCCTAAACCGCTATCTTCTCGTAAGCATTCCCGACTCTTAAAACCATTTCCTCGTCAAAAGCCTTACCTATTATCTGCATGCCTACTGGCAGGTTATCTATTGTCCCGCACTTTACACTCATCCCCGGAAGCCCTGAAAGGTTGAGAGAAACAGTATAAACATCAACCAGGTACATCTGTAGCGGGTCGGACATCTTTTCGCCGAGCTTGAAGGGTAGACATGGTGTTGTAGGCGTAATAATGCAGTCCACCTGTTCAAATGCATTGTCAAAATCGGTCTTTATGAGGTTTCTCAACTTCTGTCCCTTGAGGTAGTAGGCATCATAGTAGCCCGCGGAGAGGACATATGTCCCCAGCATAATTCTCCTCTTTACTTCATTTCCAAAGCCTTTACTCCTGGTGTTTTCATACATTAGTATGGAGTCATTCGAATCATTTTCAGCCCTGAATCCGTATTTCACTCCGTCATACCTGGCAAGGTTACTGCTTGCCTCGGCTGTTGCCACAAGATAGTAGCTGCTTATGGCATGGGCAGCATGGGGAAGGGATATTTCCTCGATCTCCATGCCGTTCTTTTCAAGAAGCTTTACAGCCTTCATAACCGAATCTTTAATCCGGGTGTCGAGACCCTCTACAAAATACTCCCGCGGAAGTCCCGCTTTTATACCTTTTATGCCTTTATCGAGTGATGACAGGAAGTCAGGCTTATCAACCTCGGCAGAAGTGGTATCACGTCTGTCATGACCGCATATTGTGTTAAGAAGCATGGCACAGTCTTCAGAGTTTTTTCCAAGGACTCCTATCTGGTCAAGAGAAGAGGCATAGGAGATCAGGCCATATCTGGATACTCTGCCGTATGTGGGCTTTATCCCTGTCACACCGCAGAAGGCTGACGGCTGTCTTATTGATCCTCCCGTATCGGTCCCGAGGGCGAGTATTGCTTGACCTGAAGCTACTGCCGCGGCAGACCCGCCGCTTGACCCGCCTGCTACATAATCCGTGTCGGCAGGATTTCTTGTCGGACCGATAATGCTGTTTTCCGTGGAGGACCCCATTCCAAACTCATCGAGATTGGTCTTTCCCGTTATAACGGCACCATCCGCGAGCACCTTTTCAACCGCGGTCGCGTTATAGGTGGGAATGTAATTTTCAAGTATTTTTGACGCACATGTGGTTCTTATACCCTGCGTACAGAGATTGTCCTTCAAGGCAACAGGTATTCCGTTTAAGGGTGATGCGGCTTCACCCTCCGAGAAACGTTTATCAGCCTTATCCGCCTGTTCAAGGGCAATGTCCCTTGTCTTTGTTATGTAGGCATTTACAGCCACGTCCCTGGTTTCAATCCTTTTAAATACCGATTCCGTAATTTCCCTTGAGCTTACCTCTTTTTTCCTGAGTAAAAGGGACAGTTCAGTTGCGCTTTTATCACATAGTTCCATATCAGTTCCCCTCCAGTATCTTCGGGACCTTGTAATATGCTTCCTCCCTGGCAGGAGCATTATTTAAAAGGTCCAGGGGATTGTTTCTTTCCACAGAAGTGTCATCTCTCCAGACGTTTTTTATATCAAGTACATGACTCATGGGTAAGATATCTGCTGTGTCAATATTTTCAAGGGTGGCGACATAATCAAGAATTGAATTCAGGTCGTCACGGTATCTCTCTGTTTCTTCATCAGTTAAATTCAGCCTGGCTAGTTTGGCTACGTGTTTAACTTCATCAATACTGATTTTATCCCTTTCCGGGGTAGTGTCATGGTCTCCTTCCCATCCGGATTGTTTATCACCGCTAAACTTGATTACGCCCGCGCCTGTTCTAAGGTCAAGTTCTTCTAGCTGTGATTTTTCAGCATAAGAGGGCGCCTTCGTAAGGGGGCAGTATGCCTTTCTGTTTTTAGGGAATGCTATGACATCTCTTATTGAATTGGTTTTCAATATCATGGCAATTACCCTGTCAATTCCCAGGGCCAGCCCCGCATGGGGAGGGGCCCCGTACTCGAGGGCCTTAAGAAAAAAACCGAACTTGGCCTCCGCTTCATCCCGGCTTAATCCAAGTGCCCTGAATATCTTTTTCTGAATATTCATATCATGGATACGAATGCTTCCTCCTCCCAGCTCTTCACCGTTCATTACAAGGTCATATGCCCTTGAGTTAAGAGACAGAAGTTCATCTATGTTGTCCGGGTCAAAATCAGTCCTGTCCGGCATTGTAAAGGGGTGATGCTGGGAACCGGGGCTTCCATCCTTTAACTCAAAGAGCGGAAAGTCAGTTACCCAGACAGGATAATAGGTGTTTTCCGATATCAAATTATATCTCCCGGCAATATGGAGCCTGAGATCGCACAGTACCTGGTTGACATGATCACGGGATATATCTGCTATCATTATAAGGACGTCCCCGTTTTCAGCCTTAAATCTTTCCATAAGGGCCTTTTGCTCATCTTCATTGAAAAACTGCACAATGTTGGACTGCAGTTGACCGTCTATGACCTTCATCCATGTCATACCCTTCGCGCCGAATGACTGGACGATTTTTGTCGCGTATTCATTCTGCAGTACATTTTTACTGAGCACGTCAGCCAGGTTTTTGACGCAAAACCCCTTAATGGTCCCACCTTTTTTAATTATCTGTTTGAATATGCTGTACCCGGTGTTTTTGAGGATATCGGTCACTTCTTCAAAGGTCATTCCAAACCTGAGGTCCGGACGGTCAATGCCGTATTTCTCAACTGCGGTCTGATATGTCATTCTTTTAAAGGGGCGCTGAAGTTCAATACCTCCGATGGAAAACATTCGAACTGTCAGTTCTTCGATGAGTTCATATATGAATTCTTCATCGATAAAGGAAGCCTCCATGTCAAGCTGGGTAAATTCCGGTTGACGGTTAGGCCTCAAATCCTCGTCCCTGAAGCATCTGGCTATCTGAAAATACCTGTCCATGCCGCTCATCATAAGAAGCTGTTTGAATAACTGGGGTGACTGGGGCAACGCGTAAAACCTGCCCCGGTGAACACGGCTTGGAACCAGGTAGTCCCTTGCACCTTCGGGAGTGCTTCGTGTTAAAAATGGGGTTTCTATTTCATAAAAACTGTTCTCATCAAGGAATTCCCTGATACATTTCAATATTTCATACCGCTTTATGAATATGTCCTGCATTGAAGGACGCCTGAGATCGAGATACCGGTATTTAAGGC
>JBHPCX010000072.1:0-18330 GCA_042573485.1 Thermodesulfobacteriota bacterium | reverse complement strand
TGGTTTTAATGAAAAATGAGACGTTCTAAAAAGGCTTTTTCAACAGTCTCAGCAGTAATCACAATATTGGCCGATCCATATATATTTAAGATATCCAAGATTTTTTAAGAGTTTTTAAATTTTTATATACTGGCAAGTGATCTGTAATTTTACAACGATTATCTAAACCACAATATGTGGTAGTACCGCCCATTTCTAGAAAGTTTATATCAGAAGTATTATTGATTTTATCAGAACTTAGCCATTATCCCTTTCCAAATTCAGATCAACATATGTTATATCAACATTAATGGAATAATAATAATATATCTAAGGTTGAATACCAAATGTGGAATAAAAGAAGAAATACAGGAATTAGATCTGTTGTATGCATATCCAGTAAAGAGGCCTAATATAAAAATCATCACAAAACCTTTGAAATCTATTAAGGATCTTAACAACAATACTGCGTGTGATAGCATAAAAATACTTGCCGTTATTAATACACTCTTTCCGGGTGTTATATGTTGGTTAAGATATTTCTGAACAATCCCCCTAAATATTAACTCTTCTAAAAAAGAGGCTACCAGCAGCATTAAAGAAGTCAGGATAATGATTGTAACGGTAATATTTTCCGATGAACGCTCTATCAGTGAAAAATAAAAGTTCTTATGATTAATACGGCTTTCGGGAATTAAGAAAGTAAAAAAGAATAGAACAATGTATGGGATTGACCACTTTATGCCTATCTTTATGTTACGTGACAGGTTGAGTTTCCAGGAGTCTGAAAAAAAAATAATATTGTATTTTATTAATAAATAAAGTGTTAATATAAGACAAAAAAAGAGTTGTGTAAATGTGGACACTGAAGTTGCTAATATTTTTACCTTCTCAAAAGAGGCACCAATAGCAGATCCGAAAAATCCAACATAGATGCCTGCTAAAAAAGAAATTATTATGTTCCCAAATATGTATGCAAGATACGTTAAAGCCACAATTTTTAGAGTAAGAGTTTCTTTTATAGAAATAGATACCTCAACATCAGCGGGGCCATTACTACAATGAGGACATTCATTTTCTATAGAGTTTTGTGATGCATGGCAGGAGGGGTATTGTTTGTTGGCAGACGTTTTAATATCTGAAAAATTTGATTGATATATAGTATTATCCACTGAATAATTCTTTTCCAAATTGTTCACATGTTATTCAACAAAGGTATTGTCAGTCATATTTAAATGTTTCTAATATGTTATTTGAAAGTTAGAATCTATAAAGCATAAAAATTATCAAAATAAAAATAATAAAATACTTTATTGGGGAGGCCATTTCGAGTATCTTTTCAGTTCTCCGTGTACCTGTAATACCATCAAATATTAAAATGAATCCACCAATGACAAGGATAATAACTGCCAACCACCAAAACCAGTGGTAGACAAAGGCAGACCTGAAATCTCCATGGATTGCACTTGCGAAAGCTCGGGTCAGGCCACAAAAGGGGCAGGGTTTTGAAGTAATCAATCGAAAACAACAGGTATTCTGATTATCATAGAGTTGAACAGGCCAGAACAGCCACGATACAGGAAACAGAGACATAAAAAAAAAACCGAGTAATATTTTATCTCTACTTTTTTTCACAATCCAACTCTTAAATCATTTTTTAAAAGGGGCAGTTGCTCCAGTTCTTTTTCAGCCCATGCTGCGGCGCGACCATTCAGTGGACTTTTTATATTATAACTCTGATAACAAATCATTTCACAAATACGAATAATCAGGTGGGCAAGCGACTCACCGGCACTCCAATGGTCTCCTATGCAGATTTTCTGAGGATCAATGTTAGGGTGAAAGACCGGTGTAACCATACGACAGAATGGTGGTCGACGCGGGTATTCCCTTGGAAGAAATATTTCAGCTCTATGGAGATTGGATACCGAATATCCTGCCCCCTGTTTCTCAGGCACCAATCCTTTTACATTAAATTCAAAAGTATATTTTTCTGGGGGGACTCCTTCTGTCTCAATCAATTTTACATAGGGATGATCCCTGTAAACTGTACTGATGTAGTTGTAGTCAGCATTCAATCTTCGAATACGAGGTGACATATGGATCTCCCCGGAATTATTCTAGTTAAAAAAGTTATACAGCATAAGCATCAAAATCATTATTATGGTTTGCCCGGCTGCAGCAAAGATGCCAAATTTACAGATCCCTGGATAGGGCGCAGGCATGGCAACAACATCCGTTCGCCTTGCCCTATACCATATTAAACCAATAATAGCTGCAAATGGTGCGCTTAAAGGTGTCATGCAAAAAACAAGTAACCAGATAACAGACTTGCGCATCTGAGGAAATCGGCGATTATTCTCATTAATTCTAGTATATGTTTTCACATCCATTGGATTTGCAGAAGGGAAGACAGTACCGCAATATCGGCACCGAACTGCAGCTGCGCGTATAACCTTTCCGCAGTCTGGGCATTGCTTGTCTTCTTGCCCCCAATAGGATACGGGGATCTCTACGGATTTATATTGCTCGGTATCAGGTGTCTGGGGACAGCCATAAACTGCACACCCCCTGTTTTCCTGCCAGCAATCAGCATGGTACAGGGCATTGCAATCAGGGCAATGGAAAATATGAGTATCCGTAGGAAGTATACCCGATTGGCAGAAAGCACATAATATATCTGATTTATTGCCTGTTGTATCAGAGTGATCAGGTTGGATAATTTTTTCCAATTTCAATATACTCTTAAGATTACTTTTGTTTCATTTCAAAAAGAAATATGGTGTTACCAATAGCTATCTGATCTCCATGGTTTAGCCGAGAGCGAGTTATGGCACTGTTATTCACAACGACAGGCCTATCTTTGACTAAACTTTCTATTTCAAAACTATCCCCTACCACACGCAATATCGCGTGCTGCTCAGAGACAGAGCGGTCGTTAAAAACATATATTTCACATTTGGGAGAGGCGCCGATGATCATTTTGTCCTTGAAAAAAAGAAATTCTTTACCACTAAGCGGACCATGGGTCATTCGCAACCAGGCATCCCTTGCCAGTAGCTGAACTATACCAATCATAACTCCGACACTCAGGCCGATAACAGTAAACCCAGTCATACGACTCCAGTGGGCACTAGGATCATCAGGATTGAGAAAAATCATATCAATAGGGTCAAATAATAATCCACCAATCAATCCGCCCATTACTCCACCCATTAATCCATATAAAAGCAGTCGACCGGATCGGAGGGCAACTCCCTGTCCGAGTCCCATAGCAATGCCTGCCAAACCCCAGGCGATAGAACGCCCGGTCATCTGGACAAAAAAGGCTGCTCCGGATAACGCATTTGATTCAGCGGCCTGATTCATGGCGAAATTATTCATCAATTGGTAAACAATTGAGGAAGGAATCAGAGATATTAATCCTCCCAAAAGCCCGACAAGCATTCCAATCAGACCAGCTATTATCGCTCTGCCAAAATTTCTACAGATTAGTCCTTCAACAGCACCTATAGCCAGGCCAATTATACCGGCGATTAATGGAAACAAAATAAAACTCAATAAGCTTTCGCGCTTGTTTAAATCAGTCAAACTCAGAGTAGCCTTCTCAGGTGGTGGATATTGGGGTGCAGGATCTATATGTGTTGCTATCGCTCGACCAGTATCGTATATCGAAAAATATTCAAGGAAAACTCCCACCTCCTGGCCTTTTCTAATCTCGGGAAGGCCGGTTGATAACACCTTACTGTTGTGGTAATGTTTGATTGTACTAGAAAGCCAGATACGCTGTCCCCTGATTGTAATCCAGCCATACCCTGTCTGAGGTATTTCAAAAATCTGATTACCTGAAGTGATGCGGCTTGGCATAGGCTCAGTAAGATTTATTTCTTCAATTCTGCCCTGGATATAAATTAGATCATCATAATATGGTTCTAAAAGAGCCCACATTATAAACGCAGCTAAAGCACCCGCGAGTCCAAACAGAAACCAGTTCTGAAGATACCAGACACTTCGCTTGTCAGAGGACACTCGTCTTTCCCCAATCAGATTTTTCTGCCTGTTCAGAATATCATCGACATGAGAGCTCATTGCTTCATCCCGTGTAATCTTAATCGATCGATCCGGGCTATTAGATAAATGATCCATTATTGGTTTCCTCCGGAACTCTCCTCTTGGGAGGATTTTTCTTTTTCAAAATCCGTGACAGGTATCTCCTGGTTATCTTTATTCGGGTTTTCATTTATCACATAACCTTGAAAACTAACCTGCATTAATACTGTTTTATCATCAACTTGGATTGCAAGGGGAACAGATCCAAAATTCTGCATAACCGGATCACGTTTTTCTGAAAAATAAGATTTATAAAGATTAAACCCGATAAACATTACGATTATTATTAAAATACTGATTGTTATAAATGTCAGGAATGAAGATTGCTGGTGACGCCTGTCAACTGAATCCTGGATGAATTGGTTCAGTCTTTTCTCTAAGCTATGAATATCCTCCGATAAGTGACTGTTATCAGGTTTTTCATTGCCTGCTGCAGGTGATTTTGTTCTACATCTGATCTCGCGTCCATCAACCCAGAAGCGGTCTATCATTTCCGTACCATTATCGCTATTAATGCAGATAGCTACTTCACCGCTCAATGGATCACTCACCAGACTGATTTGCGTGGGAAGTGGAAAAAAATTCTGCTGGATAAAGATATCCATTTCAGAGAATTCAGTACCGAAGCCAGGATGCGTATGATACCATCCAAGTATCTGCATCTCAGGGTATTTATCTTCAAGTATCTGATGTATCTTGTTCCAGGTTTCCTGAGTGAAAGTTACGTTTGTGCTTTTCTGAAGAGTGTTCTCGCCAGGTATTATGGTATGAACAAATATAAAATCACCCGATTCATCATGATGGATGTGCCCGGCTAATACCCCGCAAACTTCATTGTCCAATGAACTTTTAGAGTGAGAAATTAAATCAGCGTATGCTGTTTTATTAAAAGCTATTCGAAGAGTCGCTACAGCGCTTCTGGGACCAGGAAACAGGCGATAGGTGGATTGATTTATTTTAGGTTGGGATTTACTCGAAATATAAATGTCAGTGACAGGAGGTTCATTTATACCGGTTTTAATAGACTTAGATATAGGATCCTTTTTTTTTCTTTTTTTACTCATACTGATTATAACCTCTATCCATCAGCTGTTGTTCTTGCCGTCTTCATAAAATGGATTATCACCGGATATTTCCAGGCCAATACTTGAGTTTCCGTAATGTGCCCAGATTATGTCCCATTTGGGTAACCCGAGTTGTCGTGGCGACCTGTTAAGCAACATACTATCTGGCTTTAAGGAATGCAAAAAAACTGGTACAGATTCTGCTCCACAACTTTTGCAGACAGCCTGTTCAGCTGTAATACTCTCTACTGACTTCCATACTTCCTCTTCCCTACCACATTCAGGACATTTAAGCCTGCGAACCAATTCCCGTCCGAGATCAATGGAATCGAGACCTCCCAGCCTCTGTTCAGCCCTTTCAGAGAGAACTCGTAACGGAGTGTTTGATGTTACGTCCTCATTAGCAAGTACATCTAGCGCAGACTCATGACAACCACAATCAGATTTGATCTGGTAGTTTATTGTGTATGAGTCATGGGCTAACCCATCAAAAAAATAACCCTTTCCGTTCATGAATGATAATCCGTGTAACAGCTTAACTACTTCCTGAGTCTGTATTCCTCCAATAACAGCAGCTGTAGTTGGTGTAGTTGGTGTCCCACTTACAGACACTAGTTTCCTTGCCAGCAAAGAGCATGAACGGCGTTGGTTAATTTGATTCCAGTCCGCCTGGCTCATGGTACATTCGTAACAAGCAGTTTCAGGGGGGCTAAATCCACGTACAATACCGTGAAGGACTTCGATACCACCATCAAACCAGGTACGTCCTAACATAGAACAAGCCGAGTTAACAAAAACTCGTGCTTCACGATTATCTAATGCTCCGATAATAACTTGCGACCAGCGAAAATAGCCTAATCCCACATCCGAAACCACATTTGCATTCAGCGCCGTTGGCTTAGCTTCGGGGCAAATTTCCTTCATGCTGCGAGCAGCACATTCTGCTTTAAATAATCCCTCATCTGATTCACGAAAGAGAACCGACCGTGTCAAATTGCTTTTTTCTATACGATCATTGTCGACTATGACCAGATGTCGGACTCCTAAAAGGGCTAAATTCTTTATTATTTCATTGCCAAGCGCTCCGGACCCAACAACTAGAATATGTGCTTTTTGAAGCAGGGATTGATCCCACCATGAAATCGCTTCTAGACGCGAATAACGGTCTTCATTAATAAGGATAGGCGTTTTTATAGTATCTGACATCAATCAGGCGATGCTATTCCAGCGGTAATTTCCGGTTGCAAACGGATTTCATCACCATCCATAACACCTGCTTCAGCAAAGGTTTGGTCATCTAAAAGTTGTCTTCCGGTTCTACGGTGGTGTAGTTTATAAATCATTATCTGTCCGTCCGGGCTGTTAAGAGGCAAATTCATACGTTCTACAAGAAGCGCGATAATACGTTCGACAGAGACATCGTTCGGCGTTTCTACGTCATTACTAAAACTTCCTGAGACATCAGTAACACGTATGTGCAAGTTACTCATTAGTCTAACCCCACTTTTATACTGTCTGTTTGGTTGCTTCTATTAGATGTTCAATAGCCAAATTGTGCTTTTTATTATCAGGATTAACTTTAACCGTAAATACTTCATTGCCAACCTGAAAGGACAGATTATTATCTTTTGAAATTAAAATGTAATCAATTTCATGGAATTTGAATTTTTTCTTTGAACCGGAAATTGCACCGGATTGATAAAAGACAATACCATCTTTTTTCAGTGTAAGATTGGTTTTTTCTACTAATCCGGAACGTGATATTTTCATTCCCATCAAATATTCTCCTATATGGTATCAACTTTATATTATGTGAATCCCATAATAGTAAATGGATCTGATTTTCTTTTATAACATGAACAATCCTATGATACATAGTAGTATGTAAATTCCCACGAGAGCTATATTCCAGATCGTAGCGAACCAAAGGGAAACAGGATTTTTCAATCGCTTATCCAGGGCACTGAAACCAAAACTCATCCCCGTGATCCCTGTGATTAAAATAATTAAACCTAGTACCGTCGCTATTCCTTCAGAAGCAGCCTCGTCTTGAATAGATTGCATGGCTATGAAAAAAATTATAAAAAAAATAGTACAGATGCCTGCAAAAACGAACGATTTTATCATATTTTTTCGACGTCTTGGTGACATCGTATTGTCACTGCTTGAAGCACAAGCTGGGCAAAGATTGTAGTCTTCATAAAATGTAAAAACGCATGTCTTACAGATAGGAGACTGGCATCTGTGGCAAGTTGTCCAGGCACTTATTCCAGGATGGTTTGAACACATTTTACCTGCAACCTCTGGATCCGCAAGTTGATTATCAACTTCCTTTTCCGGTGTTTCTGGTTCTAGTTTCTTCCGGGAAAATAGAACTTTGAAATTACCCCCACATTCCGGTGAACAATGGACATTCTCATCATCGATTACTTTTAATGATGCAGTGCAATCCGGACAAATAATCTTCATATTATACCCTCATATTTCAGAAAGGTGCTTAAATATTACTATTCATGGATTCATAAAAATTCGTATACAAAGGTGAATCCAAAAACCAACAAAGAGCCAGCTAATTTTATGGGAGAAATAACTGTTTTTATATGCTAAATTACTGATTTGCTATTTTGCTAATTACACCCAATACCCAGAGAATCGACACAATAATGCCGATTATCATAGCGGCCGTGGCTTTCCCAGAACCTGTTAGTTGAGGATTTTTTTCTATCATTTTTTTTGCTTTGTTAGCTTTCGAGATAGCTACTGGTCCAAGAATAATTCCAAAGCAAAAAATACCTAGTATCGCATACTTGAGGGCTTCGCTTGCTTCTTTACAAGGAATGGTGCCTTCTTCAACTTGCGGAGGTGATTCGGTTATTGCCATTTGTTTACATTTAGCACAATACTTCTGTCCTTTCATTTCAACAAGGCAGTTGTCACAAAAAGCCTCCGCACAGCCGGCACAACGATTGGTCGCTTCTACTCCCGCATGATTTATACATTCCATAAATATGTCTCCTTAAGTAAGGTAAACCTATTAGTGTTTAGATGTTTAAACCTGTTTTAAAGCTTGAGTAATAACTGTTAGAATGCAACATATAGAAATGAATTTTTATATTTATAATGAAATTAGGTAAATGTGTCAAGTTCATCCAAACATATTAAAACATAAAAACCCTACTGGAAATTTTTGGATGAGATGTATTCTTTATTATGATGGCGATTGGGATAGATATTTTCAAAATTCTTAAGTTATAGCCAAGCTTTACCTTTCAATAATATCAGAAGTAATCATTAACCGTATATCAACATATTGTATATGAAGGAATGGGGGTGAAACCTGCGATCACTGCTATGAACCTCAGAAAGAGGTACATCTGACATTCTGGCAAGTTATCTGTAATTTTGACTTCTTGCCACAATGTTAAATTCGATTTCACAAGATAAAAATTAAGATTAGTAACTGTAATCTAAACTAGCTGTTAATTATAGACTACCCAAATGATCCTGAACTTTCCAAGAACTTCCTTTGCAACAAGTCGAGTAGACCGGGGGAATTTCACCCCCAGCCCCTCACAGAACCGTACGTGAAAGTCTCCCGTCATACGGCTCCTCATATCCAGTTAATAGATCAATTCCTCTACCGACCTTGTCTTATTTAAACAGCTCCTCCCATTTCTGGTTGACTGCCAAATAAGACAGGATAAGCTAACCCCTTCGCTCCATCTCCATTACAGAGACTTCATCACTACTACGAGTTAGTCCGCCCCTGTTACCCTGCATTGGTACTCTAACGCTCATGGGGTCTGCCCATTTGCGTTCCTCCCTTAACATCAGGGACAGGTTCCCACGTTCCCCACAAGAGCCCAGATCAGGTTCTCGCCACCTTTATGCCGGATGCCGTCCAGGCAGTAAACAGGTTCCCCCTGAACTTATTGTGGCAGTAAGTAGCTACCAGTTTCGACATCGTCTTTTAACGTTACGACACCTCATCGGATGGTTCGCTTTCGCTCGACTCCCTGATCCATACCTGATCCCATCATTGCGGAACCTTTTCCTCAATGCTCACTACCGCGGTTTTTGACCGAAGCAGCTTGAGGTGGTTTGAAGCCTGCTCCTGTAAACCGACTCCGAGGGACCTACCCTCATCTCTTGTGCAGCCTCGTGGCGCACTACTTATCGTTATACGCACTTTTGGGATACTCCAACAGGTTACAACTACCAGATCAAGTCAACACTTTTGCTATACTTAAAAGGGTTACGACTACCAATTCTAATCAACACCAATGTCTTGCTCTTTTCATCTCCATCGCTAGTCTTAGATCGCCATGATCGAACCCCCAGACTATTCTTCACTTCCCTTGTTACCCTCTTCACACTTACAAGACACAGACAACGCTATGGCGATAAGTGCAAGATTGGTACACCCTCTAGAAAAACCCTCTGGAGAAACTCCTGCGATTTGGCCTGTAAAATTTGAGATTACGGCTAAAACAAAACCTAAAGCAGAAAGACAGATTAATATTATTCCAAGATTTCGCATAATTCTTCTCCTTTCTTTTACAGTGTTATAAAATTAGTAAAATCACCATCTAAAAAACTTTCTTGATAACCTCACTGAAATATAATAAATCAAAATTATTCTTTACAACTTGATTTACTTATCATAACTTTTTCAAACGCTTAGACTTCCCTGATCTATGCAATAAGTGTGGATTTCTTATCGTTATATGCACTTTTGCGACACTCAAAAAGGTTACAACTACCAGATGTAATCAACACCTATAAGTTCTCTCATTCTTTTTGATCTAAAACATTTCTAATAGTAGTTGCTATTTCACTCACGATAATTGGCTTCATAACAAAAGAGCTGATACCTATTTCTTTGGCCTTTTCTTCATTAATTTTTTCACTAAAACCTGTACATAAAATAATAGGTATATCAGGTTCAATGTTCATTAATTCTTTAGCCAGATCCTCTCCTGTCATATTTGGCATTGTCATGTCTGTAATAACAAGATCAAATTTATTCGGATTATTGCGGAAGGCTTCCAGGGCTTCTACACTACTTGTCCTGCCTGTTACTTTGTAACCAAGTTTTTCAAGCGATTTCTGCATGATATTTACGATAGATTCCTCATCATCAACGAATAGAATGTGTTCATTTCCCTTTGGAATCTCTATGCTATCTTCTTTTAAGTCTTGTGCTTCAGTTTTTTCCAAAGGTAGATAAACATTAAAAGTTGAACCTTTTCCAACTTCGCTCTCAACAATTATATCCCCACCATAGTTTCGAACAATACTGTAGACAGTTGCCAGTCCAAAACCGGTTCCTTCTCCAACACCTTTGGTAGTAAAATATGGTTCAAATATTTTATCTCTAATATCCGGAGCTATACCTGTTCCATTATCTTTTACAGACAGCTTTATGTACTGTCCGGGTTTTAAATGAATAAATCTTTTTGCTTTATCTACCGAAATATCCTCATTATCGAGAATTACTTCTAACAAGCCACCTTTTTCTCTCATGGCATGAGCAGCGTTTGTGCAAAGATTCATGACTATTTGATTTAGCTGTGTTGGATCTGCCAGAACCGTATCATGCTCTGCCTTTTTATCAAACTGGATATCAATAGTAGTAGGTATGGTTGAGCGCAGGAATTTTACGACTTCTTTAACTATATGTGATGATTTAAGTACTATTCTTTCTTCTAATCTTTTCCGTGCAAAGGTTAGGATCGGTTGTATAAGATCCCTAGCTCGCTTACCTGCTTTATAGATTTCTTTAACATCATGCTTTAAAGGGTCGCCTGATGGAAGATCTTCCATAATCATTTCAGAATGCATCAGTATAGGGGACAATATATTATTAAAATCATGAGCTATTCCACCAGCTAATGTGCCAATACCTTCCATTTTTTGGGTCTGTCGAAGTTGCTCCTCCAGGTTTTTTCTCTCTGTGATGTCAACATTCACTCCAATAGAACCTACAATGTTGCCATCTGCATCTAGAATAGGTGATACAGATAAATCTACCCAGATAATACTGCCATCGTTACGAATTAAATTCCGCTCTATTCGATAGGAATCAATTTCTTTTTGGAAAAATGATTTTAAACGTTTTTGAATTGAATTAATATTTTCCGGAGGTGTGAATTCTTTTATAGATGATTTTAATAATTCATCTTTGCTCATAGCTAACATCTGTGAAAAGCGATCATTGACCATAATCAAATTCATGTCTTTATCAGATAAAATGATACCGACTCCTGCGTTGTTGAATATAGCCTTAAATGTCTCCTCACTTTCTCGCAGCGCTTCCTCGCCTCGCTTTCTCTCTCCTATTTCCCGCTTGAGTTCTTCGTTTGCTTTGGTCAGCTCAAGAGTACGCTCTTCCACTTTTTGTTCCAGCTCATCATATGCTTTTCTGATTTCGATCTCCGCCTGCTTGCGATGGGTGGTATCATACATCACACCATTCATTGATACTACTGTTCCCGTTTGGTCTTTTTCCCAACTTACGTGGTCTTCTACCCATCGTATCGTGTTGTCCTTCTTTATTATACGATATTCAATGATCTTGTTCTCCATCATGTGTTGGGTTTCGGATAATTCAGCAAGTACTTTTTCTTTATCGTCTGGGTGAATTGAACTCTCCCACAAACTTGGATCTTCAAGCCACTTATTCACGGTATAACCATAAAAGCTTTCTACAGCCTTATTTATGTACGTTGCCATTAATGTTTTCGGATCGGCTCGGTAAACCAACTCACTAAGGTTCTCAGCCAACTCTCTAAATTTTCTCTCACTCTCCGCAGGCTCCTCCTCTGCCAGCTTGCGTTCGACAGATTCTTTCTCTAATTCCTTAACCTTCTGTTCCAATTCTTCATAGGTGGGTTTTGTTTCCATTAGAAAAACCTCCGCATTTAATAAAAATGAGAACGGTTTATTGTATAGCAGTCAAGGATACTTGCATTATGTATGAATTTTAAGTGAATTAAGATTAGAAACAGTATACTAAAATATTTTGAATCAGGCAAAGGTGCGGACTTCTTGCCAAAATCAACACTCTAATTCTACTTAATATTAATTGTGATTACCAACTAAAATGAAACTATGGCCTAATAACTTCTTCTGGTTCTTTTTGTTTTACTTACCTATGGACATCCCCTCTTTTATTTATGACTCTTCGGGAGGCGTCAATGAAAAGGGAAGTGTGTTGGGAAAGTCGTCACGAACCCTGCCTTTAGTCAAGGTTTGAGGGATTACTTCCGCCAACTCATCAGATGTAAAATGCCCATTTTTCCATAACACCTGTTTTACTGGCGGGGGCTCTTCGTAAATACCCACATGCCCGTTATAGACCTCAAAGATACAACCGTTGATATGGTC
This sequence comes from Thermodesulfobacteriota bacterium, assembly GCA_042573485.1. Classification (GTDB taxonomy): domain Bacteria; phylum Desulfobacterota; class DSM-4660; order Desulfatiglandales; family HGW-15; genus JAAZBV01. The sequence goes on along the minus strand of JBHPCX010000072.1, from coordinate 5,788 downwards.
AGCGGCCTCACTCACCAGGTAGATTACCAGCACAGCAACATCTTCCGTTCGTTTTTCCTCGAATTCCTGTATTTTTACTACCGCGCCTCGCCAGGCGGCTATGGGACGAATAGTGTTGCATGTAACACCGAAGGGTGCCATATCCCTGGCAACAGAGCGTGAAAACCCGGTAATGCCCTCTTTTGCTGCTGAATAAGCAGATCCGCCTTTCAAACCCAGGCCGTTATGGGAGGATGTATTAATAATACGTCCATATTTCTGCTCCTTCATTATAACCGAAGCTTCATGTGTACAGAAAAAAGTGCCGTAAAGATGAGTCTTTATCATGGCATCCCAGTCAGCAATACTCATCTCATAAATAAATCCACCCCTGATTATTCCGGCATTATTCACGAGAATATCAATCCGTCCGTACTTATCAATAGCAGTTTTGATAATATTCCTGGCCCCATCTTCCACTGCCACACTGTCATAGTTGGCCACAGCGTCACCGCCCTCTTCCATGATCATATTAACTACTTTATCTGCATCATCGTTTGAGTTCCCTTCCCCGTCAAAACCGGTCCCCAGGTCATTTACAACGATACTGGCTCCCTGCCTTGCCATACCTATAGCATAAGCTTTACCCAGTCCATTTCCTGCACCGGTAATAACGGCAACTCTGTTTTTCAAAATACCTTTCATGATTAACCTCTTTTAATGATTTTTAAATTTAAAAGAACAGATTCAATATTTACCATCAATACCGGCAGCAAAAGCTTCAGTCATGTTACTCCAGTAGGCTGCCTTTTCTTCATTGGGAGCAACACCGAACATACCTTCTGTATATATCCTGATAAGTGTCTTAACTGATTTTGCATGGCCCATCTTTCCGGCAGTTTCCATCCATCTTAGGCACGCATCTTTATCCTGTTCTCCTCCCCAGCCCTTAAGACACATATATCCCACATTAAACATTGCTGATGTATCGCCCTGGCTCCCAATGTCCATACACAGCTTAATCGCGTTCATCTGGGCAGCCTTATGTCCCTGTTTAGCGGCCTTCATTATCCATGACAAACCCTTGGTAATATCCTTATCAATTCCCTGCCCATTGACATAAAGAGCGCCCAGGAGGTTCTGAGCCTCCGCGTTATTCTCGTTAGCTAAAGAGTTAAGTATTCTTTTTGCCTTTATATAATCTTCACTCTTAATAGCAGCCTTAGCGTCCTCAAGTTGATCAGCATTTGACATTAATGGAAAAGCAAGACAGAACAGTAAAGAAAATAACATGAGCCTGTAGAATTTCATTTTAATACTTCCTCCTATTTTTTAAATTCGTTGATAATTGATCACTGTTTAAATCCGCGTGCCTTTTTGAGCGCGGCATCTTTTTCCTGGTCTATCCACCAGCTATTCGGGGTTAAGACCATCAGGTACCGTATCCATTCCGGTTTAATCACGGGACGGCCGAAACGGTCCCAGTAGGCAATGGGAATATCAGGTGAGTAATGCAGGGGAATGGAATAAAAACCCCACACCAATGCCCTGTCAAGGGCGCGCACCGCAGCTACCTTTTCAGCCCGGTCTTTCGCGAAATCCAGATTTTCGATCAGGGCATCGATAGCAGGGCTCTTAATCCCTATATAATTTAATCCATTCTCCTTATCTGCGTATCTTGATCCCCAATAATTTCTGTGTTCGCTGCTGCTGGGAGATATGGATCGCGGCATATCTAGACTATTCATCATGTCAAAATCAAATGTCCTCATTCTCTGCATCAACTCAGTGCTGTCGACCATTCTCATGCGTGCGTTTATACCGAGAAGTTTGAGGTTAGCTACCAGAGAGCCATACATTCGTTCAATGGATGGATCATTTAGCAGTATCTCTATTTCCATAGGTTTTCCTTCCCTGGAGAGAAGTCTGCCGTCCTGGTTTACATAACCTGCTTCCTTGAGCAAAAGAGACGCCTTGCGAAGATTCCCGCGCAGGGACGCCTGGGTAGCGTCTGTTCTCGGGGGATTATATTCCTGTGTAAATACACGGGGATCAAGCTGGCCCTTAAATGGCTCAAGCAATTCCAGTTCTTCCGGGCTTGGTAAACCTTGATTTGCCAGATCGCTGTTATCAAAATAGCTTCTGAGGCGGACGTAAAAATCATGATAGAGATTCCTGTTAACCCAGTCCCAGTCAAAAGCATAACTGATGGCTTCACGTACTTTAGGATTCTGGAATTTTACCCTGCGAAGGTTAAAGTAGATCCCGGTGTACCTTGCGATGTTGTTTGATTCAAGACGCTCCTTGATAATCCGGCCATCCCGGACTGCCGGAACATCATAGCCTGATGTCCATTGGCCCGGCTGTCTTTCCATTCTGAAATCTACATTCCCTGCTAAAAATGCCTCGAACGCGATAGTGAGATCACGGTAGACATCCATACGTATTGTGTCAAAATTGTACCTGCCCCTGTTGACAGGCAGATTCATGCCCCAGTAATCTCTGACACGTTCCAGGACAAGAAAACGCCCTGCCTCTGCTTTTGTTATTTTATAGGGTCCGCTCATCAATGGAATATCCATGCTCGGTTTAGATATATCACGGTTCTTCCAGTAGTGTTTCGGCAGAATCGGGCAGGCGGAGGCTATACCGTGGAGCATACTGCGATCAATGGGTTCATAAAAGATAAAGCGAACAGAATTAGAACCTTTTTTTTCGACCTTTTCTACATCTTTAAAGAAATTGCGCCATACCGGGCTGCCCCTGGTTTTCAGAATTTCTGCGGAAAAAATGACATCTTCGACGGTAATGGATTTTCCGTCATGCCACATGGCACTGTCCCGAAGTTTGAACTCTACCCAGGAGTAGTCATCAGGATAAGCAATTGTTTCAGCAACAAGACCATATAGTGATGTCGGTTCATCCTCACTTCTCACCATGAGGGTTTCATAGATAAAAACCGGCTGGAGAGATCCGGTAAGTGAGTAAGGATTGAGATTATCCAGTGAGAAGGTACTCGCATATGTAAATACACCGCCTTTTGGGGCATCAGGATTGACATATTCAAAATGACTGAAACCCGGCCCATATTTCAGATCACCAAAAAGAGTCAGGCCATGTGAAGTTATAATCTTTTGTCCCTGCTTTTCAGCTTGTGTAACATGGGAAGCCAGTAAGAAGACCAGGATAACAAAGGGCATTACCGCCCTGATAATTCTCATCTTTTACTCCAATTTTGATAAGTCTGTTAGCTTATTCTACTGATTGTTTATTGCTAATTGGTCAATGATAATTGATCATTATATGGACAGAACACTCACCTCTCAACATATAGCAGTAAGCGAGAGTAAAAATCAGGGATATCCTGTCTTCCCGTGGTTCGGTCTTCATAGATATTATTTTTATTCGGGTCAATTACACAAATAATAGGTAAGTCAAACTCTTTCATTCCTCTTACATAAGGATACCATTCTCTGCTCCTGTCCACATCAGCAGCCCAGATAACAAAGTTCTTTTCAAGTATAGTCTTGATTGGAGGCTTCATGGCTTCAAAAACTTTATCTCTCATATACCTGCAATTGCCACAGCTGCCTCTTCCGCCAAAAAGCAATATCTTCTTTTTTTCAGATACTGCCTTTAAATAAGCTGCCTTCCTTGTGGTTTCCCATATTAACTCTCCTGAAAGAACATTATTACTCCCTAACAAAAAAGCTATTAACATGATACTTCCCAAACCCAATTTTAATCCATTCATTCCATTTCCTCATTTCTAACATCAATAAAAACATCGATGACATACCTTGACAGGTTGTGTCCTTCCGTACCCAGAAGTGAATGCATTAAATTGAGTGCACCATCCCACTCCGGCTTGCTTGTCGGAACATGAGTATAATCATTTAAAAAATACACAAACACCAGATAAACAGGAACATTGTTAAGTATCCTTAATAGATAAAGATGCGCAAGTCTATTGACATACTGGTAAAAATCTTTTGTCAAATCAAATTCTGGATTCAGTTCAAGGTATGCCCGTATTTCATTCAGGCTTTTTTCTATCAATGTCTTTGATTCAGGAGACTTCGCCTGTGAGGAAACTATCATTTCTGTTACATGGGCCTTTGCCTCAACCAGAAAATAAGCGTCGTTCCCTGCCCTTCCCAGAGCATCCCACTGGGGACCGGATGACGGCCAGAATTCACTAAGTTCAACGTAGGGAAGTTCTATTTCCAACAAATCAAGAAATTCCTTATCTCGATACTCTGAATATTCATCATCTTCCCGGGGAGAAAGCCATTCAATAGCTTCCCATTTTCCAAAGCCGGCTGCCTGGTGGATTGTATTATTAAACAATATAGGACAATCATTAATAACATCCTGTATCCACTTAAGACTACCTTTAGTTTCTTTTGGCTGTGTTACTCTGCTCATAATATTAGGTAATATGCCTTTGGACGCATTCTGGTTTTTTATGTTAATCCTGTTAAATCCGCTCAGCAGGCTGCGAAGGAGCATTTAACAGGGTTAATAAGTTAAGGGCGTCCCTATCTCACTCTTCCGAACTCCTGCGCCTGATTTATGCCAAAAAGCTATGCTATTCAACTAAATCCAGGGACTTTCAACGGGCATAGAATTTCATCCATCAGCAAATAATGTTCTTTTAAAAACAAAGACTAGGGGATGCTTTTCATGCTTCCGATGCTCAGGTCATGAAGCGGCAAGATTGTAGCGTCCATATTTTTTATTCGCTGAATGCTGTCATAGGCCTCCATTAAATCAAGGTGAACTCCGGGAGCAATCGCGGGCCCGGTTTTTGGAAAATTTTTATCATTACAGCAGAAGCCTGTAATTATGGCCCTCCCCTCGGTTGTATTTATAGAAACAGACTGTCCCCCCGGCGAATGGCCGGGAGTGAAAATAACATCTATTCCATCTTCAATACAGGCGCCCCCATCCACTTCAACCACATCCACATCATCAAGAATATCGGGATAATACCGGTGATCAACAGGATGCGGATCACGTAAAAATTCCAGTTCCTTTTTCTGTACATACACCTTCGCATTAACACATTTATAATCATTTTCACAATGATCATTGTGCAGATGTGTATGTATTATCATATCAATATCTTCAGGTGTAAGATCATGCCTGTTGAGGGCTTCTTCAAACTCCAGCACCTCAAACCCATACCTCTCTCCAAGGTCATCAGGTACAATAAACTGTTCAAGACCTGTATCCACAAGTATATTCTTATCTCCACCCTTGATGATAAACACATATATGGGTATCCAGATACGTTTTCCATAATCCCTGAGATAGGTCATTACACCTTGATCTGTCTCATTTGCTCCAACAACTAGAGGTATAATTCTATATGTATTCATTTGTTAAAAAATAAAAAAAGTGGCAGTAATCAATCATTGATCATTGGTTATTGATAATTATTAGAGGTTTATTATTAATTTTATATTATATTAGTGGGGATTAATCATTTGGAAAGGTTCTTTGTAGCAGAAAACTATTTTCCGGGCAATAGCTTAGATTCAAACTTCAATTTCTCAATATAACCGGGATCAGGGGCGATATGCAATTATACAAAGACTTTTTCTGCTGCCCCTCTGGAATTAAAAATAAAAAAGGGCGCTTCATCAAAGATAATGAAACACCCTTATAATTTCAGTACAAAATTTTATCTGCTTTGTACATTTGTTGCAGATGGGCCTTTGGGACCCTGCTCAATTTCAAAAGTAACCTGATCGCCTTCATCAAGACTATACTTGAAAAGAACTTTGTTATCTGGGCTGCTGAT